>CAZSBL010000052.1:0-20206 GCA_964605205.1 uncultured Gemmatimonadaceae bacterium
CGATATCAAACACCTGGCCCGCACCATCCACGAGGCCTTTTATATCGCCCGTTCCGGGCGGCCCGGTCTACAGGCGGGGTGGCGAGGTGTTCGCCTAGGAGGTCAGAAGCGGACCAGTCCGCCCACGCCGCCCAATTCGCCCACCGCGGAAGGCGGGACGAAGTCGATCGCGATCCCCTGATCCGCGGCCATGCGGACCATGGCTTCGCACAGGTTCACGGCATCCCGGACACTGCCTCCACAGTACGGGCAGCTCCCCTCCCGGCGGGCGAGGAAGAAGCCGCAGCTGTTGCAGCGACCGCCCTGGTCGCTCAGCTCGTTCGAGATGACGAGAGCCTCGAGCTTCCCCTCCTGCAGCTCCCTCAGCGTGTCATCGAGTCCAGCCACCGCCTTGTGCGCCTGCTGAACGCGTTCCCGGAGCATCTGCACCACGCGGGCCTCCTCTTCCTCGAGGCGAGCCGCGAAAACCGGGGCCAGCCGCTCCTGGATCTCCGGGGCCGAGGCCTCGATGTCCATGCGGTCGGTGTAGCTGATCAGCTTCCGCACCGTGTCGGGCAGGAACTCCCGGAACTTCTGGACGTTCTCGTGTGTGCCCAGCAGGATCAGGTCATCGGGTTCGTGCCGACGGACGAAGCTCTCCACCTCCTCGGCGAACTCCTTGAAGAAGTGCCGGGTCTCCTCCGCCTTCCGGTCCTGGTAGTCCTTGGCGCTGAACCCGCCTCGCCGGATGTCGTGGGGCGCGGGGTACGGCTCGGTCTCCACCTCGCGCTCGTTCAGCGTCTGGTCGAGGAAGATGCTCATCAGGCGCAGGTGCTCCCGGTCCACCAGCACCACGCCGTGGTGATGGTAGCGCTCGAAGACCTCCACCAGCGGCGCCACGATCGGCCGCTCGTACACCTCGAGCCGGTTCTGGACCGGGACCGAGAGCTGATACGCCTCGAGCCACTCCCCATCGACCTCGGTGAAGACCACAACGCCCTTCTTCGACTCGTCGTACTCCGAATCGAGCCACTCCTCGATCCGCTCGAACGCGGCGCCGATGGGTTCCGTGTGATGCCCCGGCCGGTCGCTGTCCAGCTCCGGGAACCGGGCCTTCTCCTTGTTCAGGAAGACCTGGTGCGTACGCTTCTGGTTCTCGTTGACCGACATGTCCAGGTAGACGGAGAGGATCCCCGTCTCCGAGTCGGGACGATCGATGAGCTGCTGAATCTGGTCGAGTGAGATCATGTCCGGTGTGCCTCGGTGAATGGCGAGGATTACCCTCCAACGGGCGCAAGAGGCGTGCCCGATGGAAGGCCCGGAACCCGGCCCGCGGCCCTGCGCCTACAAGTGGTAGTTCGGCGCTTCCCGCGTGATCTTCACGTCGTGGGGATGGCTCTCCCGCAGCCCGCCGCCCGTGATCTTCACGAACCGGGTCTCGGTCCGGAGCGCCGGGATGTCCGCCACACCACAGTACCCCATCCCGCTCCGAAGCCCACCCACCAGCTGGTAGATCACGTCGGACATCGGGCCCTTGTACGGGACCCGGGCTTCGATCCCTTCCGGCACGAACTTCCGCGCCTCGCGCTCCTCCTGGAAATAGCGATCGGCCGAGCCCTCCTCCATGGCCGACAGCGAACCCATCCCCCGGACGGTCTTGTAGCGCCGACCTTCGAGGAGGAAGCTCTCGCCGGGACTCTCCTCCGTGCCCGCCAGCAGCGAGCCCATCATCACCGCGCTCGCCCCCGCCGACAGCGCCTTCACGATATCCCCGGAGTAACGGATCCCGCCGTCGGCCACGACCGGCACGGACCCGTCCACACCGGCCACCGACTCCATGATTGCCGTCAGCTGCGGCACGCCCACCCCGGTCACCACGCGCGTTGTACAGATGCTCCCGGGACCCACACCCACCTTGACCGCGTCCGCCCCCCGCTCCACCAGCGCCCTCGCCGCTTCGGCCGAGGCCACGTTCCCGGCCATGATCTGGGCGTCCGGGTACGCCGCACGCGTCCGCTCCAGCGCGTCCAGAACGCCCTGGGAATGACCGTGGGCCGTGTCGATCACCAGCAGGTCCACGCCCGCCTCGACCAGCGCCGCCGTACGATCCATGTCGGCCCTCGAGGTGCCGATCGCCGCCGCCACCCGCAGCCGGCCGTGCTCGTCCTTGCACGCGTTCGGGAAGTTCCGCCGCTTGAAGATGTCCTTCACGGTAATCAGGCCCCGCAGCACCCCATCGTCGTCCACCACCGGGAGCTTCTCGATGCGGTGCTCGTGGAGGATCCGCTCCGCCTCCGCCAGCGACGTGCCCACCGGCGCCGTGACCAGACCTTCCCGGGTCATGAGGTCGGTCACCGGCTTGTCCATCTCCGTCTCGAACTGCAGGTCCCGGTTCGTGATGATCCCCACGAGCCGGTTGTCTTCATCGATGATCGGGACCCCGCTGATGGAGAACTGCGCCATCAGCTGGTTCGCATCCCCGAGCTTCGCATCCGGAGAGAGGGTGATCGGGTTCAGGATCATCCCGCTCTCCGACCGCTTCACCCGGTCCACCTCCGCGGCCTGACGGTCGATGGGCATGTTCTTGTGGACCACCCCGATCCCGCCCTCCCGGGCCATGGCGATGGCCATCCGGCTCTCCGTCACCGTGTCCATCGCCGCCGAGATCAGTGGGATCCGCAGCTCGATCCCCGTCGTCAGCTGCGTCGCCACCGACGTGTCCTTCGGATGCACCGTGGAATGCCGCGGCTGCAGCAGCACGTCATCGAATGTCAGCGCCTCGCCCAGGATCCTCTCACGCCCCGCGTCCGTCATGTACGCTCCCCCTGGATGCACGACACCCGCGCGCCGCACTCGGGCGGCCCCGCGGGTGTTTTTCGTTTCTCCGGTCTGGTCCCTCGTTCCATGGCGGAAGGTACGGCGCCCGCCGCGAGGGTGTCAAGCCGCGTTCACGCCCGGCGTCACCAACGCTCCACAAACCGCTCCAGCAGACGGTGAACCGGCCCCGGGAGGAGCGTGCCCAGCCCCGTCAGACCCTCCTCCAGACGCTCCAGCGACGCCTCGTCGCCACGCCAGTTCGAGCGCAGCACCGACCAGTCCGTCGCCAGCACCAGCCGCCGCAGCGCCAGCCCCAGCAGGAACAGGTCGTCCGTCCACCCCAGTACCCCGAGGAAGTCCGGTATCAGGTCCACCGGGAGCACCACGTACGCCAGCACGCCCAGCACCAGTCCCTTGTGCCGCAGCCGCACCCGGCCGTCCGCCATCAGCCGGAAGAGCAGCCCCACGAACCGCGGAAGGACCGGGATCAGCCGCACCGCCACGGCTCGCGACTCCTTCTTCCCGCGCCTGAACAGCTTCATTCCGTCTCTCGCTCGTCCCCGTTCCCTGCGCTCTCCGAACCCCTCTCGCCGGACTCTCTCGCCCGTCCGTCCACCACCACATCCGTCCGGTCCGGCGGCGTCACCAGATCCTTCCCCAGCTCCCGCACGCCATCCATCACTTTCCCCGCGGTGCTCATCACCTTCATCGTCCCCTTCATCGCCTTCGGCGCCAGCGAGCGCACCCGCATCTGATCCTCCAACCGTTCCGCGAACTGCTGGAACGCGTCCGGTTTCCGCCCCGTCTCCCGGGCGTACTTCACCGCGAGGAACTCGATGTAGTCCAGCACCTGGTACAGCTGCTCTTCCGGCAGCTCCTCAAGCTTCCGCATGATCCGCTTGCGTGTCACCTCTTCCATCCGGCCTCCTTCCCGGGCGCCGTCTTCCCCGGCCTACCTCTACGCAACACCGGTACCCCGGGTTTCCTGCAACGTAATCGATCCCGGCCCTTGACGCTCGCCCCGGGGGTCACGTACCTTGGCGGTGTTGAGAACGAATCTCAATCTCAAAAAGGACCGGACATGCCACTGCACAACGCGCGGCGAGCCGCGCTCTACTCGACTTTCCTGCTCCTCTTCCTTGCCGTGCCCGCGGCGGCCCAGACGGTTCTGGCCCGCGCCGGCGGCATGGCGCCGGCGCCCGCGTTCGACCGCGTGGAGCGGGAGTCGCTGGCCATGGGCACGCGGCTGGGGCTGGAGATCACGGGGCCGGCGGCGGCCGCGACGGCGGAGGCGGCGCAGGCCGCGGTTCGTGACGTGGAAGAGCTGCTGAGCACGTGGCGGACGGACACCGATCTGGCGGTTCTGAACCGTGCGCCGGTGGGAGAGCGTCACGCGGTTTCCCCTGCACTGCTGGCGGTGCTGGAGGAGCTGGATCGCTGGGTGGCGGCCACGGATCGTACGTTCGATCCGGCGGTAGGGGCGCTGCTCGAGGCGTGGGACGTCCGGGGCGAAGGCCGGGTGCCATCGTCGCCGGAGCTGGAGGCGGCCCGGAGTGCGTCGGGCTGGGGCCGGCTGGTGATGGAGCCGTCGCGCTCGACGGTGACCCGGACGGTTCCGGGCGTATGGATCGACGCGGGCGCCTTCGGAAAGGGTCTGGCGCTGCGTGAGGCCGCGGCGGCGGTGCGAACCGCGGGCGGCAGCGGGATGCTGGACCTCGGCGGCCAGGTGATGGCGGTCGGGACGAACCCGGTCGAGGTCGGTGTGGCGCATGCCCGGGTACGGGACCGGGGCGTGGCTACGCTGATCCTCGCCGATGCATCGGCAGCCACCACCTCCCTATCTGAGCGGGGGAGGCACGTGCTGGACCCGAGAACGGGCCAGCCGGTGGCGGACTGGGGTAGTGTGACCGTGGTGACGGAGGATCCGATGGTCTCGGACCTCCTCTCCACGGCGCTCTACGTGATGGGGCCGGAGGCTGCGCTCGAGTGGGCGGCGGACCGCCCGTACGGCGTCCTGATCCAGGACGTGCGCGGCGGAAGCACCGGAGGCGCCGAGGTCCGCTGGAACGCGGCCATGACGCGCTGGCTGGAATCCGTGGACGCGGGCTCGAAGGCGGCGGCCATCGGTGCCGGGGCGAGCGCTCCGGAAGCGGCCGCCACCTCGAGCGTGGCGGACCGGCTGCGGGCCGCGGAGGCGTCGTCGCCTGCCCAGGACACGTCGGAGATCGAGCGGCTGAAGCGGCAGGTGGAAGCCATCACCCGGGAGCTGGAGCGGATGCGTCTCGGCGGTGATGTGGTAGCGCAGGCCGACACGGGGATCCTGGGCTTCGGGCCGGCGGCCTCGAAGATCTACAAGGTGGAGCAGGGCGTCTCCATCGGCGGGTACGGCGAGATTCTCTACCGGCACGTCTCCGACGAGCTGGAGGATGGCACGTCGTCGCCCACCACGAACGTCTACGATGCGCTCCGGGCCATCGTCTACGTGGGCTACAAGTTCAACGACCGCCTGCTGGTGAACACGGAGATCGAGATCGAGCACGCCAACGAGGCGTTCCTTGAGTTCGCGTACGTGGACTACCGGCTGAGTGATGCGGTGGGCCTGCGCGGCGGGCTGCTCCTCTCGCCCATGGGGCTGGTGAACGAGCTGCACGAGCCGCCGGTCTTCCTGGGCAGCACGCGGCCGATGGTGGAGCAGAGCATCATCCCCACCACCTGGCGGGAGAACGGCTTCGGGATCTTCGGCGACGTGGGGCCCATCAGCTACCGGGCGTACGCCATGAACGGTCTCGAGGGGATCAACTTCGGCGGCGGCGGGCTCCGGGGCGGCCGCCAGAAGGGCTCGAAGGCGCTGGCGGAGAACGTGGCCGGCGTGTTCCGGGCCGACTACACCGGCGTACTGGGTCTGCTGGTGGGCGGCAGCGTCTACTACGGCGGCTCCGGCCAGGGCGCGGTTGCGCCGGGCGGCGAGACCGTGGAGGCCAACACGCTGATCTGGGAAGGGCACGCGAGCTACCAGTCACAGGGGCTCGACCTGCGGGCGCTGGTGGCCGGTGCCAGCGTCGATGAGGCGGCGCAGCTGAACGCCGCGGGCGCCGGCGGCGTGGCGGAGCGGCTGGGCGGCGGCTACGCCCACGCCGGCTACGACGTGCTCCGGTTCACCGGAAGCGAGCATCAGCTCTTCCCCTACGTTCGGTACGAGTGGCTGAACACGCAGGTGGCGGTGCCCACGGGCGTGACGGTCGATCCGGCCAACGAGCGCACGGCGGTCCTCGTCGGCGCCTCGTGGAAGCCGGTGCCGCAGGTGGCCGTGAAGGCGGACTACCAGATCCACTCGAATCAGGCGGACACGGGCCGGAACCAGTTCGCCATGGTGCTCTCCTACCTCTTCTGATGCGACGACGGGATACCACGACGTCGCGCGCGCGCCTCCCCGGATTCGGGTCCGGGGAGGCCCCGTGGCGTCCGCCGCCCGGGCGCTGGCCGGCGCTCGCGCTCCTCGCAGGCCTCATCGCCTCACCCCTCGGCGCCCAGACGCTGATGACGCAGGAGGAAGCGCTGGCGCTGGCCTTCCCGGCGCCGGCCGAGGTCGAGCGCCGGACGGCCTACCTGTCCGAGGCGCAGCTGGACCGGGCCCGGGAGCTGGCCGGACACGGGGTGGACATCGCTTCCGGGATCGTCACCTACTACGTAGGCACCCGGGACGGGGAGCCCACCGGTGCGGCGTACTTCGACGCCCACAGGGTCCGGACGAAGAACGAGGTGGCCATGGTGGTGGTGGACCCGGACGCCCGCGTCCGGCGGGTCGACGTGCTGAAGTTCATGGAGCCGGCGGAGTACCGGGCGCCGGAAGGCTGGATCGGGCAGCTGGAAACGCGTCGCCTGAACGACGAGCTCTCGACCCGCGGCGCGATCCGGAACCTCACCGGCGCCACGCTGACCGCCCGGGCGCTGACGGAGGCCGCCCGTCGGGTGCTGGCGCTGCACGACGTGATCTCTCCGTTCGGTGGCCACCCATGACCATGACCCCGTTCGAGCGACGCGCGGTCTGGCTCACCACCGCGGGGACACTGATCACCGGTGTGGTCTACTGGTGGATGAAGGAGATGATGACGCCGCCCGATCCGTGGGCGGTGATCAACCACCCGCTCCAGCCGTGGATGCTCAAGGCCCACATCCTCATCGCGCCGCTCCAGGTCTTCGCCGTGGGGCTGATCACGTCGCGGCATATCTGGCGCCATTTCACACTGGGGGTGAAGAAGGGCCGGAAGAGCGGGCTCATCGCCGCCGGGACGTTCATCGCCCTCGTGGTCACGGGCTACGCGCTCCAAGTCGTGACCGCCGAGCTCCTGATCGAGGTGCTGATATGGTCGCACCTGGTGCTCGGCATCGTGTACAGCGCCGGCGTCGCGGCCCACTGGCCGGCCACCCGGAGCCGGCAGACCGAGGAGGGGAGCGCCCCGGCGAGGTCGGAAAGCGCTCCCCGGGGCGCGGCCCTCGGCGGCGCCCCGCTCCCGGGCCATGAGCGCCGGGCCCGCACGGGCTCGCAGCACCCGCCAGCGAGGCCGCGAAACCGAACCCGGCCTCCGTGATTCCCACGCAGAGCTTGCGTCTTCCGCCGCCCAGCCTGCCGTGACCGGATCAAACTCAAAAGAAGTTCTCCGCGCGTGCTCCGCGCCTCCGCGTCTCCGCGGTTAACGATGCCTCCGGAGCCCACGACCCACTCGAAATGTTGAAGAGGCGTTTTAATTGACCCGAGCACGGGGCCTTCTCAACAAATCCGGAGAAGACCCACAGTTGATTACGTTCAGTACTCGGGATGCCCACCTCGAAAACCCGGCTCGAGGCGCCCACCACGTGGCTCACCCCTCGTCTTTGATCCCCTTCGGTGAGACCACCTTCTCCGCCACCGCCAGCCCGCCGTCCACCACCAGCGCCAGGAGCGCCGCCGGGATGGCGCCGGAGAGGATCATCTTGCTGTCGGAGAGGGTGAGTCCGCTGACGATGGGGTCGCCGAGGCCGCCGGCGCCGATGAACGCGGCCAGGGTGGCGGTGCCGACGGTGATGACGGCCGCGGTGCGGATGCCGGCCATGATGACGGGGGCGGCCAGCGGCAGGCGGACCCAGCGGAGCTGCTGCCAGCGTGTCATCCCGAGGGCCCGTGCGGCGTCTACGGCCTCGGGGCTGGCATCCCGGACGCCGGTGTAGGTGTTCCGCAGGATCGGGTAGAGGGAGTAGAGGAAGAGGGCCACCAGCGCCGGCTTCACGCCGATCCCGATGAGGGGGATCATGAAGGCCAGCAGCGCGATGCTCGGGATGGTCTGGAGGAGCCCGACGCCCCGGATCGTACCCTCGGCGGCGAGCCGCACCCGCTCGAGCCCGAGCCCCAGCGGTACGGCGATCAGGATGGCGGCCACGAGCGAGACGCCCACCAGGAGCAGGTGCCGGAGGGTGAGGCGCCACAGCATCGCCCGGCGCTCCCACATGTAGGGCACCAGCGACTCGCCGCCCCGGGCGGCAGCCGCGGTGTCGCGCCCGCCGCCTGCGGCGACGCCTTCACCCTCCGCCGGCTCCACCAGCCGGAGCTCCACGAGCGCGTCCCGGGCCACGTCGTCGAGCTCGTGGCCCTCGACCTCGATGCGACGGTTGAGACGGCGCATCATGTCTTCGTCCAGCATGCCGGCGAGCTGCGTGAGCGTGGCCACCACGCCGGGGCGCTCCCGGTAGAGCCCGGAGCCCACCAGCGGGACCGCCTCGTAGGCCGGGAAAAAGTGCCGGTCGTCTTCGAGGACCACCAGTTCGTAACGGGCGATCTGACCGTCGGTGGAATAGCCGTCGATCACGTCCACCTCGCCGGCCGCCAGCGCCTCGTACTTCACCGCCTGGACCAGCGACCGGGTGGCCGCGAAGTCCATGGCGCCGTACGCCTCCTTCAGCCCGGGCAGCCCGTCGGGTCGGCCCAGGAAGTCCGGTGAGAGCCCGGCCGTGAGGTTCGGGGCCTCCCGGGAGAGGTCGGAGAGGGTGGCCAGGCCATACGCCTCGGCCGTCTCCTGCGTGACGGCGATGGCGAAGGTGTTCTGAAACCCCAGCGGCGCGAGCCACCAGACGTCCCACCGCTCCCGGAAGACGTCCCGGACGTGGCGGAGCACGGATACCGGGTCCGACGACGGCTCCGCGCCGAGGATCGCCACCAGGCCTGTACCGGTGTACTCGGGATACAGGTCGATCCCGCCGGTGCGCAGCGCCTGGAACGTGATCTCCGTTTCGCCCAGACCGAACCGTCGGTCCACGGTGTAGCCTTTCGCTTCGAGCAGCTGTCCGAGAATCTCCGCCAGGAGGTAGCTTTCGGCGAACGGCTTGCTGCCGATGACCACGGGCGAACCGGCGGTGTCCGATGTCGGAGATCCCTGGAGCGCCACCGGGGGCTCGGCCGCTGCGTATCCCGTCCCGCCGGCGAGCACCACCCCCAGCCCGAATACGAGCCCGACCCCCACTACCAGGCGCCGCATCACACCCCCGCCCGCGCGAGGAGCCGCTCCACGTACCCGGTGGCCGGCGCCTCCTGCAGCTCCCGCGGCGTCCCCACCTGCTCGAGGGCACCTTCCAACAGCACGGCCACCCGGTCGGCCAGGAGGATCGCCTCCGAGATGTCGTGCGTCACGAGAACGCAGGTGGCCTCGATCCAATCCATCAGCTCCTGGAACGCGTCGTGGAGCTCCGCCCGGGTGATGGCGTCGAGGGCGCCGAACGGTTCATCCATGAGGAGCAGCGACGGGTGCCCAGCCAGCGCCCGGGCAATGGCCACCCGCTGCCGCTGCCCGCCGGAGAGCTCGGACGGCCACCGGTCCGCATAGTCGTCGGGCGGGAGGCTGACGAGCCCGAGGGCGTCCCGGGCCGCGTCCCGGGCATCCTCCTCGCCCCGGAGCCAGGGCACCATGGCGGCGTTCCGGAGCACCGTCCAGTGGGGCAGCAGGCCGCCCTCCTGCTGGACGTAGCCGATGGAGCGGCGCAGCTGGATCGGGTCCCGGCCGGCAACATCCTCGCCGTCCACCAGCACCGTCCCCTCATCGGGCTCGACCATCCGGTTGAAGCAGCGCAGCAGTGTGGTCTTCCCCGATCCGCTCTCGCCCACCAGCGCGATGCACTCGCCGGCCTCCACCCGCAGCGAGACGCCGTCCAGCGCCACCACATCACCGTAGCGCTTGACCACGTCTCTGGCTTCGAGTGTCCCTGTGCTCACCGCTCCGATCCTCTCCCGTTCGACTCCGGCCGGGCCCGCTGCCGCGGAACTCCACCCCGTGGCACTGGGTTTGCTTGGACGGACACCGATCGCCCCGGTATCATGAGCCTTCCCCTGAACGAGGAGCTGAATTGCGCCGTCCAGACCGCGCCCGCCCGCTGCCCAAGATAGGTCCGCACCCGAACGGCCGCACACCGGCCCGGGCCCACCGCGCCCGTCGCCCGGCAGCGCGAGGGGGATCATGACGCCACAGACGATGGAGCGGATGCGGGAGGAGGTGGCCCAGGGGCTGTCGCAGCCGCAGAAGGTCCTCTCCCCTAAGTACTTCTACGACCGGCGAGGCTCGGAGCTCTTCGAGGAGATCACCCGGCTCCCGGAGTACTACCCCACCCGGACCGAGCGAGTGCTCCTCGAAGCCCGGATGCCGGAGTGGGTCCACGGGCAGCGCCCGGCCTCGCTGGTGGAGCTGGGCGCCGGGGCCGCCGACAAGACCCGGGCCATCCTCGATGCCATGCACGACGCCGTCGACGAGCCGGTCTTCGTGCCCATCGACATCAGCGGCGAGTTCCTGAAGCAGGTGGCGGCGGACCTCCGCGACGCCTACCCGGACGCGGCCGTCCGCCCGCTCGTGGCCGACATCAGCGCCGACATCCACCTCCCGGCCGACCTGCCTCGCCCCGTCCTCTTCGCGCTCCTCGGCGGCACCATCGGCAACTTCCCGCGCGGTGCCGGCGTGGAGCTGCTGCGACGTGTCCGCGCCGAGCTGCGGCCGGAAGACCGGTTTCTCATCGGGTTCGACCTCCAGAAGGATGTGGCGGTCCTCGAGGCCGCCTACAACGACGCGGCCGGTGTGACCGCCGCGTTCAACCGGAACGTGCTCCGGGTCCTGAACCGGGAGCTGGGCGCCGACTTCGACCTCGACGCGTTCCGACACCGGGCCCACTACTCCGCCAGCGCCGAGCGGATCGAGATGCACCTTGTGGCCGATGGCGCGTGCATCGTGTCGATCCCGGACGCCGGCGAGTTCACGTTCGAGGCCGGCGAGACGATCCGGACCGAGGTGAGCTGCAAGTACAACCGGCCGTCCATCGAAGTGATGTTCGACCGGGCCGGCCTGGCCGTGGAGCACTTCGCCACCGAGCCCCCGGGGTTCGCCCTGGTACTCGGGCGCCCGATCTAGGGGATCTGGACGACGTTCGGCGCCAGCGATACCATTCAGGAAATGGCGGTCGGGCGGCGCGGGGTGTTCCCGCCCCCGACCTGCCCCAGCCCGGAGCGCCGGATGCCCACGTACGAATATCGGTGCCTGGAGTGCCAGGCCGCATTCGAATGCTGTGAGACCATGAAGGAGCACGAGACCGCCCGCCACAAGTGCACCGAGTGCGGGAGCACCAAGGTCGAGCGGCTCATGTCGGCCTTCACCGCCAAGACCCGCCGCAAGAGCTGAGCGCCGCCGCGGGTCGGGGGCCGCGACGGCGCTCGTCGAAGCGAGAGACGCGGTGTTCGGCCTACCCGCCGTACTGCTGCTTCAGCTTCTCGACGACGGTCGGGTCCGCCAGGGTCGTGGTGTCACCCACTGCGCGGCCCTCGGCGATGTCCTTGAGCAGCCGGCGCATGATCTTCCCCGAGCGCGTCTTCGGCAGCTCGGCGGTGAAGAGGATGGCGCCGGGCCTGGCGATGCCGCCGATCTTCTCGGCCACGTGCTCGCGCAGCTCCTCCTTCAGCAGGTCCGTGACCTCGATCCCGTCCCGGAGCGTCACGAACGCCGCGATGGCCTGCCCCTTCAGCTCATCGGCCTTCCCCACCACCGCCGCTTCCGCCACCGAGGGGTGGTCCACCAGCGCGCTCTCCACTTCCATGGTACCGATCCGGTGGCCAGCCACGTTCAGGACGTCGTCGACGCGCCCCAGGATCCAGAAGTAGCCGTCGTCGTCTCGCTTCGCCCCGTCGCCGGGGAAGTAGGTGTCGTCCCACTTCGACCAGTACGTCTCCCGGAACCGCTGGTCGTCGCCCCAGATGGTCCGGAGCATACCCGGCCACGGCTTCGTGATCACCAGGTAGCCGGCGGTGACCTCGTCGCCCTCTTCGTTCAGGAGCGTGGCGCTGACACCGGGGAACGGGACGGTGGCGCTGCCGGGCTTCGTGGCTGTGATCCCCGGCAGCGGCGTGATCATGATCCCGCCCGTCTCCGTCTGCCACCACGTGTCCACGATGGGGATGTCCTCCGGCCCGATATGCTCCCGGTACCACATCCACGCCTCGGGATTGATGGGCTCGCCCACCGTGCCCAGCAGCCGCAGGCTCGAGAGGTCGTACTGTTCGGGGTGCTCCGTGCCCCAGCGCATGAACGCGCGGATGGCGGTGGGCGCCGTGTAGAAGATGGTCACGCCGTACTTCTGCACCAGCTTCCAGAACCGGCCCCGGTCCGGCCAGTCCGGCGCGCCCTCGTACATGAACATCGTGGCCCCGTTGGCCAGCGGGCCGTAGACGATGTAGCTGTGGCCGGTGATCCACCCCACGTCGGCCGTGCACCAGTACATGTCGTCGGGCTTCAGGTCGAAGACCAGCTTGGTGGTGGCCGTGACGTGGGTCAGGTACCCGCCGGTGGTGTGGACCACGCCCTTCGGCTTCCCCGTGGTGCCCGAGGTGTACAGGATGAACAACTCGTCCTCGGCGTCCATCGGCTCGGCCGGGCACTCCGGCGAGATGTCCTGCATCAGCTCGTGGTACCAGTGGTCGCGCCCGGGCTTCATGTGGACCTGCGGGTCCTGGGCGATGAGCCGACGACGGACCACCACCACGTCCTGGATCGACGGCGTCTCCTTCAGCGCCTTGTCCGCCGTGTCCTTCAGCGGCACTACGCGGCCGCGCCGATAGCCGCCATCGGCCGTGATCAGCACCTTCGCGTCGGCGTCGATGATCCGGTCCCGGAGACTCTCGGCGCTGAACCCGCCGAAGACCACCGAGTGGATCGCGCCGATCCGCGTGCACGCCAGCATGGCGATGGCCGCCTCCGGGATCATCGGCAGGTAGATCGCCACCCGGTCACCCCGCTCCACGCCCAGCCCCTTCAGCACGTTGGAGAACTTGCCCACCTCACGGTGCAGATCCCAGTACGTGTACGTCCGCTGGTCTCCCGGCTCGCCCTCCCACACCAGCGCCGCCTTGTTCCGGGTCGGCCCGTCCAGGTGACGGTCGAGGCAGTTGTGCGCCACGTTCAGCGTGCCGCCAACGAACCACCTCGCGTGCGGAGGCTCCCACTCCAGCACCGTGTCCCACGTCTCGAACCAGTCCAGCTGCCCGGCCCATTCGGCCCAGAACGCCTCGGGATCCTCCGATGCCCGATCGTAGATCGCCGGGTCCGCCGCGTTCGCCGACGCCTTGAACGCGTCGGTCGGCTCAAAGGTGCGGGATTCCTCCAACAGTGCTTCCAGGGTGCGTTCGTCCGTCGCCATGAACTCGTCCTCCGGGGGGATAATTCTGGATCTTCGTATGTATGAATGTATGCGCTCCTCGTATGCCGTGACAGGCGCCCACCCCGGGCAAAACGCGGATGCCATCGACCTCCGCTATTTGACGGTGGGCAAACGAAATGCGTCGTGTTAATGTCCGACGGGTACAGCTGATGAGCGGAGGGCGAATGCGCTGGAGCCGGTGGTTGATGGTGGTGAACGTGTCGGTGGTGGTGGGGTGCCGGGTGGCTCAGAACGAAGCGGCGCTGGCAAAGGCCCGAGCCGAGCTCGAGCTGGCGCGTCGTCGATTGGAGTGGATCCGGCCGCTGGCCGAGCAGGCCTTCGTGCCCAGGGATGAACTGGAGACGGCGGAGACCAACGTCCGGGTGTCGGAGGCCCAGGTGGCGCTGGCGGAGGCCGAGGTGGAGGCGGCCCGGATCCAGCTGTCGTACACCCGGATCCGGGCACCCATCGACGGATTCGTCGCATCCGTCTCGACGCAGGAGGGCGAAACGGTGGCGGCGAGCATGGCAACGCCCACCTTCGTGACGATCATCGATCTGGATCGGCTCGAGGTCCAGACGTACGTGGACGAGACTGACAACGGCCGGATCCGGGTGGGGCAGCAGGTCCGCTTCTCCGTGGACGCCTACCCGGGCGAGGAATTCGAGGGCGTGGTGACCGCCATCTACCCGGAAGCCGTGACCCAGGACAACGTGGTGAACTACGTTGTCCCGGTAGAGGTCACCGACCGGGGCGGGCGACTGCTCCGTCCGGAGATGACGGCCGCCGTGACCATCCTGATCGAGCCGCGCACCGATGTGCTGGCGGTACCGGCGGCCGCGGTCGGCCGCGACCGCTCGGAGCGCTACGTCACGGTACTGGGGGACGGGACGCCCACGCGGCGGCCCGTGACCGTGGGCTGGACCCAGGACGGCTGGACGGAGATCGCGTCCGGCCTCACGGAAGGCGGACGAGTGGTGATTCCCGACCGTGGAGGTGGACCGTGAGCGACCCGCTGATCGAGGCCCGGGGCCTGGCCCGGGTCTACGCCAAGGACGGAGCGCTGCCGGTGGAGGCGCTGCGGGGTGTGGACATCGACATCCGGCGAGGCGAGTTCATGGCGGTGGTCGGCGCGTCGGGGTCCGGGAAGAGCACGTTGATGAACCTCCTGGGGTGCCCCTCGACCGTCCGACGTCGGGCCGGATCCTGCTGGCGGATACCCCGGTCCACGAGCTGGACGAGGACGCCCTGGCCCACGTGCGCAATCAGCGAATCGGCTTCGTCTTCCAGACGTTCAACCTGCTCCCGAGGACGTCCGCCGTGGAAAACTTCGAGCTGCCCCTGCTCTATTCGGAGCGGAGTGACCTCCGGGCCGCGGCACGGGACGCGCTGTATCGGGTGGGCTTCCCCGCCGGCCGGCACGACCACCACCCCGGCGAGCTGTCCGGTGGTCAGCAGCAGAGGGTGGCCATCGCCCGGGCCATCGTCAACGACCCGGAGATCGTGTTCGCCGACGAGCCCACCGGCAACCTGGACTCCGACGCCAGCAACGAGATCATGGCCCTCTTCGCCGACCTGAACGCCCGGGGGCGGACCATCGTCCTGGTCACCCACGAGCGGGCCCTGGCCCGCCACCGTCTTCGCACCTTCTTCATGACCCTCGGTGTCGCTGTGGGGATCACCGTGCTGACCGTGGTCCTGGCCGCCGGGATGGGCGCCCGGGAGCGGGTCATGGACGGGGTCCGGGTGTTCGGGCTCGAGAACGTCATGGTCTGGGCCGGGGGCCCCACTGACCAGACCCGGACCGGCCCCGGTGGAGAAGGCTCCGACGTCACGGCAACTCTGCGAGTGGGGGACGCCGACGCGATCCGTGAGACGGTCCCGTACGTGCGGGAGACCGCCCCGTTCGCCCGTGCCGGCCAGAGCCAGGTACGCTGGCGCAGCGCCAGCTTCCAGTCACCCGTGTTCGGCGTGACCCCGGAATGGCGCGAGACGTGGGAATGGCCGGTGGCCCGGGGCACGTTCATCACGCACGAGCACGACGCCCGGCTGGACCGGGTGGCCGTCATCGGACCCACGGTGATCCGGGAGATCTTCGCCGACGCAGACCCCATGGGCCACATCATACAGGTCGGGGGCGTCCCGTTCGAGGTGGTCGGTGTACTCGGTGAGAAGGGCACGAGCGCGGGCGGCGGTGACATGGACAACCGGGTATTCGTGCCCCTGCACACCTATCTGCGCCGCGTGGCCAACCAGCAGTACCTGTCGGGGATCCGGGTACAGGTCACGGATGTTCGCCGGCTGGCCGACGCCCTCGACGGCATGGCCGAGCTGCTCCGGGAACGGCACCGACTGGCGCCCGGTGCGCCGGACGATTTCCGCATCACCACGCCCACGGAGATCACGGCCATGGTCGAGGAGCTGCAGGGGACGTTCAACCTCTTCCTCATCCTCGTCGCCGGGATCGCCCTCATGGTGGGCGGTGTGGTGGTGGCCAACATCATGCTCCTGTCCGTCAACGAGCGCCGCCACGAGGTCGGGCTCCGCCGCGCTGTAGGGGCGCGACCTCGCGACATCCACCATCAGTTCCTCCTGGAGTCCGTGGCCGTCACGGTGCTGGGCGGGGTGGCCGGGCTCATCCTGGGAATCGCCGGGAGCGGCCTCATGGAGTGGATCACCGATACGCCGGCCCTGGTCACGTGGCACGTGCCGGCCGCCGGCATCGCGTTCTCCGCCGTCGTCGGCCTGGCCGCGGGGCTGCACCCGGCCCGGCGGGCCGCGGCCATGTCCCCGGTGGACGCCCTCCGCTCGTGAGCGGTTCGACGGGCGACCGATTCGCTCCCACGGGGGCGGGCCCGGAGGCTCCGTGAAGCTCATCCGCACGCTCCGGGTCTCCACCCGGCAGCTCGGCGCTCACCGGACCCGCACGACCCCCGCCCTGCTGGGCATCGTCATCGGCGTCTCGTCGGTCATCACGGTCGTGGCCGTGGGACACGGTGCCCGCCAGGAAGTCACCGCGCGGATCGAGTCCATGGGCACGAACCTCATCACGATCACGCCGGCCCAGACACGCACCTCCGCCGCTCGCTCCCGGATGCGCGGCACCGTGACCACGCTCACGCCGCAGGATGCCGAAGCCATCCAGCTCGAGGTCCCGACGGTCATCGCCGCGTCGCCGTGGGCCAGCAGCCGCCTCCCCGTCAGGGCCGACGGCCGCGCCACCACCACAACGATCCTGGACATCGCCGACGCCGATGCCGTGCTCGAGCTCGAAACCGCCGAAGGGAGCCTCCACTCCGCTCACGAAGAACTCACGGCCGCCCGCACCGCCGTCCTGGGACCCGCAGTGGCCCGGGCCCTCTTCGACCACGACTACGCCACCGGACGGCGGATCCTCATCGGACAGGTCCCGTTCCAGGTCATCGTTGTGCTCGCACCCCGGGGCAGCGACCTTTCCGGGGCCGACCAGGACGACGTGGTGACGATCCCCCTCAGCACGGCGCTCCGACGCGTGTTCAGTCAGGAGTGGCTGGGCGGCGTGTACCTCCGGGCCGCTTCCCGGGCCGCCATGCCCGAAGCGGAAGAACAGGTCCGCTGGCCCCTCCGCGAGCGCCATCGCCTCGACCGCACCGGTGCGCCCGACGACTTCGAGATCCAGACCCAGGTCGAGCTGCTGGCCGCACACCAGGAGATCGGCGACACGTTCACGACGCGCGTTGCCGGGATCGGCGCCGTGTCGCTCATCGTGGGCGGCATCGGCATCCTGGCCATCATGCTGATGTCGGTGCGGGAGCGGACCTCCGAGATCGGGCTCCGCCTGGCCGTGGGCGCGCGACGGCGCGACATCCGGACCCAGTTCCTCGCCGAAGCCACCATGCTCGGCGCCTCCGGTGGTCTCGCCGGCATCGCGCTGGCCGTCGGCGGCACACACCTCCTGGCCGCCGTGACCGACTGGGCCGTCCGGATCGAGCCGCGCTCCGTGGTCCTCGCCTGCTCCGCCGCGTTCCTCATCGGCGTGTTCTTCGGCGCATACCCCGCAGCCCGGGCGGCGAGGCTCGAGCCCGCCGATGCGCTGCACAGCGAGTGAGAGGGGAGCGCATCATGACGCCCGCGGTGGAAGTGGAAGCCCTCACCCGACGGTTCGGCGACAAGACGGCCGTGGACGGCATCGGGTTCCGGGTCGAGCCCGGTGAGATCTTCGGGTTCCTGGGCCCGAACGGCGCGGGCAAGACCACCACCCAGCGAATCCTCACCACCCTCCTCCTCCCCACCTCCGGCCGGGCCGCCGTTTTCGGCGTCGATGTGGTCGGATCACCGACAGAGGTGCGCCGTCGCATCGGCCTCGTGCCCGAGGAGTCGAACGTGTACCGCGAGCTGACGGGGCTGCAGAACCTCCAGTTCGCCGGCCGGCTCTACCGCATCCCCCGCCAGGAGCGCAGCACCAGGATCCGGGAGATCCTCCACGTATTCGACCTCTGGGACGCCCGGAACCTGCACGCCGACCAGTACTCGAAAGGGATGCGGAGGCGCCTCACCATCGCCATGGCGCTCCTCCACCAACCCGACCTCCTCTTCCTCGACGAACCCACGGCCGGCCTCGATGCCCGCAGCCGCCAGGTCATTCACGACAGGATCCGACAGCTGGAGCAGCGCGGCACCACGGTCTTCTTCACCACCCACTACATCGAGGAGGCCGAGCGCCTGTGCAACCGCGTGGCCATCATCCACCAGGGCAGGATCGCCGCCATCGATACGCCCCGCGCCCTCCGGAGAACCGTACAGCGCGCCCGGTTCATCGAAGTCTCGTTCGCCACCCCGCCCGACTCGTCGCTGACCCGGGCCCTCCAGCGGATCCCCGGCGTGCATGACGTCACCGGCGGACGCCTCGACTGGCGCCTCCACGCGCCCGACCCGTCCCCCGTCCTCCGCCCCCTCCTCGAGGCCGCAGAGGCCGCGGGCAACCGCGTCACCGCGCTGCATACTCCCGAGCCCTCTCTCGAAGACATCTTCCTCGAAATCACCGCGCCCGACGCGCCCGGGTCACCGCACCGCCGTGACCCGCAAGCCGAACCGGAGGAGACGACGTGAAACCCCCGCGCCTGACCGCCTTCGTCGACCAGGCCGCCCGCGGCCTCGCCGTATTCGCCAAGGACATCCGCGTCTACTACCTGACGCCGCCCATGATCATGTTCGGCCTCCTGCTCCCCTTCTTCCTCTTCTTCTCCTTCTCCGTCAAGCGCGACATGGGAGCCGAGATGGGAGCCGCCCGCCTCCTGGCCATCACCACCTTTTTCACCGCATCCTCCGCCGGCCCCGTGATCATCCCCGTGGAACGGCAGAACGGCACCTACGACCGGCTCCTCACCGCCCCTCTCTCCCTCACGAGCCTCCTCCTCTCCAAAGCCGCCGTGGGCGCATTCTTCGGCCTCACTGTCTCCGTCGTGCCCCTCCTCGTCGCCGTCCTGGCACTGGATGTCAACGTGGCCAGCTGGCCGCTCCTGCTCGCGGCACTCATCCTCAGCAGCACCTGTTTCGCCACCTTCGGCCTGGTGTTCGCTTCGATCCCGGCCCGCTCCGTGGGGGCCATCATGATGCCCAGCACCCTCGTCCGATGGCCCCTCCTCTTCGTCAGCGGCATCTTCATCCCCCTGGGCGAGATGGCCGCATGGCTCCTGCCCGTCGCGCTGCTCTCCCCGCTGACGTACGCACAGGACCTCTTCGACCACGCCCTGCTCGGCCACGCGTTCCTGCCGTCCAGCCTCGACCTGGTCTGTCTGACCGGGATCGCCGCCCTCATGCTGGTCCCGGCAGCCGCCCTGCACCGGAAAGCCAGGAGGGTCGGCGCGTGAGCCGGAAAGGGGACCCGATCATCGGCCCGCTGCCGCCCGCTCGCTCCCGCCCCCACCCCTCGAAATAGCCCGACACCCAATCGCCCGACGCCAGTTGATCGATTCCCGGAGAGGGGCTACCTTTTTGTGTTATTTTCGACCGGCCGACAACAGACCGGGGAGTCATGGCTAAGAAGAAGAAGTTGACGAAGAAGCAGCTGGAGCAGCTCCAGAAGCGGCTGCTGCGTGAGCGCGAGCGGGCCCTCCGCTCCCTGGGCCGCTACGACGAGCTCTCCAAGATCTCCGCCGAGCAGGGGGATTCCGATCTCTACTCCTACTCGGATCACATGGCCGATCTGGGCACAGACGCCATGGAGCGGGAAAAGATGCTCCTCTTCGCCAGCAAGGAGGGACGCTACCTCTACCGGATCGAGGAAGCGCTGCGCCGGCTCTACAAGGAGCCCGAGAAGTTCGGCTTCTGCCACACGTGCGGCGACCTCATCGACTTCGATCGCCTCGATGCCCTCCCCCACGCCCACTACTGCATCGAGTGCAAGAGGACGAAGGAAGAAGAGGACGAGGCCGACGCGGCCTGACGCAAACACCCAACGCCCAACCACAACGGTACCCCTCGACCATTCGGGCGGTACCGTTGTTGTTTTTGGCTCTTCCGAATTTCGAGTGGCTCGTGCGCTCCGGAGGCAACGTTAACCGCGTTAACCGCGGAGAACTTCTTGTGAGTTTGATCCGGGCAGGGCAGGCTGGGCGGCGGGAGACGCGGAACCGCGGCCAGGCCAAGGGGAGGATCACCATGCCGTCTACCCCGACCGGACCCCTAGTGTAGTTGTAGTTGTAATCGTAGCTGTACTGAAGGCGGGAGGCTTGCTCCG
>CAZSBL010000053.1:0-20152 GCA_964605205.1 uncultured Gemmatimonadaceae bacterium
CCCACCTCGATCCGGCGCCAGTTCTCGCCGCCGTCTTCGGTGACCCAGAGCAGGCCATCATCGGTGCCCGCCCAGATCAGATTCTCGTCGAGCGGGCTCTCACCGATGGACGTGACGGTGTTGTAGTTGGACATGGCGCTCACGTCCCAGGGGTTGTCCCAGCTCTGGGCGCGGCCCATGATCGGCAGCTCGATCCGCTCCTGACTCCGGGTCAGGTCCCCGGAGATCGGCGTCCAGCTGTCGCCCCGGTCATCACTCCGCCAGACCCGATACGACGCGTGGTAGATCCGCGTGGGCTGGTGGAAGCTGATCTCGATGGGGGCGTCCCAGTTGAACCGCTCGAACGGCTCGCCCTCCCCCGCCTGCGGCTGGATGTAGACCGCCTCGCCCGTGGTCCGGTCCGTCCGCCACAGCACGCCCTGCTGGAACTCGCCGTAGTGGATGTCCGGGTTGCCCGGCTCCACGGCCTGGTCGTGGCCGTCGGCGCCCAGCGTGTGGAACCAGTCCTGGCTCCGGATCCCGTAGTCGAACCGCGTCCGGATCGGCCCGCGGTTCGATCCGTTGTCCTGCGTCCCGCCATAGACCATGTAGAACGGGCCCCGGTCATCCACGGCGATCTTGTAGTACTGCATCACCGGCAGGTTGGTCACGTACCGCCACGTGGCCATGTCGTCGAACGTCTCGTACAGCCCGCCGTCGGTGCCGAAGAGGATGTAGTCCGGGTCATCCTTCCGGAACGCCATGGCGTGGTCGTCGCCGTGCTTGTTCCGGTTGTTGAGGCCATAGTAGGTCTCGAAGTGGTCGTCGCTGACCAGCGTGGTGGCGCTCACCAGCCAGAGCCGCCCGAACTGGTGCGGCGAGGCGTACAGCTCCTGGTAGTAGTGCGGGCCCGTACCACCGGAGACGGCGTCGGACATCTTCCGCCAGCTCTCGCCACGGTCCTCACTCATCCAGACGCCACCCTCCCTGCGGATCGTCTCGATGGCCGCGTAGACGATGTCCGGCTGCTGCGGCGAGATGGCCAGCCCGATCTTGCCCAGCGGGCCACCGGGCAGCCCCGTCCGGAGCCGGTCCCACGTCTCGCCGCCGTCCTCGCTCTTCCAGACGCCTGAGCCGGGGCCGCCGCCCATGTACGCGGCGATGGTCCGGTGCCGGTCCCAGGTAGCGGCGTAGAGCCGGTCCGGGTTGCGCGGATCGATCACGATGTCCGTCGCGCCCGTCCACGCATCGTTGCCGAGCACCTTCCGCCACGTCTCACCGCCATCGGTGGTCTTGTACAGACCCCGCTGGTCACCGGACCGCCAGAGCGGGCCCTGGGCCGCCACCCATACGATGTCCGAGTTCTCCGGGTGCACGATGATGGTGGACAGGTGCTCGGTCTGCTCGAGCCCCATGTTCTGCCACGTCCGGCCGCCGTCGGTCGACTTGTAGATCCCGTCGCCGTAGCCCACGTGGCGACCGCCCACGTCCTCGCCCGTGCCCACCCAGATCACGTCCGGCGCGCTCGGGTCGATGGCCACGGACCCGATGGAGTACGAACCCTGATCATCGAAGATCGGATCCCACGTGGTCCCGGCGTTCGTCGTCTTCCAGACGCCGCCGGACCCTACCGCCACGTAAATGATGCTCTCGTCGTGCGGGTGGATGTCGATGTCGGCGATCCGGCCACTGTTCAGCGCCGGGCCGATGCTCCGGAACGAAAGGCCCGACAGGCGGGCGTCGGTGAGGGAGGTCTGCTGCGCCGACACCTCGGCGGCGGACAGCAAAACGAAAAGGATCGTAAACAGCGTGGCTAGCTTTCTCATGGACGAATCGGGTTCGGAGTCGCGTTGGAAGCCTCCCACGGCGAGCGGCGCGGGAAACAAAAATATGGGCCTCGGTGGCCCGACACAAACGACCCGCGCCACGCTGAAACCAACCCTCCGATGATCGAAGACCACGGGAGCCCGCGGTGAGGTCTGTGACGCGATCCTCTACCCGCCCAGGAACCGCCGGACGATCCAGGTGATGGCGGTCAGCGCCACCGAGAGCAGGATCATCGACGTGATCGGGAGGTACACACGCGTGCTCCCGGACTCGTACCGGATGTCACCCGGGAGCCGTCCGAGCCAGTCGAGCCCGCCCATCCAGATCACCGCCCCGACGGCCGCCAGGGCGATCCCCGCCATGAGCAGGATCGGGCCGAGCTGGCCGCCGCTCACAGCTCCTCCGCCAGCCGTCGCAGCGCCTCCACCCCCACCACGTCCTCCTCCCGCAGCGGCACCTTCCACCGCTCGAGGCCGCCGAGCTCCGCCTCGATCATGGCCAGATAGCCGGCCTCCCGTTCCCGACGCCGGGCCAGGAACTCGCCGTCGGCGCCCGCCGGCAGCACCCGGTTCACCACGAGCCCGGTTACCGGGATCCGGTAGCGCTCCAGCGCGTCCACCGCCCGGCGGGTCTCCAGGATCGGCAGCCGCTCGGGGATCACCACGAAGAGGAACCCCGCCCGGTCCGGGTCGGTGACGATGGCCCGGGCATCCCGGAAGCGGGCTTGCCGTCGCTCCAGGGCCTCGAGCACCGGGTCGGCGGGCTCGTCGCCCTCGCTCCCGGCCGCCGCGCCGGCCACGTTCCGCCACATCCTGCCCAGCGACGCCAGCTTCCGGCGTCGCGCCACGAGCCCGGCCACCCACCCCTCCATGGCCTCGGGCAGCCCCAGGAGCCGGAGGGTGTGTCCGGTGGGCGCGGTGTCGAAGATGACGCGGTCGTAGTCGTCACCGGCCAGCGGCATGAGGCGGGCGAACCGGTCGAAGAGGGCGGCCTCCTCGGCGCCAGGGGAGACCCGGGCCACGTCCACCTCCCGCTCGATCTCCTTCAGCATCCGGGGCGAGGCGACCTCACGGATCCGCTCCTTCACGTCGGCGATGTAGGCGTCGGCCTCGGCCCGGGGGTCGATCTCCATGGCCTCGAGACCGTCCATCACTCGCGTCGGCTCGGAGCCGAGCTGCGTGCCCAGGACGTCGGAGGTGGAGTGGGCCGGGTCCGTCGAGACCAGGAGCGTGCGCCCGCCGGCATCCGCGGAAGCGACGGCCAGGGCGGCGGCGATGGTCGTCTTCCCCACGCCCCCCTTCCCGCCCACGAAGGTGACCGGCCTCAGCAGCACCGCCAGCCCCCGTCCGGCGGGTGGTCCATCCCGAGCCGCTGATGCCACTCGTGGAACTCCTCCATGAGGTACGGCATCAGCTCGAGGGTGTAGAACTCGGTGGGGTCCGGCACGCCCAGGGCGTCGGAGAAGGTGGCCAGCATGAACGCGTCCCGCTGCCGGGCGTAGCGCCGCTGGATCTCGGCCCGGTACGGCGCCAGGGCCACGCCCTCGTAGATCTCGGCGGCGGCCTTCAGCTTCCGGCCCAGCTCGGTCCACCAGCTCATAGGCGACTCCGGGTCATCTCTTCCCTTGCGGTGCGCTCTTCCCTCGAGCTCATGGCAATGCTCGAAGCGAAATTAACCACAGATTACACAGATTACACGGATGGGAGCTCGGGGGCCTCCGACCTGCACCCCGGGCTCCACACCAACCCGCCTTCGATGTTGGGTTTCTCTACCCCCCGCCCCGAGCTCGGCCTCACCCGGACAACGATCCGCGTAATCTGTGGCAAGGAAAAGGGGCCCGCGACGAAGGCCGTCGCCTCGCCGCGAGCCCCATCACCCGCCTGTCCTACCGCGGGCTGCGGTCTGCGCTATCCGCGCTGTTCAATCTGCGCAATCTGCGGTTAGCAGTTCGACGGGTGCCCTACCCCTCGAACTCCCGCAGGAAGCCCTCGAAGAGCCGGAGGTGGCCCTCCTCGTCGCGCATGATGGCGATGACCATATCCTGCGTGGTATAGTCGAAGCCGTCGGTGAAGTCGATGATGTCGGCGTAGTGCTCGATGGCGCCCTTCTCCGCCTCGATCACGCCTTTGATGACGCTCACGATATCGGTGGAGTCGGCCGGCGGCTGCAGGAACTCCTGCTCGGCCTGGAACTCCATGCTGCCGGGCACCGTGCCCCACAGCTCCTTGATCCGCTGGGCGAACTCCTGCGCGTGCCCCAGCTCCTCCTGGATGTCTTCTTCCAGCGCCTCGATGATCTCCTGCGCCTTCACGCCATCGGGGTTCACGGAGTTGGCCGTGTAGCTCATGACCGTCTCCATCTCCATCCAGTACGCCTTCTCGAGCATCTCGATGAGCTGCTCGCGCTTCTCGGTGTTGGCCTCGGCCAGGACGCCTCGCTCGGGCGCCTTCGTCATGGTCGCCATATCTGCTCCTTTGATGTCTCGGTTCAGTGAATGCTACCAGGGGTAAACAGGAGCAACATCCGGACCATTGTTTCGCCGGGAAAGACATCTGCGGGCGCGGTGTTTTCGCCCCCGTTCGTTGATGGGGGGATGAGCGTTCGCGGCGGGGCCGGTTCGAAGCGAGTTGAGACGTCCGGGCCCGGCTCTACTCCCCGCCCGACTCCTGCCCGGGGATTTCCCCGCGCTCGAGGACCGTTCGGATCACGACCACCGCCTCGAGGATCACCCAGATCTCCAGGACGAAGATCGCGGCGCCGACGCCGAAGAGCAGCCACTGGCTGGCGAAGTGGTCGGCGAGCTGCTCGATCATGGCCCAGGTGGTCATGAGGAAGAGGAAGACCATGGGGATGCCGGTGACCCACGCGTTCCGTTTCTTGACCAGGAGCACGGTGGTGATGACCAGGAGGGTCAGGGCCCCGGTGAGCTGGTTGGTGGTGCCGAAGAGCGGCCAGATCCGCATCCCGCCGGCGCCCCGGTCCACGCCGAGGGCCAGGACGGCGACGGTGGCCACGGCCAACACCGAGGCGATGATCCCGTTCTGCATCACTTTGACCCGGTACTGCGTGCCCAGCTCCTCGATGATGTAGCGCTGGAGGCGCACGCCCGTGTCCATGGTGGTGGCGGCGAAGGAGATGACCACCACGGCGGCGAAGATCACGGCCACCTCGTGGGGGATCGCGATCCCCTCGGCCAGCACGCCCACGCCGCTGACGAAGGCGTTGACCCCACCGGATGAGGCCGATGCGAACGACGCGTAGTGCTCGCGCCAGCCGTCGATCCCGGCGTACACAGCGAAGCCGGCGGTGGTGGCCAGGATCGAGGTCAGCGCCAGCATCCCCTCGCCGGTCATCCCGCCGTAGCCCACGTAGCGGGCGTCGGTCTCCTTGTCGAGCTGCTTCGACGTGGTTCCGGAGGCCACCAGCCCGTGGAACCCGGAGATGGCGCCGCACGCGATGGTGATAAAGAGGAGCGGGAACCAGCTCGGCGAGTCGGCCGGCAGGTGGGTGTTGACGGCGGGGGCCACCACCTCCGGATTGGTCACGAGCACGCCGGCGAAGATCACGGCCAGCGCCACGAAGAGCTGGTGGCTGTTGATGTAGTCCCGGGGCTGGAGCAGGAGCCAGACGGGGAGCGTGGACGCGACGAGCCCGTAGAGCAGCATGATGATGACCCAGCCGGCGCGGATCCCGTCGGTGACGGCGGCGGCCTGCGCGGCCACCATATCCCCACCGGCCTCCTGGATCTGGAGAGCGGTGGGGGCCCATCCGAAGAAGTCGGGCAGCTGGGGCTGGATGTACTGGCCGAGCCAGATGTACAGGTACAGCAGCAGCAGGGCGACCAGACTCGGGACCAGGATCCCGGCCCGGGTCCGGTACACCAGGATCCCCACCGCCAGCGCCGTGGGCATGGCCATCCAGATCGGGAAGATGGCGCCCGGGTTCGCGATGAAGAGGTTCGCAATGATCACGGCGAACACCGCGTTCACCATCAGGAGCAGGAAGAAGATGATCAGGAGGAAGAGCACCCGGGCCCGGGAGCCGATGATCCCCTCCGTGAGCGACCCGATGGACTGGCCCTTGTTGCGAACGCTGAGCCAGAGCGCACCGAAATCGTGGACGGCGCCGGCGAAGATGGTGCCCAGCACCACCCACACGAACGCCGGCAGCCACCCCCAGATCACCGCGATGGCGGGGCCCACGATCGGCGCCGCGCCGGCCACCGACGTGAAGTGGTGGCCGAAGAGGACGTGCTTGTTCGTGGGCACGTAGTCGACGCCGTCCTCGAACTGATGTGCGGGCGTCTCGAAATCGGGATCGAGCCGGTAGACGTGCCGGGCGATATAGCGGGAGTAGAGCCGGTAGCCCGTCAGGAACGCCGCCAGCCCGACCACCAGAAGTACGATTGCGCTCATGGTGCGCCAACCTGCGGCGCGGTGATACGGGGGCGCAAGCGGGAGCCGCCGCGACCCGTGCCCAGCTGCGGATCGAGTTCGGAGGGGGTAACCGACCCGGGCAGCACCGGCGCGCGTTGACGATTCTGCCGCTATAAGTCACCTTTGGGTGTTCGATCAGGAAGCCCCAATCATGACCCCTACCCGGATAGGAACGATGAACAAGCCAGTGAAGAGCGTCATTACCAGCGATCTCGATGGGAAGATCGAGACGTTCAACGAGGGCGCACACGAGCTGTTCGGCTACACCCCCGACGAGGCGATCGGGAAGCTGCGCGTCTCGGCCTTCTCCCCCGGCGAGGTCGTGCTGGGCCATGTGGGCACGTGGCTCGGCACCGCCGTCGAGGAGGGCGAGTTCGAGACCGACACCGTGTTCGTCCGCAAGGACGGCACCCGGTTCCCCGCCCACATCAGGATCACGCCGACCTTCGGCAACAACCCGGAGACCGGCGAGCGGGAGCAGATCGGCTACTGCGGGGTGACCGTCCCGCTGGAGGACCGCGAGGTCGAGGCGGTCGAGCCGGATATCTCCATCGCCACCAGGATCTTCAAGTGGCTGGTGGTGACCCGGGCGCCGTTCCTGTCGGCCACCGCCGTGGGCGTGCTCACCGGCGCCGCCGCCGTCTTCGCCACCACCGGCTCCGTACCGTGGGGCCTCTTCGGCCTGGTCCTTCTGGGCACCGCCCTCCTGCACATGTTCGCCAATACCGCCAACGACTACTTCGACTGGCGGAGCGGTACGGACCAGGCGAACACCGACTACATCGTCCCGTTCACCGGGGGAAGTCGCTCCATCGAGCTGGGGCTGATCACGCCGAAAGGGCTGCTCTCGCTATCCATCGGCCTGCTCCTGGCGTCCGTGGCCGTGGCCGCGTGGATCATCGCGCTGCAGCCGCAGGCCGCCGGCGAGATCGCCATCCTGGGCCTCGTCGGCGCCTTCGCCTCCTACTTCTACACCGCGCCCCCGCTCCGCCTGGCCGCTCGCAAGGGGCTCGGGGAGCTCTTCGTGGGGTTGACCTTCGGCCCGCTCCTGGTCCTGGGCGTGACCACCGTGCTCCGGGGTCAGCTGGTCTGGACCGACGCGCTCTACGGGCTCGTCCCGGGGATCCTGACCGCGGCCATCCTCTGGATCAACGAGTTCCCCGACATCGAGGGCGACCGGGCCGGCGGGAAGATGAACCTGGTGGCCACGCTGGGTTGGGAGACCGCCCGGGGAGGCTACATCGCCCTGATGGCGGCCACCGTCCTGGTCATCATCGGCCTTTACGCCGCCGGCATGGCGCCGATCTGGGCCTTCGCCGCGCTGCTGGCCGCCCCGCTGGCCATCAAGGCCGCCCGGATCCTCTATTCGACGAAGGTGCCCGCCGCGCTGAAGCCCGCCTGCGCCGCCACCATCCAGCTCCAGTTCGTGGCCGGTACGCTGTTCGCCGTGGGCGTGGCCATGGCGGCGGTACTGTAGACCGCTAAGACCCGCGAGGCCGCAGGCCGAGCTACACGCGGCGAACGCAGTGAGCCGCTACCCGGGAGGCCGCGCCAGCGGCCGACCTACTCCAGTGCCTCCGTCTCCCGCAGCTGCACCGGCTCGCCCTCCTCCCGCTTCTTCTTCAGCCGCAGGTTCAGCAGCTCCACGAAGAGCGAGAACGCCATGGCGAAGTAGATATATCCTTTCGGCACGTGCATGTCGAAGCTCTCCACGATCAGCATCACACCGATCATGAGCAGGAACGACAGCGCCAGCATCTTGATGGTGGGGTGCTCCTCCACGAACCGGCTGATGGGGCCCGCCGCCAACAGCATGACGATCACCGCCACGATCACCGCGGCGACCATCACCCCGATCTCGTCTACCATCCCCACGGCCGTGATCACCGAGTCCAGCGAGAAGACCAGGTCCAGCAGCAGGATCTGGATGATCACCGATCGGAACGACGGGTACACCTGCGTCCTGGGATCCGCCCCCTCCACGCCTTCCAGCTTGTGGTGGATCTCGTACGTGCTCTTCGCCACCAGGAAGAGGCCGCCGCCCAGCAGGATCAGGTCACGCCCGCTGATCTCTTCCCCGAGGACGCTGAACAGCGGCGCCGTCAGCCCGATGATCCACGCCAGCACCAGCAGCAGCAGGATCCGCGTGATCATCGCCAGGGAGAGCCCCACGTTCCGAGCCAGCGGCTGCTTCGCCTCCGGCAGCCGGCTCGATACGATGGAGATGAAGACGATGTTGTCGATCCCCAGCACGATCTCCAGCGACGTCAATGTCGCGAACGCGATCCAGATCTCCGGGTCTGTCAGCCACGCCATGAAAGTCCGCTCCGGTCGGGTGCCCTGCCTGATGCCGCCCCGAACCTACAACGCCCCGCCGCTCACGATCAAACGCCGGTCTCACCCGGGTGGTCCCCCGGCCGGCCGCCCTTTAGCTTGGCTAAGCAAAAAGGCGCTTCGACGTGATGACCGGGTCGTGCGCTACGGAGGCATCGTCAACCGCGTTAACCGCGGAGACGCAAGCTCTGCGTTGGCATCACGGATGCCGGGTTCGGGTACACCCACACGAGCTGTCGAAGACTCAGCAAAAAGAACTCGAATCGTACCGATACCCCTGACATGATCCCGAGCGAGGAGCTGGCCGACCGGGTCCACACGCTTGCGATGCGAATCCTGCGACGGGTGCGTGAGGCGGACGCGGAGTCGGAGCTGAGCACGGCCCGGCTGTCAGCGCTTTCGACGCTGGTCTACGACGGCCCTTCATCAGTGGGGGAGCTGGCCGCCGCCGAGCGCGTCACGGCGCCTACGATGAGCCGTCTTGTAACGGCGCTGGAGCGGGCGGGCTACGTGACGCGGGAGTCGGACTCCGCGGACGCCCGGCGTGTCCAGGTACTCCCGACCCAGGCGGGGATCGAGGCGTTGAGCTCGGCCCGCCGGCAGCGGGTGGATCGGCTGGCGGGGCTGCTGGACGGGATGGAAGGCGCGAGCCAGGAAGCGGTCCTGGCCGCGACCGAGCTGCTGGAAGAGGTGCTGGAGGGGTCCGCTCGCCAGGGCCGACCCCCGACGCGCCCGCCGCGACGCTAAAGGAAGAGGAGCGGCAGGGCGAAGAACGCCTGGAGTCCGGTCAGGAAGAGTGTGCGGACCAGGGTGTCGACGGCCACCTGGTCAGCGCTGGTGAGCTCGTTGCCTTCGGCATCGGTATACAGGAAGTCGGAGTCCTGCACGGTGATCTCCACCACGGTGGTCCCGTTGTGGGAAAGGGTGCCGCTGCCGGTCTGCGCACCGGCGGTCTCCTGGGTGAAGTCGAGATCCAGCTGGGTGGTGACACCACCGTGGCTGACCGTGGCGAGGTAGTTCTGCTCGACAGCGGAGGTATCACTCGCGACCGACCCCGTGACGGTCAGGGCATAGCTCTCACCATCGCCGCTCAGGTCGATGGAAAGCGTGAGATCTTCCGCGCCGCTTACGGTGTCGCTCGTGGCGTCGGAGACCATGTCGAAGCCGATCTCACGGGACGCGCCACCGTAGAACCCGGCGGCCCGGAGCACCTCGGAGAGCGGGTCGCCATCGGACGCCTCGATGGACTCGGTGAGCTCCGACACGATCACTTCGTCGGCGTCGGTTGTGGCGACCATCCGGATCCCGACCCGGCTCAGCGTGCCGCCGGTGTCCTCATCGGTCAGATCGACGTAGCCCTCCTCCACCAGCGGCTGGATCAGGTTCCCGGCCGCGTCGGTCCGATACCAGATGATCCGTACTCCGTCGGCCGGTGCGTCGGTCCGGGTGGAATCGACGGACCAGCCGTTCTCGGCGAGGTCGAACACGAAGGTCTGGCCCTGGAGCTCTACCGGGAACACCAGGTCCCCGGCCACGTCCCGACGGAGCAGGCGGGTCTGGAGGGTACCGGCGCGTTCGAAGCTCACACCCTGAGCCGTCAGCGTCTGCCAGGCGTTTCGGAGGGCGAAGGTGGGGGCGGTGCTCCCCAGGATCGGCGCGTAGAGGCTGTCGACCACGCTGGCGGCCTCGTTGGGCTCGAAGTCGCCGAGGGAGCCGGTCGGTCCGGTCCCGTCGTCGCAGGCGCTCGCGAGCAGGGCGAGGACGGCGCCGATGGCCACGATCCTGAGAGGGGCATACATTACTGGATTCCGATTCCGGATGAGCTCGTCCCTGCGCGGGAATGCCAGCGGAACCATAGCGGGACCGGTCGACCGGGGGCAACCGCGGCTCAACGAAACGTGGGGCACGCCCGTCCCCTGAGTGGCAGCCAGTACCAGGCGGACATCACCCACTGAACAACGAAGAGGCGGCATGACCAAGCGACGCTGGAGCTATCTACTCGGAGGTGTCATCTTCGTGTTCCTGATCCTCCAGCTGGTGCCGGCCGGACCGGCCGACAACCCACCGCTGGAGGAGGAGCTGGAGGTGCCGGCCCAGGTATCGGACCTCCTCCACCGCGCGTGCTACGACTGCCACTCGTTCGCGACGGAGTGGCCGTGGTACGCGCACGTGGCGCCCACAAAGTGGCTGGTCCGCGACCACGTTGCGGATGGCCGGCGGAACCTCAACTTCACGGCGTGGAACCGGCTGAGCGCGGAAGACCGCCCGCACAAGCTGGAAGAGATCGCGGAGGAGGTGGAAGAGGAGCACATGCCGCTGCGAAGCTACCTGATCCTCCACCGTGACGCCCGCCTGACCGACGCCGATCGGGCGCTCCTCATCGAGTGGGCCATGGCCCGGGCGGCGGAGCTGGAGGCGACCGGAGCGGGAGCCGAGGAGAGCGCCGAGCCGGCGGAGGATCCCGGCCGCTAACGGGAGCCCCTTACCCCGTTCTGCACCGCCCGACCTCGTCGGGACAAGCTACTGCCGCGCTGCCTGGATCGTCGAACGGTAACCCGTGTGACAGGCCACGCACCCTTCCTGGAGCCGGTTGAACCCGGCCAGGACCGCGGGCATCGCGCTGCCCCCGGCCGCGTCCACGAGCTCCAGGGCCGTATCGTGGACGTACACGTCGGCCTGCCGGAACCCGGCAGCGCCCTCGCCGAGGATCCCCAGGATCTCGGCCCGCTCCTCCGGCCCGACCTGGGGGTGGTCCGCGATGGCCTGGGCGACGACGGCGATGCTATCGTAGTCCGCCATCCATATCCCGTGGGCCACGCGCTCCGTGTCCACCTCCAGCTGGCGCATGATCTCGAGCAGGCTCGGCGCCGGGCTTTCCTCCTCCGCGCCATCCGGCCGGTCCGGTGCCCCGTTACAACCGGCGATGGCCGCGCCCACCATCAGTGCCAGCAGCTGCTTCGGTGCGTTCATGCCCCCTATCGGTTCGGCCTATTCGCTGGAGCGGACCATCCGCGTCAGGTACTCGTAGCGGGCGTCCACGTCCGTCTGGATCCGTGCGATGTCCTCGTCGGTCAGGTGCTTGAAACGGCCCTGAGCCCGGATGTACGGCTCCACCGGGTCGCCGGCGCTGTCCATGGTGAAGCGCCAGCGAAGGCCGTCCTCCACCTCCATGAGCGGGAAGACCCGGTTCTGCACGGCCTTCCGACCCAGCTCGATGGTCTGCTCGTCGCTGGTCTTCCACCCCGGCGGACACGGAGACAGGATGTGGAGGAACCGCGTGCCCTCCAGCGACCTGGCCTTCCGCACCTTGGCCAACAGGTCCTCCGGATACGCCGTCGAAGCCGTGGCGGCGTACGGGATCCGGTGGGCCGCCATGATGCTGAGGATGTCCTTCTTCTTCGTGGACTGCGGGTTGTCGTACGGCGTGGTGGTGGTCCAGGCGCCCCACGGCGTGGCGGAGCTGCGCTGGATCCCCGTGTTCATGTACGCCTCGTTGTCGTACGTTACGTAGAGGAAGTTCTCGTTCCGCTCGGCGGCCCCGGAGAGGGCCTGGAGCCCGATGTCGAAGGTGCCGCCGTCGCCGGCCCACGCCATAACCGTGGTCTCCGTGTCGCCGCGCACGTCGAGCGCCGCCCGGATCCCCGACGCCACGGCGCCGGCCGTCTCGAAGGCGGTGTGGTAGAGGGGCACATGGAGGGAGCTCTGGGGGTACGGCCCGGCGATGATGCTCCAGCAGCACGCCGGAAGGACCACCATGGTCTTCTCCCCCAGTTCCTTGAGGACCATCCGCATGGCGAGGGAAGCGCCGCAGCCGGGGCACGCCAGGTGCCCGGAATCCAGCAGCTCCCTCTTCGGGACGATCTCCTTGATCTCGATCTGGCTCATGCCTTCACCCCCACCCAGAGGTCCTCACGCGCCGGTGCGTCCACGGCGTGCGTACGTTCGATGATCTCGTCGATGGTCTCGGGCGTGACATCCCGACCGCCGAGCCCCAGGACGTACCCGAACAGGGTCGGTCGATCGTCCAGCGGCACGTCGTAGAGTGCCGAGCGGATCTCCTCGGCGAAGATCCCGCCGTGCCCGGGCGACACGTTCCGGTCCAGCACCGCCACCTTGCGCGCCCCACGCAGCAGTTTGCGGAGCGAAGCGGTGGGGAACGGCCGGAACATCTTGACCTTGACCAGCCCCACCTTCTCGCCGTCTTCGCGGCGCTCGTCCACCACCGTGCGGGCGGTAGACGTCACCGTCCCGGAGGTAACGAGGATCAGGTCGGCGTCATCGGCGCGATAGCTCTCCAGCGCCCCGTAGCCCCGCCCGGTCAGCAGACGCCAGTCGGCGTCGATCTCCGGGAAGAGGTTCAGCGCCCGGCGCATCCCTTCCTGCTGGTCCCAGCGCATCTCCATGTACGCGTCCGGCCGGACCAGGGCGTTGAACGCCATGGGGTTCTCCGTATCCAACTTGACGTCGGCCTCCCGCATGGGCAGGAACTCGTCCACCAGCGCCTGCTCGGGCACGTCCACCGGCTCACTGGTGTGCGAGAGGAAAAAGGCGTCGAGGATGATCATGACCGGCACGTTCACCAGCTCGGCCAGCTTGAACGACTGGATCGTGGTATCCAGCACCTCCTGGTTGTTCTCGCAGTAGAGCTGGATCCAGCCTGTGTCTCGCTGGGAGAGCGAGTCGTTCTGGTCTGTCCAGATGTTCCACCCCGGCCCCATGGCCCGGTTCACGTTGGCCATCACGATGGGGTGGCGAGCGCCGGCCGCCCAGTGCAGCAGCTCGTGCATCAGCGCGAGCCCCTGGCTCGACGTGGCGGTGAACGTCCGGACGCCCGCGGCGCTCGCGCCCATACACGCGGCCATGGCCGAATGCTCGCTCTCCACCTTGATGAAGCGGGCGTCCAGCTCGCCGCTCCCGCACATCTCGGAGAGCATCTCCACGATCTGCGTCTGCGGTGTGATAGGGTACGCGGAGATCACTTCCGTCCGGGCCAGCTTCGCGCCCAGACTCACCGCGTGGTTCCCGACCATGACCTTCTTCACAGCCCCTCCCGCGTCATGATGATGGCGCCGCGCGGGCACTCCTCCGCGCACAGGCCGCACCCCTTGCAGTACTCCATGTCCACCTCGAACCCGCCCTCCGGCTTGCGACGGATGGCGTTGTCCGGGCAGAAGATCAGGCACAGCTCGCACTCGTTGCAGACGGCGCAGTTGAAGCACCGCTTGGCCTCCGCCACGGCCTCCGCCAGGTCCAGCCCCAGGTTCACCTCGCTGAAGTCCATGGGGCCGTTCTTCGTCCGCTCCTCGGCCCGCTCCGCGTGGCGGAAGTGTGCCAGCTGCAGCTGCGGGATGTCCACCACCTCGCTGGTGGGATTCGTCCGCCGGACCGGGTCGTCGCCGCGGTAGCGCGAGATGCTCACGCTGCCGGCGCCCCAGCGGAGGGCGTCCACCGCCGCGTCCAGATCGGCCGCCTCGTCCGCCTTCCCGCGCAGATACCGGTCGATCCCGATGGCCGCCCGCTTCCCGCTGCCCAGCGCGTCGGCCACCGTCCGCTCCTCACCGGCCACATCGCCGCCGGCGAAGAAGGCCGGTGCGCTGGTGGCACCGAGGGCGTCCACGGTCACCGCGCCCCAGTGCTCCTCGAGCGAGCCGGGGAGCACGTCCAGCTCCGTCTGCTCGCCGATGGCGGTGAGTACGGTGTCCACCTCGATGCTGAAGCCACCGTCGTCGATGGGGACCGGGCGGCGGCGTCCGCTCTCATCCGGCTCGCCCAGCTCCATCCGCGTCACGTGCATGGAGACCAGCCGGCCATCCTCGTGGTGGAACGACTCGGGCGAGGCGAGGAAGACGAACTCGATCCCCTCGGCCATGGCCTCGTCGACCTCCTGGTCGATGGCCGGCATCTGGTCCCGCGTCCGCCGGTAGACCACGATGGGCTCGGAACCCAGCCGCAGCGCCGTGCGGGCGCAGTCCATGGCGGTGTTCCCGCCTCCGATCACCGCCACCCGGGCGCCGATGTCCGGGCGCTCGCCCCGGTTCACAGCCTTCAGGAACTCCAGCCCCGGTAGCACGCCCGGACCATCCTCGCCGGGCACACCCAGCGGCCGGCCCTGGTGGGCGCCCGTGGCCAGGAAGACGGCGTCGTAGCCCTCGAGCTCCTCGGCCGCCTCCTCTCCCTCGAGCCGGACACCGGTTCGGAGCTCGATCCCCATGGCCTCGTACCGCTCCATCTGGCGGTCGAGCACCTCCCGGGGCAGCCGGTACGCCGGGATCCCCTGGCGGAGCATACCGCCGGCCTCCTCGGCCTCGTCGAATACCGTCACGGCATAGCCGAGGCGCGTCAGGTGATACGCGGCCGCGAGCCCCGCCGGCCCGGCGCCCACCACGGCGATCTTCTCGTCGTGCGTCCGTTCCGGAGGCGACGGGTGCTTCCGGCTCAGGATCTCGTCGCCCACCGCCCGCTCGATGGCGTGAACGGCCACCGCCGCATCGAAGTCGCGGCGGTTGCACCCCGTCTCGCACGGGTGGTGACAGACCCGACCCGTGACGGCGGGCATCGGGTTCTCCCGCATCAGCAGCTCGAGGGCGTCCTCGAGCCGGTCCTGCCGCAGGAGGTTCAGATAGCCCTGGACATCGACGCCGGCCGGACACGCCTGGTTGCACGGCGCCACCGCGTCACGGTACATGGGCCGGATGTACTTCCACGAGCCCGTCTTGTTCTCCATGGTGGTGGTGCTGCTCATGGAGATCAGGGGCGCGCCAAAGGGGCTAGACATATGCCACCTCCCGGTCTTCGAGCGTCTGGACGATCTCCGCCGCCTCCCGGGCCGCCGCCTGGTTGTCCTCCGTCCGCGACGGGACCTCTTCTTCGATGGCGGCGCACACGCTGTCGAGGCTCACCAGCCCCGACCATGTGGCGAACGCCCCCAGGATCGACGTGTTCACGATCGGCTGACTCTTGCTCCCGATCCCCCGGGCCGTGGCCACCCGGCTGGCATCCACCGTCGCCACGTTGAACCGGTCCGTGAGGTGCGGATACGACGAAGGGGGTCGGTCCGTGTTGATCAGGATGCCGCCCCCCTCTTTCAGTCCCGCCGTGACATCTATGGCTTCTACCAACGTCGGGTCGAGAACGATCAGGTCATCGGGCTCCTGGATCTCGCAGCGCAGCCGGATCGGCTCGTCGTCGAGCCGCAGGAACGCCGTCACCGGCGCCCCCCGCCGCTCCACCCCGAACGCCGGGAACGACTGGACCCAGCGGCCCTCTCGGAACAACGCCACGGCCAGCACCTTGGAGGCGATGACCGCGCCCTGTCCGCCCCGCCCATGGATGCGAAGCTCCCGCATCGAGCACTCCTTTTCGAGCGTTGCTCTCTGGTACGGTTGTCCACATCGAAGATGACGGGAATCCGGGAGGAGCGACGTAGGGAGGGCCTTGATAATCGTGTGGGAGATCACAGCACCCCGCCGCAGGGGTTTACCGGAAATCCCGCGCCGGGGGCTCCGACCCATTGCACCCGGCATGAAAAAGGCTCTAGCTTGCAGTAGCCCCATCTACCCGCGGGAGGGCCACGAGGAGGTCATTATGGAGCTGTCGCCCGCAGAAGTCCGCAAGGCCATGGAATGGCTGCTGCCCCTCGGCGTCTGTTGCACCGAGGCCCAGGCCGATGGCGTGCCGTGCACCGAGCTCGGTCGCGACTGCCTGGAGTGCGAGCGCGCCGAATCCGTACGGAAGCTGCTGCTGAAGCTGGCCGAGGAGATCCCGGGAGACGAGCAGAACTGAAGCGACCCGGTTACCGGAGCCGGAAAGCTACCCTCGAGCTCGCGCCAGCATTCCGAGCGTGGCCCCCGCCGTCACCAGGTGCATGATCTCCAGGATCACCACCTGCGCCACCGGCGCGTTCTCCACCTGGAACGGTGGCACCGCCATGATGAGCAGCACCGCCACGGCGATCCACACGAAGACCATCCACGCCCGATCCGTGAACCGGCGCAGGATCGCGTAGATCGCGAACCCCACGGCCGGGCCGGCCGCGCTCAGGATCACCACCGGCCCCAGCGTGATCGGCCTCGTCTGCCCTTCAGGGCCCGGCGCCATGGCGTCCGGCGGCAACGCGCCCAGCGCATCGCCCACCAGGAACAGCACGGCGTTCACCGCCACGGAGATCACCACCGCCCACAGCCCCGCCTCCAGGAGACCCCGCATCCCGTCCTGATCCGCCATCGCAACCTCGCCTTTCGTGTCCACCCCGGTCAGTCCGTGACCATCGGCGCTTCCCGGACCCAGCCGTCTTCCGCGGCGCGGGTGAGCATGAAGCGGGCCACTTCGCTCCGCTCCCCGGGTCAACCATGAACGAAGGGCGCGACCGTCAAGCCGCGCCCCCTCGTTGTATTCCCCGGACGTCTTCACGACGCCCACCTCGTATCTAGCGGTCCTCACCCATCCGCAGCGACGGTGGCAGCACCACGCTGTCGATCACGTGGATCACGCCGTTCGACGCTTCGATGTCGGCCTGTATCACCCGGGCATCGTCCACACGCACGGAGCCGTCCATCACCCGCACGTTCAACGACGAGCCCTCCACCGTCTCCGGCCGGACCTGCTCCGCCGCCACCACGTCCGCGGCCATCACCTTCCCCGGGATCACGTGGTACGTCAACACCGCCGTCAGCGCCGCCTTGTCCGCCAGAAGCGCGTCCAGCGTGCCCGCCGGCAGCGCCGCAAACGCCGCGTCCGTCGGCGCGAACACGGTGAACGGACCCTCCCCGCTCAGCACCTCCACCAGCCCCGCCGCCTGCACCGCCGTCACCAGCGTCTCGAAACTGCCGGCCTCCACGGCCACGTCCACGATGGTCTTCTCACTCTCACCGTAGCCCTGGGCCAGCAGCTGACCCGGGACCAGCAGCCCCGCAATCAGCGCAACCGCCATGCTCATCTTTTGCATCCTACTCCTCCACTGTTCGGTTAACTGTTCACTTACTGTCCAGCTGTTGTACAGGACGAATACACGGAATTGCATAGTGTGTCAAGGCTTTGTTTATATATGACCTTGACAGAGACTAAACAGGACGGCATTTTGGGAGCATGAGCAACGGATTCGAGGAGCCGAGACATCCCATCGGCGTGGCGGCGGAGCGGACGGGGCTGACCACGGATGTGATCCGCGCGTGGGAGCGGCGGTACGGCGCCGTGAACCCGGCGCGGGACGAGGCGGGCCAGCGGGTGTACACTGACGCCGACGTGGAGCGTCTGCGTCTCCTGCATCGAGCCACGGAGGGCGGCCGGAGCATCAGCCAGGTGGTGGATCTTGCGAGCGAGGAGCTGGCGGAGCTGGTGCGTGGGGACGCGGCTGCGCGGATGGCGCAGCGGCCGGCGGGTGCGGATGTGGACCGGCTGTTCGATCTGGCGCTGGAGCTGGAGGGGCCGGAGCTGGAGTCCTCTCTAAAGCGGGCGGTGGTGGCCCAGGGGCTGGCATCGTTCGCGGAGCACGTGGCGGTGCCGCTGCTGCGGCGCCTGGGTGAGGGGTGGCACGCGGGAGAGGTGACGCCGGCGCAGGAGCATGTGGCGAGCGCGGCGATCGCGCGGATTCTGACGGGCCTGCGGGAGGGCAGGGTTGAGGGTCCGATCGCGGTGGTGGCCACGCTGTCCGGGGAGCGTCACGAGGTGGGAGCGTTGATGGCGGCGGCGGCCGCGGAGCTGGCGGGGTGGCGAGTGGTCTACCTGGGTGCGGACCTGCCGCCCGACGATTTGGCGCGGGCGGCGGATCGTACGGGTGCGAGGGCGGTGTGCGTGAGTGTGGTGTACGGCGGGCGTGCGGCGGCGGACACCCAGGCGGCGTTCCGGTCGCTGCGGGCCCGGCTGTCGGAGGAGGTGGAGGTGTACGCGGGTGGCGCGGGCGCGGGCCCGATCCGTGAGGAGCTGGAGCTTTTCGGCGTCCGCTGTCCAGGTGGCATGGACGCGCTGCGCGAGGCGCTGGAGGCGCAGGCCGATGGGCGATAAGCTCGCGGGGCCCGGCGATCCCCTATCCGGCGCGCACGCGTGCCGGACCCCCGAGGGCCGTCCGGGACCCATCCTGGTCACGGGTGCCAGCGGCTACGTGGGCGGGCGCCTGATCCGTGTGCTTTCGGAGGAGGGTCGGACGGTGCGGGGGATGTCGCGCCGTCCGGAGTACCTGCAGGAGCGATTGCCGGAGGGCGCGGACGCCGTGGGCGGTGACGCCCTCGACCCGAGCTCCCTGGGCCCCGCACTGGAGGGCGTGTCTGCGGCGTACTACCTGATCCACTCCATGGAGGGCGACGACTTCCGGGAGGAAGACCGCCGGGCGGCCGAGAACTTCGCGGCGGCGGCCGAGTCCGCGGGTGTGGGCCGGATCCTCTACCTGGGCGGCCTCGGCGCGGCCGACGACCTCTCCGATCACCTCGAGAGCCGGCAGGAGGTGGGCCGGATCCTCCGGGGCTCGGACGTGCCCACCCTGGAGCTGCGGGCCTCGATCATCCTCGGGTCGGGCAGTCTGTCGTTCGAGATGCTCCGGTCGCTGGTGGAGCACCTGCCGGTGATGATCACGCCGCAGTGGGTCCGGCAGGAGGCACAGCCCATCGCCATCGAGGACGTGCTGGACTACCTGGTGGCCGGCCTCGACGTGCCGCTGGACGGCGGCGAGGTGGTGGAGATCGGCGGCCCCGACAGGGTCACCTACGCCGAGCTCATGATGGAGTACGCCGAGCAGCGGGGCCTCTTCCGCACCATGATCCCGGTGCCGGTCCTGACGCCGTACCTGTCGAGCCTCTGGCTGGGGCTGGTCACGCCGCTCTACGCCCGGGTGGGACGGAAGCTGGTGGACAGCCTGAAGAACGAGACGGTGGTGGACTCCGACCGGGCCCGGGAGCTCTTCCCGGAGATCGAGCCCCGGTCGGTCCCGGAGGCCATCGCCCGGGCGCTGGCCAACGAAGACCGGGAGCTGGCCGAGACGCGCTGGAGCGACGCCTTCACCTACGTCTCAAACGGTGGCGGGTACGGGGGCGAGCGGTTCGGGCTGCGCCAGGTCGATTCCCGGACCATCACCGTGGACGCGCCGCCGGCGGAGGCCTTCGCACCGATCCGCCGCATCGGCGGCGAGCGGGGCTGGTACTACGGGAACTGGCTCTGGCGGCTCCGGGGCTTCCTCGACCTGCTGGTGGGCGGTGTGGGCGTGCGCCGGGGCCGGCGCGACCCCGAGCACCTCGTGCCCGGAGACGCCGTGGACTTCTGGCGCGTCGAGGCGTACGAAGAGGACCGCCTCCTCCGGCTCCACGCCGAGATGAAGCTGCCGGGCCGGGCGTGGCTCCAGTTCGAGGTCGAAGGCGACGACGCCGGCTCCACCATCCGTCAGACCGCGATCTTCGATCCCGTGGGGCTCGCCGGTCTCGCCTACTGGTACGGGATCTATCCCCTCCACTCCCTGGTCTTCGGCGGGATGCTCCGGGGAATCGCCCGGGCGGCCGAGGCGAAAGATAGAGTTTAGGGCTCTTCTCCGCACGCGGTTGTCCGTCCGGGAAACCGCACGGATCCCACCGCGAAGGCCGCGACGACGCGACGAA
>CAZSBL010000054.1:0-19972 GCA_964605205.1 uncultured Gemmatimonadaceae bacterium
GCCGTCGTGATAGACGTTGAAGAGCGTCCCCTCGGGTCCGTAGTCGATCCCGTCCACCGCCCACCGAGGGTGGGGAAGGGAAGCGTCGAGCCCTTCCGGCTCCGCCGCCCCCGCCGCCCGGACCTCCCCGGTGGCAGGAGGCCCACCCCCGGCCCCGGCCCCGCTCTCTGCCGCGGCCCCGCTCCCTGCCGCTGATCCTGCCCCGGTCTCTGCCCCCGCCCCTGCCCGGTCGTTCGGAGTCCCGAACGACTCTACCGGCGCGAACGACCGCTCCGCCAGCTCTGGACAGACCGGATCGTTCCACCCGATGACGAGTGTGCCGCTGCCCGGAACCAGGTTGATGAACCGGGAGAACGCGAACCGGTACGCCTCCTGGTCGCGGTAGATGTCCGCGTGGTCGAACTCGATGTTGGTCACCACCGCCACGTGGGGGAGGTAGTGCCACATCTTCGGGCCCTTGTCGAAGTAGGCGGTGTCGTACTCGTCGGCCTCGATGACGAACAGGTCCGACTCGGCCGGGTCCACCAGCCGGAACGAGGTGCCGAAGTTCTCGGCCACGCCGCCCACCAGGAACGACGGCCCGAGTCCGGCGCTTTCCAGGAGCCAGGCCAGGAGCGCCGTGGTCGTGGTCTTCCCGTGGGTCCCGGCCACCGCGAGTACACGGCGGTCACGCAGGAACTCCTCCTTGATGGCCTGTGCCGCCGAGGTGTAGCGGAGGCGCCGGTCCAGCGCCGCCTCCAGCTCCGGGTTTCCCCGGGAGATGGCGTTGCCCACTACCACCACGTCCGGCACGCCCGCCACGTCCGGCACGCCCGCGCGACCGGCCCCGGTCTGGCCGTCGGTGGCCCCGATCCCGCCGTCGGCGGTTCCGGTCCGGCCGTCGGCGGTTCCGGTCGGGCCGGCGGCGGCCTCCCGCGGGACCGGCCCCAGGTTGGCCGGGTCGAACGTCCGGGCGTACTCGATCCCCAGCTCGTCCAGGAGCGTCGACATCGGCGGGTAGACGCCCTCGTCGCTCCCGGTGACGGTGTGCCCCGCCTCCCGGAGCAGCCCGGCCAGCGATCCCATAGCGGTGCCGGCGATCCCGATCAGGTGGTAGTGCATGGCGGCTCCCTTCGGTCGCAATAGGCTCGCTCTGCTCGCATCAGGCCGGCCTCCGGCCGGCATCAGGCCTCCGCTCCGCTCCGGCAACAGGCACCGCTGCGCGGTGCATCGGCTCGGCTTCGCCTCGCAACACGCCCGGCCTCTGGGCCGGGCAGCCGGCGCCGGGCCGTACCGGCCCGGACGCACCAATACGCCACCACACCGCTCGCAAGCCGAACCGCCCGCGCCCGCCGGTCGGCGCCGCGGGGCGAGCGAAGCGAGCCCTCCCCTTGCGAGGAGCTCCGCTCCGAGCCCTTGCGACGGCCGAAGGCCGAGCCTGTTGCGAACGCAGTGAGCCTGTTGCGAGGCCCGCCAGGGCCGAGCCGCTGCGGGGCCGCCAGGCCCCGCCTGTTGCCGGCGCAGCCGGCCTGTTGCGGCGCGCCCGTGACGCTGCCGAGTGTCGCCAGCCCGTCCGTCGCGCCGCCGGTTGCGAGGCCCGTAGGGCCGAGCCTGTTGCGCCGCGCGCAGCGCGGCGCCAATCCGTTCCTGGTGCCCTCGCTTCGCGCGCTGTCGGCTACTCGATCCGCACCCTCGCGTCCAGCGCCACCCCGCCCTCGGGCTGCACCAGGAACGGATTGATGTCCAGCTCGCTGATCTCCGGGTTCTCCCCCATGAGCTGCGACACCCGCTGGATCACGTCGGTGATGGCTTCCTCGTCCGACGGCGGCTCGCCGCGCACGCCCTGGAGCACCGAGTAGCCCCGGATCGACTTCACCATCTGCGCCGCGTCGAGGTCGGTGAGGGGGTGGACCCGGAAGACCACGTCCTTCATGGCCTCCACGTACACGCCGCCCAGGCCGAACATGATGAGCGGGCCGAAGGTGGGGTCGGTGGTCCCGCCGATGATCGTCTCCCGGCCGCCCCGGACGAACGGCTGGATCAGCACGCCGTTGACCTCGGCGTCGGGCTTCGCGTCGCGGACCCGGTTCATCATGGCGTCATACTCGACCCGGACCTCCTCGGCGGTGCGAAGGTCGACCACCACGCCGCCCACGTCGGTCTTATGGACGATATCCGGCGACTCGACCTTCATGACCACCGGCAGCCCCAGCTCCTCGGCGGCTTCGGCCGCCGCATCGGCCGTTTCGACGATCCGCGACTCCAGCGTCGGGATCCCGTACGCCTTGAAGACGGCCAGCGCGTCCGGACCGGCCAGGTGCTCGGTACCGGTCTCCCGGGAGTCGGCGATGATCTGCCGGACCGCGTCGCGGTCCACGTCGAACTCCTGGAACGTGCCCTCGGGCCGCTCCAGCCACTGGCGATACCGGTACATGGCCGCCAGCGCCTTCGCCGCCGACTCGGGAAAGATATAGCCGGGCACGCCGGCCTCGTGCAGCTCGGCACGGCCCTGGGGCAGCCCCTGCCGGCCCATGAGCACGGCCAGCACCGGCTTGGTGTGCCCCTCCTTGGCGTCGACGATGGCCTGCGCCACGTCCTGCTGCCGCACGCCCAGCGGCGGGACGAACGCCGCGATGGCCGCGTCGATCCCGTCGTCCTCCAGCACCCGGTCCAGCACCAGCCGGTAGCTCTCGGGTGTAGCCGACGCGATCATGTCCACCGGGTTGCGCACGCTCGCCTCCTCGGCCAGCAGCTCCCGCAGCGCTGCCTGGGTCTCGTCGCTGAGCGGTACCACCTCGAGGCCGCGGGACTCGCACGCGTCGGCGATGATGATCCCCGGCCCGCCGGCGTTGGTGATGATCGCCACCCGGTTCCCCTCCGGGACCGGAAGATCGTCGAACGCCATGGCCATGTCGAAGAGATCCTCGACGGTGTCCACCCGGATCACGCCCGCCTGACCCAGGAGCGCGTCCACAGCCACGTCGGCGCCCGCCAGCGCGCCCGTGTGGGAGCTGGCGGCCCGGGCCCCCACGCCCGTCCGCCCGGCCTTCACCACCACAATCGGCTTCTTCTTCGTGATCTCCCGAGCCATCCGGTAGAACTTCTGCGGGTTCCCGAAGTTCTCCAGGTACATCAGGATCACGCGCGTTTCTTCGTCCTCGCCCCAGTACTGGACCAGGTCGTTGCCGCTCACGTCCGGCTTGTTGCCCACGCTCACGAAGTCGTGGATCCCGATCCCGTACTCGGCGGCGTAATCGAGGATCGTCACGCCCATGGCGCCCGACTGGCTCATCAGGCTCACCGGCCCCTTCGGCGGCATGCTCGGCGCGAAGGTGGCGTTCATGCTCAGCTCCGGGAGCGTGGTCAGCACGCCCATGCAGTTCGGGCCCACCAGCCGCATCCCGTGCGACTTCACCTTTTCGGCCAGTTTCTCTTCCAGCTCGATCCCGGCGCCGCCCACCTCGCGGAACCCGGCGCTGATCACCACAACGCCCTTCACGCCCTTCTCGGCGCACTCGTCCACCACGTCCAGCACGTATTCCTTCGGTACCACGATCATCGCCTGGTCGATCTCGCCGGGGATGTCCTTCACCGACGCGTACGCCGGGATCGAATGGATCGCCCGGGCCTTCGGGTTCACCGGGTAGATCACGCCCTGGTAGCCGTGCGTGATCAGGTTGTCCACGATCTGGTAGCCGATGGTCCCCGGCCGCCGGCTCGCGCCGATCACCGCGATGCTCCGGGGCCTCAGGATCGGGTCCAGACTCCGGATGTCGTCCTCGAACGTCATCGTCTCTCTATCCCTTCAGATGATTCGCGCACATGTATGTGAAACCTGCCCCTGGAGAGTGGCGGATTCGTTGCCGTTTGGCCAGACGACGACGGGCGTGGCCCGGAGCCGCGGCCGTACTCATGCGCCCGCCCCTCATCCCCTCATCGCCCCCCGCCAGGGAGCGGGCGGCACGCCCGGATTCCGGCCTCGCCCGGATCCTCCCCTCATCACTGAGGGCCCGCCGCGCACGACGGGCCCTCCGAAGTAGTCTGCGGTCGAAGACCGCCTGTTGCGGCGCCGCAGGCGACGCCGCCTCACCCTACCAGCCCGGCGCCAGCTGGAACCCCCAGTGCCAGCCCTTGTCCGGACGCTGGAACGGGAAGGCGTAGTAGGTCTCCACCACGGCGAAGCCCAGCACGTTGACCCGGGCGGAGAGCCCGGCGCTGACCACCGGCGTCCGCTCGTTCGGTGCGTCCCACGTGAAGGTCGGCGCGCAGTGGGTCTGCGCCCACGTCGCCACGGGCTGCCCCTCGGCGTCTCTGCACGGCGCGTTGCTCGTCCACGCCACCCCGGCGTCCACGAACGCCGACAGCTCCGTGGGCAGGAACGGGAAGTCGATCAGTCCGAACTGCTCCACGCCGAAGAGCGGGACCCGGACCTCCAGGTTGGCCACCGCCAGCCGCGAACCCCAGAGCCGCTCGTAGACCGGGCAGTCGGATCCGAGCCCGCACTCGTCCGGCGAGAACGAGTAGTACGAGTAGCCCCGCATCAGCGTCTCGTATCCGAGGAAGGTCTGGCGGTTGAAGATCGCGCCCTCGGAGTCCGGCCCGTAGCGGCCGAAGTGCAGGCCCCGCACCGCCACCGTGAACGGATAGCTGTGCAGATAGCGCCGGTAGTCCGCGGTCCCGGTCAGCACGTTCAGGTCGCCCACGGTGGGCGAGAGCTCCAACCGGAACCGGCCGCCCCGTACGGGCGAGGTGAAGCCGAAGTAGGACCAGTCGCCGACGTACGCCAGCGACGCCGTCCCCATGCTGTACGACCGACCGAACGCCGGATCGAAGGAGGCCGGGTCCAGGTCGACCCGGTCGACGGCCACCTCCTGCAGGGTGATGGGGTTCAGGTAGCTCCGCAGCGACTCCAGCCCGAAGCCGTAGCGCTGGTACCCGATGTTGAACTCCCACCGTCGGGTGCTCGAGATCGGAAACTCGACAAGCCCCATCGCCTGGCTGTTGTAGATCCGGAGGATCCGGATCTCCTGCACCAGCACCTCCGTGCCCTGGAGCGAGTCCGCGAAGAGGCCGTAGAAGCCGAGCCGGAGCGGGATGTGCCCGGCGTATCCACCCCAGTTCATCTGGCTGCCCATGTCCACGTACTGGACCTGCCCGCCCACGTCACGGATCCCGCCGTTCGCCTGGACCGCCATCATCATCTGGCGGTTCCCCAGCATGTCGCTCCAGTACGTGGCCACCGCGCCCGACACGGCGGTCCCGAACCGGTCCGCCGCCACGCCCAGCCGCGGCATGCCGATATGGTCCAGCGCCAGCCCCGGGTGATAGTCGGCCACCGGGAACTCCTCCGTCGGCAGCCCCCGGTAGGGATCCTCCAGGTAACTCGCCACGATCCCGCGATCGGCCGACTCCACCGGCGGGAGCACGCCCGCCTGCTGCACCCCGGCGAAGCGGACCAGCACCGGCTCCGCCCGGCTCGACACATCCTCGGCGTCGATCCGGTAGCCCGTATAGTTGCCTTCGCTGAACGCGCTGAAGAAAACGTCGCCCGTCTCCGCCGCCACGCTCAGCGCCGGTGACATCCCCGTGATCCCGCTCACGCCCGTGCCCAGGCGCGTGATCCGCTCCAGCGTGTTCGTGGCCAGCTCCACCCGGTACACGTCGCTGAAGCCGTCGGCATCGCTGATGAAGTAGAGCCACCGGCCCTCGGGGCCGAACTGGGGATTCATGTGCTTGCCGCCCGCGAACAGATCGAGCATCTCGATCTCGCGGGTGCGCACGTCCATGAGCCCCAGCTTCATGGCGCCGTACGTCAGGTTCTCGAAATCGGTCCCCACCCGGTCCGTCACGAACGCCAGCTTCGTCCCGTCCGGTGACCACGTCGGCTGCAGCTCCGCGTACCGGTCATCCGTCAGCTGCGTGACCTCGCCCGACGCCACGTCCACCAGGTACAGGTCGCTCACGCCGCCACGGTTCCCCGACACCGCGATGGTCCGGCCATCCGGCGACCACGCCGGGGTCGTCACCGAGCCCACACCCTCGATCCGGACCCGCTGCTCCACGTCGCTCTCGTCCACAGTCACGATGGCCAGCTCCTCGTCACCCTCGGCGAACGCCGTGAACGCGATCCGCTCCCCGTCCGGCGACCACGCCCCCGCAGCGCTCAGGAAGCTCAGCGCGTCGAAATGCAGGTCCGACTGGCTGTCCACTACCTTCCGGATCGCCCGGCCCGTCTCCGCATCCGCGATGTACAGGCTCACCTCGAACAGGTCCCGCTCCGTGTAGTAGGCGACCCGGCGCCCGTCCGGACTCAGTGACGGCCCCACGTTCATCTCGCCCGCGTCGATATCCGCCGCCAGCACCCGGGTGGCGATCTCTTCCGGCCGCTCCTTCCCCTGCAGCACCGGCAGGTAGGTCGAGCGGATCGACTTCATCCACTCCTCGTTCAGCTGGTTCGGGTCCACTCGCAGCACCCGCTGCAGGCTCAGACCCCAGCCGTGGCGCAGCGCCGACTTGTACACGTCCGTCACCGCACGGTCTCCCCAGCGCCCGCCGATGTACGCCCATAGCGCCTGGCCGTACCGGTACGGGAAGTAGCGCGGGTCCGTCGACAGCTGACGGAACGTCGGCAGGTCGCCCCGCAGCGCCGCGTCCCGCAGCCACATGGCCGTGTGCGTGTCTTCCCGGCCCACCGACAGGTACTCCGCCATCCCCTCGATCAGCCACAGCGGCAGGCTGCCCAGCCCCTGCTGGTTCAGCGCCGCCATGTCTTCGGCGATGTCGTACTGGAACGCGTGCACCAGCTCATGGCCCAGAACGTGGTCCGTGTCCCGGTACACCCCCGTCAGCGGCATCACCACCCGGTTCTTCAGCGCCTCCGTGAACCCGCCCGTCCCCTCACCCAGCTGCGTGGCCGTGGTGTTCGTCTGCTGGAAATCCGGGTGGTTCGCGTACAGGATGATCGGCTTCACCTCGGTGAAGCTGTGGTTGAACACCCGCGACAGCCGCGCGTACCAGCGCTCCCCCATCCGCGCCGCGTCCCCGACGGCCTCCTCCGCTTCCGGGTAGTAGTGGAAGTCGAAGTGGTCGGTGTGGAGCACCCGGAAGTCGAACTCCTCGTACTGGACCTTGTTCCGCCCGAAGTACTGCGCCGAGACCGGCGCCGCCGTGCCCAGCACCAGCAGCGTGCCCAGGACCGCGACCGCGACCCTCCTCATCCGTTCCGTCGTCCTCATCCGTCCTCCTCCTGGCTTCGCCGATCCGCCCGTCGGACCCGGCATCCGACCCAGCATTCGCACGGAACGTACCGCACCACCGCCGATCGGGTTCCTACCTCTCAACGTATGAACACCCCGGGCTCTGACGCGGTTCCACGGCGGCGTTCGGGCTGGTGAAATGCAATCCACGGGCCTTGCAGGCTGCAACGGGCACGGCTAGCCTTCCGTCATGTATTCCGCCGAGCGGTTCCTGCGCTGGATCTACGTGGCCCGACTCACGCTCGCGGCGGGGATCTTCGCGGCGGCGCTGCTGGTGTGGACGCAGCCCCAGGTCCGGCCGGAGGCCACCCTCGTGGCCACCCTCATGCTGATCATGACGCTGGGGATCACCGCCGGAAGTTACTGGCACACCCACATCGCGGAACAGCCCCCGACGGAGACCTTCCTCTACGCGCAGGCGCTGTTCGACGTGCTTCTGGTCACGGCCGTGGTCCACATGACGGGCCGTGCCCAGAGTGACTTCGTGCCGCTGTACGTCCTGGTGATCACCGAGGGCGCGCTGCTGCTCCCCCTCCGGGGCGGGCTGCTGGTGGGCGCGCTGGCCACGCTCCTCTACTTCGCCGATGCGGTGTGGGGCGCCGCGCTGACCGAAGCGCTGGGCGGGCCGCCAGGGGAGCCCCATTTCGACGCGAGCGTGGGGATCCGGATGGCCCTCTTCTTCCTGATCGCGGCGGCCACGGGCTGGCTGGGCGATCGGCTGAAGCGGACGGGCTCACAGCTGGGCGAGGTGGAGTCGGAGCTGCGCCAGCTGCGGCTGGACACGAGCGACATCCTGGGCACGCTGGACACGGGCGTGATCACGGTGGACCCGGAGGGCCGGGTGGTCTACATCAACGCGGCGGCGGAGACGCTGCTTGGGATGCGGGCGAGCGACTGGCTCGGGCGGCCGGCGCTGGAATCCATGGACGGGGCGGTGCCGGGGCTGGAGCTGGTGGTGAGCCGCACGCTGTCGGCCCGTGGCCCGGTACGGTGGTACGAGACGCACACCAGGGCCACCGATGATCTGCGGGTACTGGGTGTGCGGAGCACGGCGCTGGAGCGCGACGAGCGGCCGTGGGTCACGCTGGTCCTGCAGGACATCACCGACGGGAAGCGGGCGGAGGAGCTGCACCGGCGGGCGGAGCGGCTCGAGGCGGTCACGGAGCTGTCGGCGTCGCTGGCCCATGAGATCAAGAACCCGCTGGCGTCGATCCGGAGCGCGGTGGAGCAGCTCACGCGGGCCGACGCGAAGCTGGTCGGAAGGGACCGAGGCGTGCTCGGCGAGCTGGTCCTCACCGAGTCGGACCGGTTGAGCCGGCTCCTGTCGAGCTTCATCGAGTTCTCCCGGATCCGCCTCCAGGAGCGGAGCACCGTGGACCTGACGGAGGTGGCCCGCAACGCCATCGAGGTGGTGCGCCAGCACCCCGAGGCCGAGGACGGCGCACCCATCGACCTGAGCGCGGAGCCGGCCAGCATCGAGGGCGATCCCGACCTGCTCCACCGGGTGGTGTTCAACCTGGCGCTGAACGCGGTGCAGCACGCGCCGCCGGATACGGTGGTGGAAGTGGCAGTGGAGCCGGTGTCGGGACCGGACGTGCCGCCGGGGGTGGAGTTCGCCCGGGGCGTCCGGCTCCGGGTCGCCGATCGGGGCTCGGGGATCGACGCCGAGGATCTGGGCCGGGTCTTCGATCCGTTCTTCACCACCCGCGAGCACGGCAGCGGGCTCGGCCTGGCGCTGGTGCACCGGGCCGTGGAGGCCCACGGCGGGAGCGTGGTCATCGACAGCACGGTGGGGAAGGGCACCACCTTCTCCGTGTACCTGCCGTACCGTCTGGAGGAGGCATGAGTCAGAAGATCCTGGTCATCGACGACGAGCAGTCGATCCTGAACACCCTCGAGATCCTGCTCCGGGGCGAAGGCTTCCAGGTGGAGGTCCGGACCCGGGGGCAGACGGCCATCGAGGACTGGGACGACGTCGACCCGGACATCGTCCTCACCGACATCCGGATGCCCGGCACCAGCGGGATGGACGTGCTCCAGGCCGTGCGCCAGAAGGACCCCGAGGTGCCCGTGATCCTCATGACCGCCCAGGCGTCGCTCCAGTCCGCCATCGAGGCCGTGAACCGGGGCGCCTTCTACTACCTCCAGAAGCCGTTCAGCAATGATGACCTGGTGGCCCTCTGCCGCCGCGCCGCCGAGACCCGCGTCCTGAAGCGGGAGAACGTCCAGCTCAAGAAGGAGATCCACCGGCGAGATGCTTCCGAAGGAGAGCGGCCCATCGGGAAGGAGCGGTCCTTCGTCGACATCCTGGAGCTGGCCGAGACTGTGGCGCCCACAGACTCCACGGTCCTGATCACCGGTGAGAGCGGTACCGGGAAGGAGGTCCTGGCCCGCTACATCCACGCCCTCTCCGATCGCGACGACGGACCCTTCACCTCCGTGAACTGCGGCGCCCTCCCCGAGAACCTCCTGGAGAGCGAGCTCTTCGGCCACGTGAGGGGCTCCTTCACCGGCGCCGTCAAGGACAAGGACGGGCTCCTGGTGGCCGCCAGGGGCGGCACCTTCTTCATGGACGAGATCGGCGAGATGTCGCCCGCGCTCCAGGTCAAGCTGCTCCGGGCGCTCCAGGAGCGGGAGGTGGTCCCCGTCGGGTCCACGAAGCCCGTGCCCATCGACGTCCGGATCATCGCCGCCACCAACCGTGACCTCGAGGAGGAGATGCGCCGCGGCACCTTCCGCAGCGACCTCTACTACCGCCTGAACGTCATCTCCCTCCACATGCCGGCGCTCCGGGACCGCAGGGATGACGTCCCGCTCCTCACCGAGTACTTCCTCGACGTATTCGCCCCGGAGGACGGAGCGATCGAGATCACCGATGCCGCCCTGGAGCGGCTGCGGAAGTACGACTGGCCCGGCAACGTCCGGGAGCTCGAGAACGCTCTCGAGCGGGCCGTGGTCCTCGCCGGCAGTGAGGAGATCGACGTGGAGCACCTCCCCGATCGGGTGGTGGACCCGCCGGCCGAGCGGCTGGTCTCCGACGCGTCTCCCCCGAACCCGACCCTCGACACCATCGAAAAGGCCTACATCCTCTGGGTCCTCGAGGCCGAGGAAGGGAACAAGGCCCGGGCCGCCGAGGTCCTGGGCATCGACCCATCCACCCTCTACCGCAAGCTCAACCGCTACGGAGTCACCGACTGATGGACCACTGGACGCTCTCCGTCATCATCCCGGTCTACAACGAGGAGGCCACCGTGGAGGCCTCGGCCCGGCGGGTCCGCGCCATCGGCGATACCCTCGACCTCGAGATCATCGCCATCGATGACGGCTCCGCCGACGGCACCCGCGCCGTCCTCGAGCGCCTCCGCGACCAGGGCGTCATCGACCAGCTCCTGGTCCACGAGGAGAACCGGGGGAAGGGCGCCGCCGTACGCAACGGGATCCAGGCCGCCACCGGCCGCGCCCTGGTGGTCCAGGACGCCGACCTCGAGTACGACCCCGCCGAGCTGCCCCGGCTCCTCGAGCCCATCCGGCAGGACCTCGCCGATGCCGTCTACGGCTCCCGCTTCCTCGGCGCCCAGCGCCGCGTCCTCTACTTCTGGCACCGCGTCGGGAACGGCTTCCTCACCCTCGTCTCCAACGTCTTCACCGACCTCAACATGTCCGACATGGAGACCTGCTACAAGATGATCCGCACCGACCTGGCCAAGCGCCTGCCCCTCAAGGCCAAACGCTTCGGGATCGAGCCCGAGATCACCGCCAAGCTCGCCCAGGCCGGCGCTCGCATCTACGAGGTGCCCATCTCCTACCACGGCCGCACCTACGCCGAAGGCAAGAAGATCACCTGGAAAGACGGCATCGCCGCCTTCTGGCACATCCTCCGGGCCAACCTCTTCTCCAGGCGGCCCGAGAAGCTGCCATGAGACCGCAGGGCCCGGCGCTGGCGGCCCCGTGAGCCTCACCCGCTGGGCCGCCCTCGCCGTCGCCGTCCTCGCCGTCGCCGTCTACGCCAACGCCGCCGGCAACGGATTCGCCCTCGATGACCAGTTCATCATCGAGAACAACGAACGCGTCCACGGGATCGACCGCATCCCCGACGCCGTATCGCAGCCGTACTGGCCCGGCGCACCCGGTCGGATCGGGCTCTATCGGCCGGTGACCGCGGCCAGCTACGCCGTGGAGTGGGAGCTCTGGGGCGGGGATCCCGCCCCGTTCCACATCACGAACATCCTCCTGCACGCCGTGGTCACGGTCCTGGCCTTTTTCCTCCTGCACGCGTTCGTGGGCACGGCTGGCGCCGTCGCGGGTGCCGCCGTCTTCGCGGTGCACCCCGTGCACGTCGAGGCCGTCGCCAACATCGTCGGGCGCGCCGAGCTCCTGGCCGCCGCCTTCGTCCTGGTCGCGGCCCTGGTCTACCTCCGTGGCGACCTGCTGCGCTCCCGGGCGCGGCTGTGCGTCGGAAGTGCGGCGATCGCGGTGGCCTACCTCCTGGGTCTGGGCTCGAAGGAGATCGCGGTGACGCTGCCCGGGCTGCTGGTGGTGCTGGAGGCGGGGCGGTGGCGTGGCGCGCCCGGTGGGGCGGCCGCCCGGGGCGAGGGGGGCGCCTGGCCTCAGGTCACGGCTCGACTGCGGGCCCGCTGGCCGGTCTACCTGCTGCTGGCGGTGGCGTTGGGGGCGTACCTGTTGGTGCGTTCCGCGGTGCTGGGGACGGCCGTGGGGAACGACGGGGCCGGTTTCCTCCGGCCGTTGACCTCCGGGGAGCGGGTGCTTACGGCGGTGTCGGTGTGGCCCGAATACCTGCGGCTCATGGTGTTCCCGGTGCATCTGGTGGCGGATTATTCACCCGGTGTGTTGATGCCGGTGCGGGGATTCGATTCCGCTGTATTGGCGGGTCTGCTGGTCGGCGCGCTGGCCGTGCTGACGATGGGCTATACGTGGGTGCGGGGTCGAGCGTGGGTCATCGCCCTGGGCCTGATCTGGTTCGCGGTAGCCGTCTTTCCGGTGTCCAACCTGGTCATCCCCGTGGGCGTGCTCCTGGCCGAGCGGACGCTCTATCTGCCGTCGGTGGGACTGGCGCTGGTTGTGGCGGGCGGGTGGCGCTGGCTGGCCGCCCGGCGGCCGGCGGGACGGCGAGTGGCGGCCGCCGTTCTCGCTGCGATTGTGGGACTGGCGGGAGCCCGTACCTGGGTCCGCACGCCCACCTGGCGCACCACGGAGACCGTCCTGCAGACGCTGGCCCGGGATCACCCCGAGTCCTTCCGGGTGCAGTGGCTCGAGGCGGAGGAGCTCCGGTCCGCCGGCCGCATGGATGAGGCCCTGAGGCGGTTCCGATACGCCGTCGAGCTCGTACCCGCCCACTACCAGCTGCGCATGCGCTACGGACAGACCCTCCTCGAGACGGGGCGAATGGACCAGGCGGCTGCCGCGTTCCGCGCCGCCCGCGATGCGGTCCCGGACCTGGCCGAAGCCCATATGTTCCTCACGGCGGCGCTGCTACGGACGGATCGAGCCGAGGAGGCCGTGGCCGCAGCCCGCCAGGGCGTGCGGTGGCATCCTGACCACCGGGGCGCTTACCACCAGCTGGCCATCGCCCTGACCCGGACTCGATCCTACCAGGACGCACTGGAGGCGAGGACCCGGAGCATCCGGCTCGGCGGAGATCGGGCCGCCACCGAGCAGTTCATTCACCAGGCCGAGCTCCTCCTGCGCCTCGACCGCCCCGAAGACGCCGCTGCGGCCCTCGATGAGGCCCGCCGCCGCGCCCCGGATGCCCCCACCGTCCCCTCCCTGGAGGCCCTTCGTCAGGCCATCGAGACTGCCGATACGGCAGTTCTCCCCTACCGGTAATCTGCGAGATGTTTGCAGCATGCAAGGCCGTCGGCCCATCCCGACCGGCTCGGCGTCAGGCGTGCCAATTTATTCTATCTCGTTGTGCGGTAGTGATTTAAGCGTTGTTCGTGCGGGGTGGAGCGGGGCTGGGAACGGCGGTTGCCACATTAATGGGGCGGTCGACGCTGTACACAAAACTGGATTCAATCGAGTAGCAGTCACACCAACGCAAGGAGCAGGAAGATGCAGAACCGCAAGGGCTTCACCCTGATCGAGCTGTTGATCGTGGTCGTGATCATCGGCATCCTGGCCGCCATCGCGCTGCCGAAGTTCGGCCAGACGCGTGAGCGGGCCTACTACACCACGATGACGGCGGACCTGTCGAACATGCGGAGCGCGCAGGAGATGTACTACCAGACGACGGGGAACTTCAACTACGCCGCCAGCCTCACGGACCTGGACTTCTCGGCGAGCAACGGCGTGACGATCACCATCGACGGGAGCTCGGACAACCTGGCGTGGGCGGCCACGGCCACGCACAACGCGCTGGGAGCCAACCTGGGCTGCGCGATCGTGTACGGCGACGTTGCGAGCAGCGCTGTGGGTTACCCCGACACGCCGGGTGGTACGACCGTGGCGAGCACACAGGAGGGCCGGCCGGTCTGCGACGGCTGATACCTCGCCCGACCTGACGGACTGAAGAGGGCGCGGGGCTTCGGCTCCGCGCCCTCTCGCTGTGGGCCCGCACCGCTTGCGGTGGTTTTCCACCAACGCCACCTTGCATCCACCCTTTCCACCGATCCGAGGTCCTTGATCGTGATGCGCGCGACCACCCACCGCCGCGGCTTCTCCCTGATCGAGTTGCTGGTCACCATGACGCTGGTCGGCCTGCTGGCGGCCATCGTGTGGCTGCGTGTGGAAGGGATCAATGAGGAGGCGTACCGGTCGTCGCTCCAGGCGGACCTGCGCTCGGTGGCGCTGGCCCAGGAGCTGTACTACCAGCGGCATATGGAGTACGGCGACGTGGACCAGCTCACGGCGTACCTGTCCACGGAAGGGGTGACGGTGGCCATGGCGCACGCCAGCGGCACCGGCTTCGCGGCCACGGCCACCCACGCCGGGCTCGACGGGGTCACCTGCGGCTATTTCGTGGGGACGGTGCCCGCCGGCGCCGGTGGCCCGGCCGAGGAGCCGGGCCTCCCCGTCTGCGACTGAGCCCATGCCCCGGACCACGCTGCGTCGGGAGCTGATCGGGGCCTTCGCCCTGGTGTTCGCCGGGGCGCTGCTGGTGGCGGTCACCGGGGTGATCCTGCTCTGGCCGTCGTTCGGCACGCCGCTGGAGGCCACGGTCTACATCGGGCTCCTGCTGGGTGCCGACATCCTGGTGTTCGCCCTCTTCGGCCGGTGGCTGATCCAGAGCCGGGTCCTGCGGCCGCTGGACCGGATCGTCGCGGGGGCCGAGGCCATCGCGGAGGGTGACTACGGCCGGCGGCTCCCGCCGGGCGACACCCGGGAGGTGGACCGGCTGAGCGAGTCGCTGAACCGGATGGCGAGCCGGCTCATCGAGCACCAGTGGGAGCTGGAGCGGAACATCGAGAGCCTGGAGGAGACGAACCGGGAGCTCACGGAGGCCCGGGACGAGCTGATCCGGGCGGAGAAGATGGCGAGCCTGGGGCAGATGGCGGCGGGTGTGGCCCACGAGATCGGGAACCCGCTGGCGGCCATCATGGGCAACCTCGACCTGCTGGAGCGGCGTACGGAGGACCGGGCGCTGGAGCTGGTGGAGGCCACTGCGGAGCAGACCAGGCGGATCGACCGGATCGTGCGCGGGCTCCTCGACTACGCCCGTGCCCGGGAGGCGAAGGTCCGTCCCATCGATGTGAACGGGGTGGTGGAGAAGAGCGTGGAGCTGGTGGGCACACAGCGGCGGTTCGAGGGCGTGGAGATCGCCCTGGAGCTGGACCGTGACATCCCGGCCGTGGAGGCGGACCCCTACCAGCTCGAGCAGGTGCTGATCAACCTGCTCCTGAACGCGGCCGACGCCATGGAAGGCCGGGAGCGGCGGGAGGTCCGGATCGAGACGTCGCAGAGCACGGTGGAGCCGACGCCCCGGCTGCCGATCCGGCGGAAGGACGACCCGCCGGGGGTGAACTACTCCCACCGACGGCGGTTCAACCGTCCCCAGCGCGTGCCCCGGGTCCAGCCCTTCGAGGCCGGACAGCGGCTGGTGGAGGTCCGGGTCTCCGACACCGGCCCCGGGATCCCCGGCGATCTCGTGGACCGCGTGTTCGAGCCGTTCATGACCACGAAGGAGCCGGGCAAGGGCACGGGGCTCGGGCTCGCGGTCTCGGCCCGGCTCATCGACGGAATGGACGGAACGATGCGAGCAGGCAATACTGAAGAAGGGGCCGAGTTCTCCATCGCCCTGCCCGCATCCAATGAACCCGCGGAGGCCGTGACGCCATGAGAGTCCTGATCATCGACGACGAGCCCAGCCTGCGCCAGACCGTGTCCATGATCCTCGATGAGGAAGGATACGACGTGGCGGTGGCCAGCGATGGCAAGGAGGGACTCGAGAAGGCGCTGGAGCTGGAGCCGGACATGATCCTGACCGACGTCCGGATGCCGGGGATGCCCGGGCTCGAGTTCCTGGAGGCGTACCGGGAGGAGGGCGGCCAGGCGCTGGTCATCGTGATGACGGCGTACGGGAGCACGGAGCTGGCCATCGAGGCCATGAAGGCCGGCGCGTATGACTACGTGCCGAAGCCGTTCAGCGCCGACCAGCTGGTGCTGGTGCTGAAGAAGGCGCAGGAGCGGGAGGCGCTGCGCAGGGAGGTCAGCCGGCTGCGTGAAGAGGTGGACGTGGAGCGCCGGTTCGGCGGGATCATCGCCAAGAGCCCGGCCATGAAGAAGGCCATCGAGACCGCCACGAAGGTGGCGAAGTACCCGTCGCCGGTCCTGGTCACCGGTGAGAGCGGGACGGGCAAAGAGCTCATCGCCCGCCTGACCCACGACGAGAGCGACCGGGCCGGTGGGCCGTTCGTGGCGGTGAACTGCGGCGCGATCCCCGAGAACCTGCTGGAGAGCGAGCTCTTCGGGTACGTGAAGGGCGCGTTCACCGGCGCCGACCGGGACAAGGAGGGGCTCTTCGAGGCGGCCACCAACGGCACCCTCTTCCTCGACGAGATCGGCGAGATGCCCGGCTCGCTCCAGGTCAAGCTGCTGCGCACGCTGCAGGAGGAGGAAGTGCGGCGGCTGGGCGAGAGCCGGAGCCGGAAGGTGAACGCCCGGATCATCTCCGCCACCAGCCGGAACCTCGAAGAAGAGATCAAGGAAGGGAACTTCCGGAAGGACCTCTACTTCCGCATCGCCGTGGTCCCGATCCACCTCCCGCCGCTCCGGCAGCGGGCCGAGGAGATCCCGCTCCTGGCCAAGCACTTCGTGGACGCGTACAACCGCTCCCTCGGTCTCTCCATCGAGGGGATCGAGCCCGAGGCCATGGAAGTGCTCCTGAAGTACTCGTTCACCGGCAACGTCCGGGAGCTGGAGAACGTCATCGAGCGGGCCATGGTCCTGGCCGAGGGGGAGAAGCTCCGCGTCGGCGACCTCCCCCACCACGTCCAGAGCCCCGTCAAGCCCCTGGAGGAAGTCGAGCTCGGAGACGACGAGCTCTCCGTCAAGAAGCACAGCGCCGTCCTCGAGCGCCGGCTCATCCAGAAGGCCCTCGAGCGCACCGGCGGCAACCGGACCAAGGCCGCCGAGCTCCTCGAGCTCAGCTCCCGGGCGCTGCTCTACAAGATCCGGGACTACGACCTGGAGTAGGTCTGAGATCTGAGACCTGAGGTCTCGGATCCAGATCCGTCCCATCCCGCCATTCTCCTGCCCCGATCCGTGCGCCATCCTGGGCGCATGGAAACGAAGAGCCGGGGCTATACGCTGGTCGAGATGATCGTGGTCACGGCGCTGCTGGGCGTGCTGCTGGCCATCGCCCTCCCGCCCACCCTGCGATGGCGGGACGCCGCCGCGGTGCGCTCGGCCCGGGACGAGCTGGCGGCGGGGCTCGCGTGGACCCGGGTGGCCGCGGCATCCCACGGCGGTGCGACGCTGCTCCTCGACCCCGTCACGGGCCGCTTCTGGACCCGCACCGCCGGTCGGAACGGCGAGGCGGTGGACCTGACCGGCCGGTACGGTGTCCGGGTCGACCCCGGGACCGAGGAGGAAGTGGCCTTCCACTATGACGCCCTGGGGATTGGCCGGCTGACGAACCGCACGGTGCGGATCCACCGCGGAGCGGCGGAGGGTGGTGTGACCGTTGGCGCGTACGGGCGCTACCGCAGATGGTGACGCGCCCGGTCGTGGAGCGCCCGCTGGGCCCGCACCCGTTCGTGCGGTCGGTGCGGTGTCAAACGGGGAAGCGGACGAAGCCCGCGAGACGCCTCGCCTTCCCATCAGGCCACTCGCTCCCGGAGCTGATCGTGGCGGTGACGTTCCTGGCGGCCACGCTGGTGGCGGTGGGGGGCACCGCGGTGCTGGGGTCGCGGTGGACCCACCGGGGCGCCCGGGTCCAGGCGGCGGTCCGGGTGGCGGAAGGGGTCCTGGACTCGCTGGCTGCGGTGCCGGAGGCCGGGTCGGGCGCCGGGGTGTTCGACGGGCTCCGGGTCTCCTGGAGTGTGGAGGAGCGCGCGATCCGGGTCGAGGTGTCCACACCGGACGGGCTGCCGTTGGCGGTGTTGGACGGAGGCCGGCTTCCCGCCGTGCCGGTGCTGCCGGACGCCGGCGCATCGGGTGAGGATGACCCGGGCGCCCGGGAAGGGGTCGGGGGGTGGTCGAGGCCGTGAGGCCGCGGCGCGGGCGCCCGGGCGTCACTCTGCCGGAGCTGGCGCTGGCGGCGTGGCTCTTCGCGCTGGTCCTCCTGGGCCTGGCCCGGTTCGCCGGCGCTCAGGGGCGGCTGGCCGCCCTCACCCACGACCGGGCCCGGGCGGCCGACCTGGTCCGGACCACCGCGCTGGTGCTCAGCGGGGAGCTGCGATACACGGCGCCATCGGACCGGAGCGTCGGCCCGGACTCGGTCCGGCTCCGGGCGGTACGGGGGGTGGGGGTGATCTGCCGATCGGAGGGCTCGGATCTGCGGATCCGGTACCGCGGCGTGCGTCGCCCCGACCCCGCGAAGGACTCGGCGCTGGTGGTCTCCGATTCCGGCACGGCCGGCGCCGCGTTCGCCGTGACGGGCGTGGTGGGCGCGGAGGGGACGGAGGGGGCGGAAGGTGCGGGCTGCGGGGACGGGTACTGGCTGGCGCTGGACGGGTCGCCCCCCGACCGGGGGCTGGTGCTGGTCTTCGAGACGGGCGCGTATCACCTGGCCGATGGGGCGCTTCGCTACCGCCGCGGCCGGGGTGGGCGGCAGCCGGTCACCGAGACGATCCTGGAGGCCGGGACGTTCGAGCCGCGTCCGGCCGCGCTGGGCGTGCGGCTCCGGCTCCACGGCGACTCCCTCGTCCGCCTCCCGGAGCCCTCGGCCGGTCTCGCGCTGGGACTGGTGAACCCCGATGCGCCGTGACGACGTTCCGTCCCGGTTTCGCCCTCGTATTCTCCATGCTGCTCACCCTGGCGCTCATGGTCCTGGCACTGGGTGTACTGGCGGTGGGGACCCGGGAGGCGACGGTGGCCTCCGCCGTCCTCCGGAAAGCTCGGGCCGAGCGGGCAGCGGAGGCGGCCATCACGGCAGCCCTTCGGGAGTGGTCCACCCGGGCGGTGGGCGGGATGGCCGTGGGCGAGGAGCGTCACGCGTCGAGGGAGGCCGGGTCGACCGTGACGGTACGGCTCGACAGCGGGCTGTTCCTGCTCCGGGGGGAGGGGCGGGTGCCCGGTCCCCACGGCGACGTGGTCGCCGCCGCCGGCCTGCTGGTCCGCACGCCGCCTTCCGTGGCGGAGGCTGTCCCGGGCGCGATCACGGCGACGGAGTGGGTGTCCATCGACGGGGGCGAGGTGGAAGGGGGTGGTGAGGAGGACGGGTCGGGGACCGGGGACGGCGCAGCGTGCGACGGGGCGTCGCCGGGCGTGGTGGCCCCTGTGGTGGACGTGGCCCCCTCCGCCCGGGTCGCTGGCAGCCCGCCGGTGGACCGGGCGGTCCCACCGGCACCGCCGACGCCGGACCCGCTGGCGCCGGCGGTGGCCTCCCGGATCGCCGACGTGCGCCCCCCGGGGCGCGTGGCCCGGCCTCGCCCGGCCACCACCCTCGGCGAGTGCGCGCCCGGCCCCGGCAACTGGGGCAGCCCCGACCCCGGCCACCCCTGCCACCGCCTTCTGCCCGTGGTGTACGCGGACGGTGATCTCACCGTGCTGGGCGGGGTGGGTCGGGGCGTGCTCGTGGTGGCGGGCGACCTGCGCCTGGCCGAGGGCGCGCGCTTCGACGGGTTGATCGTGGTCCACGGCCACCTGGAGATCGCCGGTGGCGCCGAGGTCCGGGGCGCCGTGCGAGCCCGGTTGGTCCGCCTGCGTGACGGCGCCGTGACCAGGGACGGGTGCGCGGTGGAGGGGATCGCGGCGGCGCCCGCGCTGGACGGCCCGTTCCGACCGGCCGCCCGGTGGTGGGTCCCCGTTTTCTGACGGCTCGAGGCGGGGTGAAAAAGGGGCTCTTCTCCGCTTTGTTGAAGAAAGCAATGGGGAGGGGGCGGGGAACAGCCTGTCACACCGGAATCCGCGGAAGACGCGGAAGGACAGCACGCGGAAGGTCGGGTCGCGGCATCCGTGAAGCCGCGGTCAGGCGATGGGGAGGATCACTACGCCGTCCACCCCGCCCGGGATGGTCATCTGACGAGGCAGGGCCGGGGTAGCGGCGAACCTCGCTGGCTCCATTACAGAACCCGGTGTGCGATCCGCACATTGTCGACCCGAGTACGGAGCCTTCTCAA
>CAZSBL010000055.1:0-19858 GCA_964605205.1 uncultured Gemmatimonadaceae bacterium
TGCGACCCTCGGATTAGAAGTCCGACGCTCTATCCAGCTGAGCTACGGGCGCAGATGCGGGCCCTGGCAGGGCGCGACTGCGGTAGTGCGCCGAGGCGCTCGCCCGCTCCAGGCTTTTGCCTGGGAGCCACTAAGGATACCGGCGATCCCGGGGGGCGTCAACCCCCTGTGCGGGGCCATGGTAGCCGGTGCTCTAACCCGTTGTCGGACCTTAGGTTGTGGAGCCGATGCCGCCCGGTTGCCCGCTCCGGCCGGGATCCGCTGGCGACGGGGCTGTGGGGTGGGGTCGGGCCGACGCGGCGGACGGGGTGCCGGACAGGGGGCCGGGGGATGGGGAGGGGGCCGCGCGGCGGCGGTCCACCGGTTGATGTGGCGGTGGCCGATGGAGCGATTGAGGCGGTTGACAGGGCCCCCGTGTGGACGTCTAATCAGGGCGTGTATTTGAATGCGTTGTACTTCGTTCTCGGCCTCCTTGCCCTGTATCTGGGGGCCGAGTGGCTTGTCGGGGGTGCGGCCCGACTGGCGCGGCGGCTGGGGACGAGGCCACTGGTGGTGGGTCTGACGGTGGTGGCGTTCGGGAGCTCTGCGCCGGAGCTTCTGGTGGGTGTAGTGGCGAGCGTGCAGGACCGGAGCGACGTGGTGCTGGGCAACGTGCTCGGCTCGAACATCATGAATATCGGGCTGATCCTGGGGCTTTCGGCGATGGCGAAGCCGCTGAAGGTGGGGATGCGGCTGCTGTCACGGGAGGCGCCGCTGATGGTGTTCGTGTCCATGGTGGTGGCGGTGATGATGGTGGACGGGGCGCTGGGGCGGGTGGATGCGGGGATCCTGCTGGTGGGGTTCGTGGCGTTCCTGGTGTTCGTGCTCCGGGCGGCCCGGTGGGAGCCGGAATGGGTGGAGGCGGAGTACGTGCAGTACGAGAGGGTGGAGCGGGGGCCTCCCGATGGCGGGATGGCGAAGGATATCCTGCTGGTGATGTTGGGGCTGGCGGGTCTGGTGGTAGGGGCGCAGCTGCTGGTGATGTCGGCGGTGTTTTTCGCGCGGTTGGTAGGCGTGAGCGAAGTGGTGATCGGGCTGACGGTGGTGGCGATCGGGACGTCGCTGCCGGAGCTGGCCACGTGCGTGGTGGCGGCGATGCGTCAGGAGTCGGATATCGCGCTGGGGAATGTGGTGGGGTCGAACCTGTTCAACCTGTTGTCGATTCTGGGGGTCTCGACGCTGATCCGGCCGATCCCGGTGGATCCGGCGCTTCTGTGGTTCGAGGTTCCGGCGATGATCGTGTTCGCCATCCTCCTGGTTCCGCTGGCGTGGCGCGGCCGGGTGTTGGGGCGGATCTCGGGTGGAGTGCTGGTGACGGGCTACGTGATCTTCACGGTGCTCCTGGTCCTACGGGCCCTTTCGTAACGGCGCCGGGGCCCCGGCGCCATCTCATCAGAAGTAGATGGAGAGCTGGGTGTAGCCGAGGGTGCCGTACGCGCCGAACTCCGTGGGGAAGGCGGGTGGGAGCGGGTTGAACGACGGCGGGTCGCCGTACGAGAGGAGGCCGCCGATGGAGAAGCGGGTGGCCTGCCCCAGGTCGTAGCTGAGTGCCGGCGTCACGGCCAGGCTCGGATCGCCGAGGTTGGCCAGGGCGTTCAGGATCAGGGTGAGGCGGTTCTCGGTGTCGGGGCTCCAGGTGATCACGCCACCGAGGTAGTGGCGGCCGAGGTAGTACGTTTCGCCGCGCTGCACCCGCGGGTCCTGCAGGGTTTCCAGGTAGCTCTCGTGGTCGGCGCCGATCCCGTTGTAGTGGTACTCCCCGGTCACGGTCGAAGTGCCCCGGATCCAGTCGATGCCCACCGTGACGCGGGGCTGCTGGAGCGCGGCGGCGTCCAGGTCCCAGGGGAGAGCGGCCTCGACGCGCACCTTGGCCGCGTCGAGGAGGAGGGTCACGCCGCCCATGGCCATGGCCTGGCGCCAGAGCTTCCCCGCCCCGATCCAGAGGTCGGCATCCGGGAGGCCGAGGGTGGCCCGGAGGCCGGCCGACAGGTCTTCGGCGCTCCCGCGATCGGCCACGACGGCGTCGACCTCGATCCCCGCCGGATAGGCGAGGATACGGATGGCGTCGATGCCGGGCTTCTCCTCGGTGTCGAGCTCGAAGGGGCTGAACTGTGCCCAGAGGTCGGCCACCGGGAAGATCCCGGAGATGCCCCAGGTGATGGCCTGGCGGCCGACGGTGATGTCGGCGATGTCGGTGTAGAGGCTCAGGCTCAGCCGGTCGAGATCGTGCCAGGCGCGGAGGCCGGGCTCATCCAGGAGCTCGGTCTCGAGGTCCACGAGGCGGTCGGGGACGGCACTCACTCCGAAGCCCACCACCTGGTCGCCGGCCTCGGCGCTGCTGATCCGGGCCTGGAGACGGTTGTGGACATCGAGCTCCCAGCGGACGCCGCTGCCGGCCGGGCCGCCTCCTCCTTCCAGCTTCCACTTCAGGCGAACCACCTCCCCGTTGAAGCCGCTCCGCCGGGGTGTGGCGGCGGTGACGGGTGTCTCCGGGATGGTGTAGCCGAGGTCGTGGATCCCGGTGAGGGTGCGGACGTAGCCGCCGAGGGTGAGGGAGGCGGGTTCGGCCTCGACCAGGGTGAACTGGGCGTGGGCGGTGGCGGGTGTGAGCGCGGCCAGCGCCATGAGCACGACTCCGAGGACGCGCACCCCGTCAGCCACCCGCGGCGTGGTGGTTGACGCGGGCCACGCATCCGTCGAGGAGGCGGACCACCCGTCTCGCCCGGTCGATGACCGTCTGGTCGTGGGTCGAGAAGACGAAGGTGGTGTCGAGCTCGTCGTTGAGCTCGAGCATGAGGTCGAGGAGCTCGCCTGAGGTGGTGCTGTCGAGGTTCGCGGTGGGCTCGTCGGCGAGGACGAGCCGGGGCCGGGTGGCCAGGGCCCGGACCACGGCTACCCGCTGCTGCTGGCCGCCGCTGAGCTCGTGGGGCTTGCGGTCCATCATGTCGCCGAGGCCGACCCGCTGGAGGAGCGGCTCTACCTGCTCGCGGCGCTCCTCTACGGGAACGCCGCGCAGGAGGAGGGTGAACTCGGCGTTCTCGTACGCTGTGAGGACTGGCACCAGGTTGTACGCCTGAAAGATGAAGCCCACGGTACCGAGGCGGAAATCGGCCGCATCTCCCTTGCTGAGGCCGGAGACGTTCTTCCCGTCGACCTCGATGGACCCGTCGGTGGGGCTGTCGAGGGCGCCCACGATGTTCAGGAGCGTGGTCTTGCCGGAGCCGGACGGCCCGGCCAGGGCGGTGAACTCGCCCTCCTGGACGTCCAGGTCCACGCCGCGCAGGGCCGGGATTTCCAGGTCTCCCTGCCAGTAGCTCTTCTTCAGGCCCCGGGCCCGGATCAGGGCGCCGTTCTCGATCACGCCGGGTTCGGCCTCACGTGTCTGGGTCTGGTTCGGCATGGTTTTCGTCCTCTATTCGTAAAAGCGCATGGCTTCTGCGGGTGCCAGCTTGGAGGCCCGCCACGCCGGGTAGAGCGCGGAGGCGATGGTCGAAATGGCCACGAGCACGGACGCGACGCCCCACTTCAAGGGATTGATGGTGCTGTACATCACCAGCTCGGACATGTCCACGCCGGACATCTCGAGCTCCTCGATCCCGTAGGAGGCGACGGGGATCCCCCAGTGGGAAGCGGCCAGGTGGCCGGCATAGCCGATGAGGAACCCGGCGGTCATGGCCAGGGCGGTCAGGAGCACGGTCTCGGAGAGGAGGAGTCGGCCGATGCGCTCGTTCTTGAGGCCCAGCGCGTTCAGGAGGCCGAACTCGCGGACCCGCTCCATCACGGCCATCAGGAAGGTGTTGGTGATGGAGAAGAGCACTACGGCGAAGATGATGACGAAGTAGATGTAGGCGAAGGCGTCGTCGATCTCGATGAAGCCCACCATCTCGGGGATGGCTTCCTCCCAGGTCAGGACCTCGAGGTCGGTGCGGGCGGTGTCGAAGACGGCGGCGATGTCGGTGGCGACGCGCTGGTGGTCTGCGCCTTCGCCGGTGAGCACGCCGATCTGGGTGAGCATGCGAGGGTGGCCGAGGGCGGCGCGGGCCGCAGCCACGGTGGTGAGGGCCAGGGTCTCGTCCAGCTGCCGGGTGCCGGTCTCGACGATGCCGGTGAGGTGGAAGAGGGCCCGGGTCATCTCGCCCTCGGGGTCGCTGGCGGTCAGGACCACCCGGTCGCCGAGTTCGAGCTCGAGGCGCTCGACCGCCCGGTGGCCCAGGATGAGCGGGTCGTCACGACCGTCCTCGAACCAGGTCCCGGCCACGAGGTCGCCCGGCCAGTCGTGGAGGATCGGCTCCAGCTCCGGGTCGATCCCCTGGAGCATGACCGGCCGGTTGTCCGCGGAGGTGCTGACCAGGCCGTTGATCAGGACGCGCGGGAAGACGGTCCCTCCTTCCACGACGCCGCGGACCTGGTCGAGCACCGCGGGCCCGTCGCCGATGATGATGTCACTGGCCCGGGTGTCCCAGTAGCCGTCGCCGTGGACCAGGACATCGCCGCCGGCGGCCTCGGCGGCCTCGCGGAGCATGCGGTAGTGGCCGTCGTCGGCGATCCCCAGGCCGGCGAGCATCAGGGCGTAGGAGAGGGCCACGGCGGAGGTCATGATGAGGGTGCGGGTCCGGTGACGCCACAGATTCCGCCAGGCGAGCTTGAGCAGCATCAGTTCCTCCCGGCGATGGTGGGGGCCGGGTCGATCCGTGCCGACTTGATGGCCGGCCAGAGCCCGCTGAGTGCGGCCACGAAGAGCATCACGAGCACCGGTTGGATGACGGCGCCCGGATAGAGCTCGAAGTAGATCCGCTCCGAGAACGACACGCCCATCATGGAGAAGCTGGCGGTCTGGTCGGTGAGCATCCCCATGTCGAACCCGGCGGTGGCGTGGTACCAGGTGAGGAGGGCGCCGCCCACGGCCCCGATCACGGCACCGATGACGCCCAGGACCAGCGTCTCGACCACGATGGTCCGGAACATCCGCCGGGGGCGCATGCCGATGCCCAACATGACCCCGAACTCCCGCTTCCGCTCCTGGGCGCTCATCCGCTGGGTATTGACGATGCCCACGGCCGCCACCAGGTAGATCAGGAGGTACATAAAGCCGTACGACTCGCGGAAGATCACCACCATCTGGGCCATGGAGGGGATGATCTCCTGCCACGGCCTCACCACCAGCACGTCCGCGTCGACCTCGCCGGCCTCCACGGCGCCCTCCGGGGGTGGGTCGGGTCGGATGCCCAGGACGGCGGCGACGTTGTCGGCCACCGCGGCCGCCCTGCTCGGGTCGGCGGCCCGGATGGCCACCTCGTGGATCTCGTCACCGAGGGCGGCCAGGTACTGTGCGTCCGAGATGTGGAGGTAGCCGGTCATGCGGTCGATCTCGGTGTTCTGGGTCCGGACGATCCCGACCACCTCGAGGAGCTCGTTGCCCAGCGAGCCGTCCGCGGCTTCCAGGAAGACCACGAGCTCGGCACCGATGCCGACCCGGAGCTGCCTCGCCACTCCCTCGCCGAGCACGACCTCCCGGGGCGCCGGGTACTCCGGTGGTGTCCCGGCGAGCCAGCGGCCCTCGATGACGGCTTCCGTGATGGGTGTCGCGGCCGCCTCGTTTTCGGGCCGGACGCCCAGGAACCGGGCCACCTGCGACCGCTCCTCGTTCCCGATCAGGCCGGCCAGCTCGACGCGGGGGCTGATGGCCTGGACATCGGGGGCCTGGAGGATCCGGCGCAGGCGATGGTCGTCCATGTGGAACGAGTGGTAGACACGGGGCGCCTCGATGTAGCCGGCCGTATGGATCTGCGCCTGGGTGGTCTTCACCGCCGTGGCGCCTCGCACCATCTGCTGGATCCACCCCTCGTAGAAGCCGAGGGTCCACACCATGACCCCCACGGCCACCGCCACCGCGGCCAGCGTGAGCCCGCTCCGCCAGCGGTTCCGGAGCAGGTTCCGGATGGCCAGCTTGAGGGCGATCACCCGGCCACCCGGCGCAGGCCGCGCCGCGTGAAGAGCTCATCATCCACCTGCACGTCGAACTGCAGCTCCTGGTACTCGATCACGGTGCGCTCGCCTGGCTCGTCGGTGGGCTGGAGCGTCATCCGCAGGGGGATCGGCCGGCCGCCCACGGTCTCGACCCGGTGGAACGTCATGGTGCGGATCAGCTCCCCCTCGTCGTAGAACTCCTCCCGCACCGGGATCCACCGGTCCGGCGTGAGGAGGAACTCGATCCGGGTATAGACCACCGGCGCGTCCGGCTTCGGCGTCAGGGTGACGAGCAGGTAGCGCTCGCCGTCGCGCTCCGTCCAGGACAGCTCGGTTTCGTAGTCGTCGTCGTAGCTGGTCTCCCGCATCAGGTCGTCATTGCTGAAGTGGCTGCCCATCCAGCTCTCGGACAGCAGGCCCGTGGGGATGCGGATCAGGCGGTCGGCCCGGGGGGCGTAGTTCCACAGACCCTCTTCCGTCATGAGGGTGGCGGTGCCGGCTTCACGGGCCGGCGACCGGATCACGATGAGCGCCTCTTCCTCCCCTTTCGTCCAGCTCTCCATGGTCAGCTCCCGGGTGCCTCGCTCCCGGACCACCGTCATGGTCATGATGGAGTGCGACGACTCGGACCGGTACAGCTCGTCCAGGTGGTCGATCACCTCCTCCATCGACGGCAGCTGCTGGGCCGTGGCCCCCTTCGTGGGCGCTCCGATGATCACTATGCCCACGAGGGCGCATGCCATGGCCGCGTTCCTCCATATCATCGCTCCCACCCCTCGTTGTCGGCGTCCAGCATGTCCCGAACGAGGTCGATCCGGGCCTCCATCAGTTCCCGGAACGCGGCCTCGCTCCCGTATTCGTCCAGGTGCTCGATCATCCAACGGTCACCCGCATCGTCCACCGCCATGGTGATCTCCACCAGCAGCTCCAGTGGAAGGTCCCGGCGCACCACCTGCAGCTCGCGACCCCGCAGCAGCAGCTCCCGGGTGAAGTCCCGACTCCATTCCAGGAGCGGCTGCACCCCGGCACCGGCCTCGGGCTCCTGCCGCAGCCGCGGGAACGCCATGGCCAGCCGCACGTCCCAGGTGTCTTCCTTCATCAGGTCGATGGAGCGCAGCGCCACCTCCCGCACTCGGGCCCAGAAGTTGGCCCGGTCCAGCTCCTCGAACGACAGCCCCTCCACCGCCCGGAAGAGCCGGTCCATGGCCGCCTCCACCACCGACCGGAACAGGTCCGCCTTGTCGTCGAAGTAGTAGTAGAGGGAGCCCTTGCTGATATCGGCCGCCTCGATGATCCGGTTCAACGACGCGGCGGCGTAGCCGTGGGTCGCGAACTCATCGGCGGCCGCCGCCAGGATGGTCTCCTGGCGCTCCGGATCCAGGTTGTCGAAGCGGGCGCGCGCCATGGCGGGCTCCGGGGTTGGACGTTGCAGTTCGACCGAGTGGTCCAACTTTACGGTCAGGTACCGGGAGTGTCAAGCGCGAAGGCGCCGAGGGACGCGGAGGCGCGGACGCGTACAGGTGCCCGGTGCGGCCGGAGGGTGGCGGCGGGGTGGTGCGCCTACTCCATATGCGGGTGGACGGGGTGCTGCTCTGCGGCGCGGGCGAGGAGCTCGAAGGTGAGCCACATGCCGCCGGCGATGGTGCCGAGGACGGCGAAGGCGATGACGGTGCGCATGGCGTGCTCCGGTTCGGGTGGCTGCTGGAAAGATGGCACGGGGCGGCGGGAGCGGGAAGGTCCGTGAGGGAGCGCCTCAGGGCGCCGTGAGGTCCACGTTGACGGAGTCGTTGCTCCCCTGGCGCCTCTCAGGCCGGCCGGGCGGTGGTGTCGCCGCACGGGCCGGCACCCCCGAACATGACGAGGGCTCCGACCAGCACGACGCTCCTTGGCAGGGTGGAACGCATGAGACGCCTGGATTCTGCCACGCCGCCCGGTGCAAGCACGGGTTCCGGAAGGCCCGGGACACGTCAGTCGGGGCGGCCGGATTCGAACCGGCGACCCCCTGCTCCCAAAGCAGGTGCGCTACCGGACTGCGCCACGCCCCGAACGGGGTGAAGGGTAATGCCGGGGTGCGATTGCGTCTAGACGCGGTGCCCGGACTCGCTGTCTCCGGGGTGCCCGAGCCATTCGAGGGCTTCGGTGCGGGTGCGAAATACGCCGACGCGCTCATCGGCGCTGTGCAGCGCCTGGTACATGCGTGACAGGCCGAAATGGTGGCTCCGGGGGGCGACCACGGCCCGGCGACTGGTCAGGTCGAAGATGGTGAGGTCGGCGAGGGAGCGGATATCCTGGGGGTCGACGTCGAGGGCCTCGACATCGCTGAGGTCGAAGAGGTGGTCGTAGGCGGGATCGAAGTCGGGATCGGCGGCGAGTCGGTCCTGGTGGGCCCGGAGCTGCGTCGGAGTGGGGCGTCCGGTCACCCGGGTGGTGACCATCCCGCGGGCAGGGTCGATCTCCGACGTGAACGGCATGGGGCCTCGAGCGGTCCTGCGAGTCTGGCGGAAGCCCTCCGCTCCCGGCGTCCTCTCGAGAACGGAAGCAATTTCGGCGCCGTCTGTCTATCCCCGCCAGTACTCGTCGTCGTAGCGCTTGCGGGACCAGTACTCCTCGAGGGGATCATCCTCGTTGTAGAGGGGGCGCCTGAACCAGGCGAGGATGAGCTCGAAAAGGCGACGGATCATACGGTCTCCCGGCTGACTGTACGTAAATCGGCTGCAAATTGAAAGGTAGGAAGCGGCCGTCAAAGAGGCGTCAAACGGTGGGAGCGCGTGGGGATGGCCGACTGGCGGGCCCGGGCGCGGCGATCCGGTCAGTGTTCGTGGCCGCGCCTAGTCGTGGCCGAGCCAGGCCAGCGCCTCGCGGAGGGTGCGGAAGACCTGGAGCGCGTCGTCGGAGAGGTCGCGGAGGGAGCCGTAGGTGCGGGCGAGGGCCACCATGACGTCCTCGGGGGCCACCACGGCCCGGCGGCTCTCGGGCTCGAAGATCGCCACGGCCGCGAGCTCCCGGAGCTGGTCGGGGGGGACCCGGAGCTCGGCGACCCTGGACATGTCGAAGAGATGATCGTAGCCAGGGTCGAACGCGGGTTCAGCCCGGAGAGCGCGCTGGTTGGCCCGGACCTCGTCGCCGGTGAGGATGCCCTCGCCCGCGGTGACGACGAGCCGTCGGTCGGGATCGATGCGGGATGCTATGGGCATTGCGGTACGCGGCCGGCAGCGCGGGCGGCGTGCTACCCCAGCGCCCAGGGGCTGGCCTCCAGCGCGGCCGCCAGGGCCCGGAAGGCGCGGGAGCGGTGGCTGATGGCGTTCTTTGCCCCGGGCGGCACCTCGGCGAAGCGTGCGTCGAGCTCCGGGACGTGGAAGAGGGGGTCGTAGCCGAATCCGTTCTCTCCTCGTGGCTCGGTGGCGATGCGACCGCGGACGGTGCCCATGGCGGTGAGGGTGCGGCCATCGGGCCAGGCGACGGCGGCACAGCAGACGTAGCGGGCGCCGCGCTCCTCTTCGGGCACCCCTTCGAGCTTCTCGAGGAGGAGCGCGTTGTTGGCGTGGTCCAGGTCGTGGCCGGAGAGGTCGTCGCGACCGGAGAAGCGCTTGGTGAAGACACCGGGCTCGCCGTCGAGGGCGTCGACGCGGAGGCCAGAGTCATCGGCCAGGGTGACGCGTTCGAGCATGGCGGCGAAGTGCCGGGCCTTGGCGACGGCGTTGGCGGTGAAGGTGTCGAAGGCCTCGATGGCGTCCTCCTCCGGCGTCTCCTCGACGCCGAGATCGGCGAGGGTCTCGACGTCGAGGTCGAGGGGGGCCAGGATCTGGCCGATCTCCCGGGCCTTGTGCGGGGAGCGGGTGGCCAGAAGGAGGCGACGGCGGCCCCCGGGGCTCGCGGCGCTCACGACCCCTCGGCGATGGCTTCGTGCTGCATAGTGAAGAGCCGGTGGATCCCCTCGCCGGCCAGGTCGAGGAGGGCGTCGAGCTCGCGGCGGGAGAAGGTCCCCTGCTCGCCGGTCCCCTGCACTTCGACGAAGCCGCCGGACTCGAGCATGACCACATTCATGTCCACGTCGGCGCCCACGTCCTCCACGTATTCGAGGTCGAGGCGGGACTGACCGTCGACAATGCCGACGGAGATGGCGCCCACCAGCTCGCGCATCGGGGATGCGTCGAGCTTCCCCTCGGCCACGAGCCATCGGCAGGCGTCGGCCAGCGCCACGGCGCCGCCGGTGATGGCGGCGGTCCGGGTGCCGCCATCGGCCACCAGGACATCGCAGTCGACAATGATCTGCCGCTCCCCCAGGGCCTCGAGGTCCATGGCGGCCCGGAGCGAGCGCCCGATCAGGCGCTGGATCTCTTTGGTTCGCCCGCCGGCGCCGGCGCGCTCCCGTCGGCTCCGGGTCTGGGTGGACCGAGGCAGCATGGCATACTCACCGGTGACCCATCCCTTCCCACTCCCCTTCCGCCACCGGGGCACGTTCTCCTCGATGGAGGCGGTGCAGAGCACGTCGGTGCGGCCGAAGCGGATCCGGCAGGAGCCCTCGGCGAAGGGTGTGGCGTTCCGCTCGAAGGTGACGTCGCGGAGCTGGTCGGCGTCGCGGAGCTCGCGGGGTGCGGGTTCAGGGGTCGGCACGGTTCTGCAGCCTCCGGATGAGTTTCGTGGTGGATCGTCCCTCGACGAACGGCAGGATGATGACCTCTCCGCCGGCTTCCCGGACCTCGGTGGCGCCCACCACCTCGTCGGGGCGGTAGTCGCCGCCCTTGACCAGGACGTCCGGGAGGAGCGCGGCGATGAGTGCGCGGGGCGTGTCTTCTTCGAACGGGGTAACGGCGTCGACGCAGCCGAGGCCGGCGAGGATGTACATCCGGTCATCCAGGGGGACCACCGGGCGGTCGGAGCCCTTGAGGCGGGTCACGGAGGCGTCGGTGTTCACGCCCACCACGAGGCGGTCGCCCAGCGCCCGTGCGGCGTAGAGGTACTCCACGTGGCCGCGGTGGAGGATGTCGAAGCAGCCGTTGGTGAAGACGATGCGCTCGCCGCGGGGCCGCCGGTACATTTCGAGGAGCGGCCCGCGCTCCAGGATCCGGGCCTCGGGCCCCGGCGAGGCCGTGACCCGCTGACCGCTGCGGGCATCGTCGGGGGCCGTGTGGCCCGGGTCCTCGCGGCCCGTCACGACCACCTCGTCCGGGCATTCTCGACCTCCGTGGCGCCGGGATGCACCGGGAGCTTCTCCGGCTTGCCGCCGTCGGGCCCGCGATCCCTGAAGATGAACTTGAGGAGCGGCGGGGCGATGAATGTGGTGAAAATGACCATGATGAGTATGGCGCTGAAGACCTCGGAAGAGAGGATCTCGTTGGTGAGGCCGAGCTGTGCGAAGATGAGCCCGACCTCGCCCCGGGGAACCATCCCGACTCCAATGGCGGCGTGGTTGAGGGGCCGCTTGCCCCACCCTACGGTGTAGCCGGACACGAGCTTCCCCACAATGGCGATCACGAGGAGGATCCCGCCAACGGCAAGGACGGAGAGATCGAACTGGTCGCTCCAGGGGAGGAACAGGTTCACGTTCACGGCCGCGCCCACGGAGACGAAGAAGATGGGCGTGAAGATATCGGCCACCGGCTTGATCCGCTCCTCGATGACATCGAACTGGTTGGTGGAGGAGAGGACGATCCCGGCGGCGAAGGAGCCGATAATCATGGCGGAGCCGGCCAGGCCGGCCAGGGCGCCGAAGAGGAGCGCGAAGGCGAACGCGCTGACCAGGAGTACGCCCCGGACCCGGAGCTGATCGATGAGTCCGAAGAGCCTGGGGGCCACCCAGTTTCCGATGATCACGGCCGCCACGAGGAAGCCCACGGCCACGGCGAACTTGGTGGCGATACCGAAGACGGTGAGCCCGGCGCCGGCCGCGAGGCCGGCGACGATGGCGAGGATCACGAGCCCGAGCACGTCGTCGACCACGGCGGCGCCGATGACGACCCGGGCCTCGGGGGTGTGGATCTGGTCGAGGTCTGTGAGGACCCGGGCAGTGATGCCGACAGAGGTTGCCGTCAGGGTGGCGCCCACGAAGATGGCCACCATGGTGTCGGTGACGTCACCCGGATGGGTCCCGATGTCGGGCGCGGCCCACCACCAGTAGAGGAACCCGAGGGCGAAGGGGAGCACCACGCCCACGATGGCCACGAGCCCCGCCGAGCCGCCGACCCGGAACATCTCCCGCAGGTCGGTCTCGAGGCCGATCTCGAAGAGGAGGATTGCGACGCCGACCTCGGCCAGGAGCGTGATGATCTCGGCCATGGCCCCATCGACGGGGACGACCCCGAGCACGCTGGAGCCGAGGATCACGCCAGCCACGAGCTCGCCGAGGACGGCGGGCTGCCCGACCCGCTCGGCGACCTCGCCCAGCCCCTTCCCCACCACGAGGATGGTGATGAGGATCAGGAAGAAGTACTCGACCCGGATATGCTCGGCGGCTCCCTCCGCGGCCCCGCCGTGCCCCTGTACCCCGAGGAGGGCGGGGATCAGGAGGAACGGGACCCACCGCACCGCGCGCCTCATGGGAGCCTCACCATTGGGACTGGGCCCCGTCCATGATCTGCTCGATGATACTCTCGATGGCCTTCTGCTGCGCGATGTCGTCGTTCTGGCTGCCGGGCTGATAGGTCCCGCGCCCCACGAGGGAGCTCGACTCCCAGCGGATCACGTTGTCGCGGACGTCCACGAGCTGGATGGAGATCCCGACCTCCACCTCGTGGGAAAGCACGCCGCCAGCGGCCCCCGGGTCGCCGGCTCGGTAGTTCTGGGCCACGTCGCGGTATCGGCGGATCTCGCCCGTGAGGATCGCGTCGGCGTTCTCCCGCCCCGCGGATTGGAGCCCCAGCTTCGCGGGGAGCTCCTCGATGAGCCGCGCGAAGAGCTCCTGCTCGATGTCGAACTGGGCCGTATTGTTCTCGAACGGCTCGATATAGATGGTCCGGATGTGGGACGGGAACCCGCCGCCCTCGAAGCTGTACATGCAGGCGCCGAGAGCCAGGGTCACGAGTACCACCCCGAGGGTGCTAGTAGCGGCCCGGCGTCCAGATCTCCGGCGGATACGGCTCGACTTCTTCAACGGTCTCCAGCTCTAAATGCAGTTCCGTGTTGTTCGCCCAATCCCGGTACGCGGCCCGGCCGGGCAGCCCGTGGACATCGTCCGCGAGCTCGACCACCATCCGTCCCCGATCCCGTCGCCACTCGGCGGTGCGAAGGCGTCCTTCTTCCAGCGTGAACCGGAGCCGGCCCTCTCCGGTCTGGTAGTACAGCTCCACCGTGGTCCCTCGCCGACGCGTCCCCTGCAAGACCGCGGCCTCCGGCGGCCGGACCACGCCGAGCGCGGACCAGATCATGGCCGGCGGCGGCACCACCGCGTCGGGCTCGCCCGGAAAGCGCAGCCGGTCTTCCACCAGCGCGGCGCTCAGGTACCCTTCCCCCCGGGGCCCGAACAGGTCGAGCCGGGCGCGATAGGGTCCCTCGATCCGGGCGACCCCCTGCCCCGAGAACCGGGCCCGTCCGTCCAGGGCGCGCCAGCGGAAGATGACCCGGAGCGGCCGGTCCGGCGCGGTCTCTCGAACGGCGCGCTCCGCCACCGCCGGCTGCGCCGCGTCCGGTACCCCGTGCAGCGCACACCCGGCGAGGCCGACAACGACGAGCATGACAGCGATGCGCACGATCTCCCACCCCCCCGGCGGCGCACAAGATACCCGACGGCCGCGAGGACCGTCAACCGAATGGTGGTAGACCTCGGGGGACGCCGAAGTTCCGTTCATCGAGAAACGGAAATGGCCTCGATGGGATCGCCCTGGAGCACCGCGTCGGCCACGTCCATCCCGTCCACCACCCGCCCGAAGATGGTGTACCCGCCGTCGAGGTGGTGCTGGGGGGAATGGGTGATGAACCACTGGCTGCCGCCAGTATCCGGACCCGACAGCGCCATCCCGAGCGCGCCCCGGGTGTATCGCACCCGATTGATCTCGTCGCGGATGCTCCACCCCGGCCCGCCGTTGGGGTCCCCGGCCGGGGCGCCGTCCTGGAGCACGAAGTTCGGGATGACACGGTGCCAGACACCGTGGTCCCAGTATCCGGCGCGGGCCAGCGTGACGAAGTTGTGGACGGTCAGCGGCGCCTCTTCGGCCAGCAGCTCGAGGACGATCTCGCCCCCGGCCGTCCGGATGGTGGCCCGGGGACGGGTGCCGGCGAGGGCCGGGACCACGTACGTCCGGACCATCTCCTCGTAGAACGCCGGGGTCCGGTCTTCGAGGGGCACGTGATCCACGGCGGGCGTCGGCGGCTCGTGGGGGTCTCCCAGCCGGGCGAGCTCGCTGCTGTGACCGGCGACCGCCACTCTCCTGTCCGGGTCGCCTGCGGCGGCCTGGCGGTGCGGTTCGCCGTAGTCGTCGGGCAGCGCCGGGATCACCCGGGCCGCGGCGTACCGTGCCTCGAAGGGGCTGTCTCCGTGGGCCCACGCCAGGAGCGTGGCCTGGACGGTATCCGCCGCGATCCCCGCCACGCTCGCCGCGGCGGCCGCCCGGACCGGGTAAGGCCGGGCCGGGTCGGTCATGGTACGGATCAGCACGTCCTCAACGCGCTCGGAGAACGCGACCATCGCCTCGGCCGCCGCGAACACCACATGGCTGTCCGGATCGTCGAGGCGCGCCACGAGCGCATCGATGGGAGCGTCATCGCCGTACGCGGCCAGCGTCCGAACCGCGTTGATGCGGACGTGGGGGTGCGCATCCTGGAGGGCGGCGGTCAGGGCGACGAGGGCGGTGTCACGGATCCCGGCGGAGTCGGCCAGCGCCGGCCGGAGGCCCCGGGCGGCGCTGGCCCGGGCCCGGTGGTCGGTATCGGCCAGGAGGGTGAGGAGCGTGGGCGCGCCGTCGGAGTCGCCGAGGCGCATGAGGGCGTAGGCCGCTCGCCACCGGAGCGCTTGGTCGCCGACATCGGCGTAACGGACGACGGCGTTGACACGCCCGGGCCCTTCCGAGAACCGCCACACACTCAGGAGCGCTTCCGCGGCGATGCGTCGGGCCAGCTCGCTGTCGCCCGGATGGGCCGCCCGGAGCGCATCGAGAACGAGCTTCCTGGCGTGGTCGGTGCCGAGCTTCCCGAGGGCGTGGACCACCTCCCCCACCACGGCGGCGTCCGGTCCGCGGACGGGGACCCAGCCGGCGGGCACGGCGTCACGGAGGGCGTCGAGGACCACCCGGGAGGTGTCGCCCAGGACGCCGATGGCGAAGGCGGCGTCGGCGAGCACGGCGGGGCTGGGGTCATCGCTCAGGAGGCGGATCAGGAACTCGACGGCCGCCGGGTCACCGATGCGCCCGGCGGCCACGGCCGCCCGGCGGCGAACCTCCTCGGAGCCGTCGCCGAGGCGTCGGAAGATAGCGGCGTCGAACCGCCGCTGGTCCTCCAGCCTCAGGATCTGCGCGATGGCGCGTATCTGCACGGAGTCGAGGGTTATGGGGGCGCGCTCGGGGCCGGGCGTAAGCGGATCGGGCCCGGCGGAGCAGGCCACGGCGAGGGCGCCGCAGATCACCAGACACAGGGTAGCGGTTCTCATGGACCGAGGAACTCGCGGACGTCCGGCGGGAGGGTCCGGGTGCGACCCTCCGGGTCAATGCAGATCAGGGTGGTGGTGGCCCGGGCCAGGCAAGTGGGCTCCGGTTCTTCCCGGTGGATCTCGTAGCCGAACGTGACGGTCCGGGACTTAACCTTCTCCACCCACGTCTCGATCCGGATGAGGTCATCGTAGTGGGCGGCGGCGGCGTACCGGACATGGGCCTCGGCCACGGCCAGGAGTGTGCCCCGGGCCTCCATCTCGGCGTACGGCACGCCCAGCTCACGCATCAGCTCGGTTCGCCCGATCTCGCACCAGACCAGGTAGTTCGGATGGTAGGCCACCCCCATCTGGTCGGTCTCGCCGTAGCGGACCCGGAAGGTGGTGCTGGCGGTCATGTCATGCCCCGTACGGGACCCAGATGTTCTTCGGCTGCGTGGCCCGACGCAGGAACTCCGGCCCCTGGCCGCGAACCGGGCTCCACCAGTCGCGCCCGGCGGACACCCACGTCCGCTTCATGTTCTCGGCCGACAGCCGCTCCACCGTCTCGCCGCCGCCGTCATCGGCGAAGTACCAGAACGCGTCCACATCATAGTGGGCGGCCAGGACCTCGATCAGCTCGGTCCGAGGGCCGGTGACGATGTTGATGACGCCGCCGGGCACGTCCGACGTGTCCAGAACCTGGTAGAGGTCCGTGGCGGTGAGGGGGCCCACCGCGGAGGGCAGCGCCACCACCGTGCTGCCCGTGGCCACCGGCGGGATCACCGTCGAGATGAATCCCAGGAGCGGGAGCGGGTCGGGGCACGCCACGCCGAACACCCCGATGGGCTCGGGCATGGCGAGCGTCACGTTCCGGATCGGCGTATGGTGCACCGCGCCGTCCCACTTGTCGGTCCAGGCGGCGTAGGTGAACAGGCGACGGACGGCGGCTTCCACCTCCGCTGCGGCCCGGTCCGCCGGCGCGCCCTGGCTCCGGAGCCGGGCCGCGAACTCACCGGCCCGGGCGGAGAGATTCTCGCCGATGTAGTAGAGGATCTGGGCCCGGGTGTGGGCCGCCGTGGTCCGCCACCCCGACTCGGCCTTGTGGGCCGCCTCCACGGCGTTCCGGATGTCCTTCCGGTTCCCCTTCCCCACCTCGCCCAGCTTCGTGCCGTCGGGGGCGAGGACGTCCAGGGAGTAGCCGCCGTCGGGGCGCGACTGCTTGCCGCCGATGTAGAGCTTCGCGGTGCGATCGATGGGCGGCGCCGCACTGTCGGCGTTTGCCTCTCCGGCGTCGGGCCGCGCTGCCGACGCCGGGCCCACCGCGTCGGGTTCGGATCGGATCCCGGGGTCGGAGGCGCGGCCGTGGTCGGACTGCCCGCCTTCGGGCCGCGCGTCGGCCTCGGGCTCCAGGTACTCCCAGAGTCCCTCACGGCCGCCCTCGCGGCCGAAGCCGGATTCCTTGTAGCCGCCGAAGCCGGAGGCGGCGTCGAAGAGGTTGGTGGAGTTGACCCAGACGGTGCCGGCCCGGATGCGGGGGGCGACGTCGAGGGCGAGGTTGATGTTCTCGGTCCAGACGCTGGCGGCGAGGCCGTAGGGCGTGTTGTTGGCGAGCTGGACGGACTCGTGGTGGGTCCGGAAGGTCATGAGGACCACCACGGGGCCGAAGATCTCGACGCGGGAGACGGTGGCCGCGGGGGAGACCCCGGTGATGAGGGTGGGCGGGTAGAAGCAGCCTTCCTGCGGGACGGCCCAGGTGGGCTGCCAGATCTCGGCGCCTTCCTGGCGGCCGTCCTCGACGAGCCCCTCGATCCGCTCGAGCTGGACGGGAGCCACGATGGCGCCGATGTCGGTGCTCTTGTCCAGCGGGTCGCCGCACCGGAGCCGCTCCATCCGCTGTCGCAGCTTGTGGACGAGCCCGTCGGCCACACCCTCCTGGACCAGGATCCGGGAGCCGGCGCAGCAGACCTGCCCCTGGTTGAACCAGATGGCGTCGACCACGCCCTCCACCACGCTGTCGAGGTCCGCGTCTTCATAGACGACGAAGGGGCTCTTCCCGCCCAGCTCGAGGGAGACCTTCTTGCCGGTTCCCGCCGTCTGCCGGCGGATGATCCGGCCCACCTCGGTGCTGCCGGTGAAGGCGATCTTGTCCACGTCCGGGTGGTCCACGATCAGGGCGCCGGTCTCGCCATCGCCGGTGACGATGTTGACCACGCCATCGGGGAGCCCCACTTCGCGGCAGATTTCCGCGAACCGGAGCGCGGTCAGCGGCGTGTACTCCGCGGGTTTCAGCACCACCGTGTTCCCGGTGGCCAGCGCCGGCGCCACCTTCCACGCCAGCATGAGGAGCGGGAAGTTCCACGGGATGATCTGCCCGGCCACGCCGAGCGGCGCGTAGTCACGCAGCTCGGGGTCGGTTTCCATGAGCTGGGCCCAGCCGGCGTGGTGGTAGAAGTGGCGGGCCACCAGCGGGATGTCGATGTCCCGGGTCTCCCGGATCGGTTTCCCGATGTCCAGCGTCTCGAGGACGGAGAGGAAGCGGGCGTGCTTCTGGATCTGCCGGGCGATGGCGTAGAGGTAGCGGGCCCGGGCGTGGCCATGGAGGGCGGCCCAGCCGGCGAAGGCGGAGCGGGCCGCGGATACGGCGGCGTCCACGTCGTCGCCGGACCCCTGGCCGACCCGGGCGAGGAGCGTGTTGTCCGCGGGGTTGTGGGCGTCGAAGAGGGCGTCCTCGCGGGGCTCGGTGAAGCGGCCGCCTATGAAGTGGCCGAACGCCTCGTGGTCCGCGAGCCACGACCGGACCTCGTCGGCGTTCTCCGGCGCCGGGCCGTACTCGAGGCTCTCCATAAGGTCGGGGATCTCTGGAGTCATGCCGTTCATGCCATGGGGTGTCGGTAGGAGGCCGAGTAGCGGCCGGTCACGTGGTGCTCGAGCTGGCGCTCGATATCGCCCAGGAGCGAGCTGGCGCCGAAGCGGAATCGATCCGGGTGCGTCCAGTCCTCGCCCAGCTCCTCCTTCATCAGGATCAGCCACGCCAGCGCTTCCTTCGCCCTCCGGATCCCGCCGGCCGGCTTGAAGCCCACCACGTGACCGGTTCGCTCCCGGTAGTCGCGGATGGCACGCGTCATGACGAGGCCCACGGGGAGCGTGGCGTTCACCGACTCCTTCCCCGTGGACGTCTTGATGAAGTCGGCGCCCGCCATCATGGCCACGCGGCTGGCCCGGGCCACGTGGGTCAGCGTCGAGAGGTCGCCGGTGCCGAGGATGGCCTTCATGTGCGCCGGGCCGCACGCCTCCCGGAAGGTCCGGACCTCTTCGTAGAGCGCTTCCCAATCGCCCCGGAGGACGTGGCCACGGGTGATGACGATGTCGATTTCCCGGGCGCCGGCCTCCACACTGGCCCGGATCTCCGCCACCCGCTGCTCGAAGGGGCTGAGCCCCGCCGGGAAGCCCGTGGAGACGGCGGCCACGGGGATCCCGGAGCCATCGAGGGCTTCGACCGCCGTCTCAACCAGCGCGTGGTAAACGCAGACAGCGCCGACGGTTACGGCGCCGGGTTCCAGCCCCATCGCCTCCAGGAGGTCGGGCCGGACGGGGGAGCGGGCCTTGGCGGCGAGCCTGCGCACGTTGCCGGGGGTGTCGTCGCCGGACAGGGTGGTCAGGTCGATGCACTGGACGGCCCGCAGGAGCCACGCGGCCTGCCACTGCTTCTTGACGGACCGGCGCTTCGTGAGCGTGTCGGCGCGGCGCTCCACGGCGCTGCGATTGACCCGTGTCTTCCGGACCCATTCCAGGTCCAGGTCGGTGCCCGGGTTGCGGCCTTCTTTCAAGGGCGCGGGCTCGTACACGCCGAGGGCGCGCCCGTTCTGTCGCGTCTGCTCTCGTTCGGTCGTGGGCATAGGACGGAAAACATACCGGAAGGCGGGGGCGCTCGCCACGGGGTGGGTGGGAGGGGTGCTCCTCTTCCTTTTCGTCTCCTTCGACCTGTACCTCGCCCTCCGCTTCGTACTTCTCCCTATTTCTGTGGGCGGTGGGCCAACGAGAGGGAGAGGAACCAGGCGGAGGTACAGGTACAGGTCGAGGTCGAGGGTAGAAGGAGAAGGGTCGGACATCTGGAGTGGGTGAAACGGAGCCAGGGTCGGCTCCCGGGTGCACCGGCGCGGCCGCCTTTCCGGGCGAACGTCCCCGCCAACGAAAAGCCTGCGTCTTCCGCCGCCGAGCCTGCCCTGTCCGGATCAAACTCAGGCTCTTCTCCGAATTTGTTGGTCATTTCCGGGGGTGCCATCAGGCGACTCGTTT
>CAZSBL010000056.1:0-19797 GCA_964605205.1 uncultured Gemmatimonadaceae bacterium
TTCCCGTCGCCCTCGCGTCCCCCACCCGGCAGCGAGCCAGCACGGCTTCCCACCACCACGGCTTCGGCTCACCCCGCCTCGACCCTGCGCTGCGCGGGCCCGGGCGACCTGCGCCAGAATGGCCTCGGGCTCGTCGGCCAGCTGTTTTGGAGTGATCCGCATCACGGTGAACCCGGCGGCAGCCAGAGTCCGATCCCGCCTGCGGTCGAGCTCGAACATCCGCGGTGATGAGTGGAAGGTGAAGCCGTCGATCTCGACCACGACGTGTTCCACCGTCCAGAGGAAATCGACCTCGAAGCCCCGGAGCCGCGCGTTCGCCCTGGGGACCGGAAGGCGTGCTCGCCGAACCAGTTCGAGGAAGGCGAACTCTGGCGGCGAGCGTGTCAGCGCAGCGCCTCCCGAACGGCTGAGAACAGCCTTCAACGCCGGGGTCCCGGGCCGCGAAGGGTGTCTGTTCACCAACGTCCGTAGCTGCGCCGCGTCCAGCAGCTCTTGCCTCTCCCCGCGCGCCACGACGCGTCCCAGGTCGCGGGGCGGTACCAGCCCCCATAAAGCGCCTGCGCTCCGATGGCTCAGGAACGCACCATCGCCGCACACCAGAACCGCGGCCATCTCGCCCTGGTTCGGTTTGGCGAGAGGCCCCAGCCCGTAGACCCCGCGGTGCAGGTGGCGCAACCGCTGGTTCCGGACGCGGTTGTCGACGGCGTGGCCCGGTAGGCCGGCATCGAGAAGCTGCTGCCGGGCGATCACGCCGTGCTGGCGCTCCGCGATATCGCGGATCACCGCGTCGGTATCCATACGCGAAGATCGCTGTCGGAACGGGGCACATCCATAGCTCGATGCGACGATGGAGCTCCGGCGTCCGGGTTCCGCGGCACGGGTCCCGAGGCTGCGGCGCCCGGTTCAGGCGCCCGGCCCGGGCTCGGGACGCCGATCGGGTCTGCCGGCCGCGCTTCGGATCGCCGCGATGTTCTCCGCCACGCTCCCGGCGCCCCGGTAGATCGCGGAGCCGGCCACCAGCACGGTGGCCCCTGCACCCGCCACCTCGCCGGCGGTGTCGGGGCCGATCCCGCCGTCGACCTGGATCTCGGCCTCCGGCCGGCCGGCGTCATCGAGGAGCGCTTTCACGCGTGCCACCTTGGCGGTGCTCGACGGGATGAAGCTCTGGCCACCGAAACCGGGGTTCACGCTCATGACCAGGACCATGTCGAGGTACGGCGCGATCTCCTCGAGGGTCCTCACGGGGGTGGCCGGGTTGAGCGAGACGCCGGCTCGCACACCGTGGTGCTGGATCGCCTCCACGAGCCGGTGCAGGTGCACCGAAGCCTCCTGGTGGATCGTGAGCCAGTCGGCGCCGGCGTCGGCGAAGGCGTCGATGTAGTTCTCCGGCCGCTCGATCATGAGGTGGACGTCGAGGGGCAGGTCGGTGACATGGCGGAGCGCCGCCACCACCGGCACGCCGATGGTGATGTTGGGGACGAAGTGGCCGTCCATGACGTCCACGTGGATCCAGTCAGCGCCACCGTCCTCGGCCTCGGCCACGCCCTCGGCGAGGCGGGCGAAGTCGGAGGAGAGGATGGAGGGTGCGATCTTCACGCTCATCCGGACCCTCCCCGTCGCATGACCCGGACGCCGTTCTCCGTGCCCACTACCACGGTCTCGGCCATCCCGAGGAATAGCCCCGTCTCCACCACGCCGGGCATGGCGTGGAGCGCGGCCTCGGTCTCGTAGGCGTCGGTGATCCCGGCGGAGAAGGTGCAGTCGAGGATGTAGTGGCCGCCGTCGGTGATGAACGCGTCGCCGTCCCGGTTCTCCCGCAGCTGCGGCTCGGCACCCAGCGCCCGGATCGGCTCGATGAGCGTGCGCCACCCGAACGAGACCACCTCCACCGGGAGCGGCGCCTGGGTGGCCAGGGTGTCCACCAGCTTGCTCTCATCCACCACGATCACCAGCCGCTCGGTGGCCGCGGCCACGATCTTCTCCCACAGCAGCGCGCCGCCCAGCCCCTTGATGAGCTCCAGCGAGGGGTCCACCTCGTCGGCGCCGTCGAGGGTCAGGTCCAGGTGCAGCGCGTCATCCAGCGAGGCCAGGGGGATCCCCAGCTTCGTGGCGTAGTCCTTGGTGTCCGACGACGTGGGCACGCCCACGATCCCGTCGAGCTCGCCCCGCTCCCGGCGCTCGGCGATGGCCTCGAGCACACGACGGGCGGTGGAGCCGGTGCCGAGTCCGAGCGTCATGCCCGACTCGACCAGCTCCACCGCCTCCCAGGCCGCCTGCCGCTTCAGCTCGTCCCGGTTCACGTCGCCGCTCCCACTAGGCCGGGAACTTCGACAGCAGGTCCTTGATCCGCTTCGTCATCTTCAGCGCCTCGTCGTACGGCCGCTGCCACATGTTGCGGCCGAAGATCAGCCCCGTGGCACCGTTCTCCATGACCGTGCGCGCCTTGTTCATCAGGTCTTCGTCGCTCACCTTGCTGCCGCCGCTGAACAGCACCATGGAGTTGTTCGCGGTCTTGATGACGCGCCGGGCGCCGCCGGCGTAGTCCCACTCCATCTCCTGGTACGCCTTCGGCATCAGGCTGTCCTTGTCGGACTTCTTCGGCACGTTCAGCTTGATCACGTCCGCGCCGAACTCGTGGGCCAGCCGGGCGGCGTAGTCCACGGCGTAGATGCTGTCGCGGCCGCCCTTCTCTTCGATGGCCCTGCCCCGGGGGTAGCTCCACACCACCAGCGGCATCCCGTACTTCTCGCAGTCGTCGCGGACCTGCATGAGCCGCTTGAAGTCTTCATCCTGCAGCGGCGAGCCCACGTACAGCGTGTAGCCCACGGCGTCGGCGCCCAGCGCTACGGCGTCTTCCACGGTGGCCGTAGGCGACGAGATCGCCTCCGCGTCGCTCGGGATGTTCGTCTTCCCGTTGACCTTCAGGATCAGCGGCACCCGGCCGGCGTAGTCCTTCATGTAGCGCCGGGCCATCCCCCAGTGGCACGCGATGGCGTTGTAGCCGCCCTCCACCGCCAGCCGGAACTGGTAGTTCGGGTCCGCCGACGGTGGGTTCGGCAGGAAGTCGATGGGACCGTGCTCGATCCCCTGGTCGATGGGCAGCGCCAGCAGCGTGCCGTTCCCCACCCCGTGCTCATAGAGGATCCGGTGCAGCCGGACACGTTTCCCCAGCGGCAGGTCCAGGTCCTCGAGCTTCGGCCTCGTGGTCTTCGTCTCCTCTGCCATGTCCCTCTCCTATCCGTTCGTCCCGATTGGTCGATTCACCTCAGAGTGCGCGACCGGCCGTCGGTCACGCCCGTTCCAGCACATCGTGCACCGCGCCCATCACGTGGGCCGCCGTCAGCCCCCGGCGGAGCAGCGTCTCGGGGCCGCCCCCGGCGCCCTCGTCCAGGCCCAGGTGCTCCATGGGCACGGGATGACGCACGGTCACGACCCGGGCCACCGCCGAGCCGAGGCCGCCCTGGACCCGGGCCTCCTCCGCCGTGACCAGCGCTCCGGTCTCCCGGGCCGCCGCGGCCACGGCCTCTTCATCCAGCGGGCGCAGCGACGCCATGTTCAGGACCCGGGCACCGACGCTCATCTCCGCCAGCCGCTCGTGGGCCACCAACGCGGCCGCCACCAGCAATCCCGTCGCCATGATGGTCACATCGTCGCCGTCCCGGAGCCGGACCGCCCGGCCGAACGCGAACGACGGGGGCACCGGGTAGACCACGGGCGCCGGCCGGTCATCGACCCGGATGTACAGCGGTCCGCCGAAGTCTCCCGGAGCGATCGTGGTGGCCTGGACCACGGCCCGGGTCTCGTTGGCATCCGCCGGGACGGCCACGCGGGCCCCTTCTTCGCGGCAGACCGCCACGAACTCATCCAGCTCCTCGGTCGGTAGCGGCCGGATCTCAAGCCCGCTCGCGTCGTCCAGCGCGTCGTCCAGCGCCCATCGCGTGGACCCGCCGAGCTCCAGCCCGGGAAAGAGCTGCTCCATTGGCCCCCAAGCGCCGTCTGAACCCCCGGAAACCCCCTCGCGGGCGTGCAATCTAGCTCCGGGCCGGAACCGGCGCAAAACACCTGCCGCCAGCGAAGTCCGGCCGCCCCCCGGGGTTCCCACAACTCGGGTCCACTACTATGTTTGCCGCCATGCTAGACGAAATCATTCAGAAACTCGAAGACGAAGTCTCCCGGCTGACCCACGAGCTGAACGTGGAGCTGCCCGAGCGGATCAAGGCCGCCGTGGAGCTCGGTGACCTGCGCGAGAACGCCGACTACAAGTCGGCCCTCGAGCGCCAGCAGTTCGTGCAGGCCCGGCTCAACCACCTCACCAGCCGGCTCCGGGAGCTGTCCAACATCGACGTGAACGCCATCCCCCGGGACGCCGCCGGGTTCGGCAGCCGGCTGAAGGTGCGGGAGACGGGCTCCGGAGACACCTACGAGTACACCATCACCGCCGGCGACTTCATGGACCTCGACGCCGGCCACATCTCGCTGGCCTCACCGCTGGCGAAAGGGCTCCTGGGCTCGAAGGAGGGCGACGAGGTGACCGTCGAGCTCCCGGCCGGCGAGCGGTCGTTCGAGATCCTCGAGCTCACCACACTGCCCCAGATGGTCGACAGCGCCGGGGCAGACGGGTAGACCGAGCAGACAGACATGAAGCGGGCCCGCGGAAGCTCTCGCTCCGCGGGCCCGCTCCACATCCGACGGCCGGCACAGCCGGCACGCTAGCTCTGCTGCGCCGGATACTTCGCCGCCGTGCCCTCCGTCCACTCGATCAAGGTATTGTCGATGGGGGCCGTGGCCACAAGGTCACCGGCCCCGCCCTCGTCCGTCAGGGTGAAGATCTCCACCACGCGGGCATCCTCGTGGATCCGCACGAACACGTTCTGGTAGTCATCGCCCTCCAGCTCCAGAATGACGACGCGTACCGCGATCCCCTCATCACGGGTCATGGCGACCCTCCACTCTCGGTTCATGGACTGCCTCGGCCCATCATGATGGCGCACCGGAGCGCCCGCGTCCAGAGCGCACGAGTGTACAGGTCCGTTAACGGGAGCGCTACGGTCGCACGATCAACGGGGTTTCCTTGACCACCGGCTCGGCTCCCTCCACCTCAACCACCGTCCGCATCAGCCATTGCAGACTGCCCGAAGAGGTGCGCACGCTGTACGGGACGCGATCCGACAGCCGGAAACGCTCCTCCCATTCCGCGGGCGTCCCCTCGGCCACCCGGATCCCACTCCCCAGCTCCCGCTCATCGGTGTGCAGCGTCCGGGTCCGCATGGTGGTGCTGGAGCCCACGGAGCTCCGACCGTGACGATGCTTCTTCCTGACGGCGAACTCCTCCCGCGTCACCAGCGAGACCCGGACCGACGCCACGGTCATGTCCCGGGCTGGAGTCAGGTTCGCCCGGCAGTGGATCGTTTCCCCGGGCCGGGCCACCTGCGGGTCCAGTGAGATCTCCACGTGGCCGATCTGGGCGGACTCCGACGTACGACGGATCCAGAGCCAGATCAGGATCGTGGGCAGGAGCACCGCCACGCCGATCCCCACCCCGATCCAGTTGTCCGGGTCGTGGCTCACCGCCGGGATGAACACCCCGAGGATCGACACCCCCAATACCACGAGGGGGATCGTGCACCCCAGCATCAGCTTCTTCCCGCACCCCCGTCGCAGGTTCCGTCCCACGTCCTCCGCCCGCTCCTGCATCTCCAGCTCCGGCGCCGACCCGCTCATGGCGTGCCCCGTGTACTCCCCCTCCCGCGACGCCGCCCCCACCCGCGTCTCCAGCGGCACCGGCTCCGCCTTCGCGTCCAGCGACATGGGCAGGTCCGCCCGCGCCACCACCTGCCATCGGATCCGGAAGTTCTCCCCGTGGTACGGCGGCGGCTCCAACGGAAGCTGGAACTCGAAGTCCACCTCACGGAGCTCGCCGGCTCGCAGGCTCCCGCCGCCCGGCATCAACTCCATCAGCTCCGGCTGCCCGCCCGTCGACCGCTTCGCCGGTCCCTCCACCACGAACTCCGGACCCACTCGCAGTCCCCGCAGCTCCGCCTCCTCCAGCGATGACAGCTTCAGGGTGCCGGTTACCGTGTCACCCAGCTCATAAGCAGTGTCCGGGTCATCCAGATGGATGGAGAGATCGACGGCGGCCATGGGAAACGCTCCGGGTAGGGGGATCGGTACGCTCGCCGCGAAGAAACCTGACCTGGCCCGCCCGGTTGGGCAAACCGGAGCGCACGGGTGGCCCTTCGCCCGGAGCCGCCCGGCACCCATGAACCACGGGCCGCGTCCGCTGCCCTCACCTCGGCCGCCGGCACCGATGCGAAACGGGGCCGCGATTCGCGGCCCCGTTTCGAGAGGCGCCGGGCGGATTCGAACCGCCGAATGGAGGTTTTGCAGACCTCTGCCTTACCACTTGGCTACGGCGCCGTAGAAACGGCCCCGGTTGCGCACCGGGGCCTGCGTTCCAAGAGCGGGACACCGGGTTCGAACCGGCGACCTTCACGTTGGCAACGTGACGCTCTACCAACTGAGCTAGTCCCGCAGTAGCACTGTGTTGTGCGGCAACTTCCGCCCCGTCCAGCCCCGTCCGGGGCCGACAAAATCTCGCCGCGCGGTAGCGTGGCGAGAACTGAGCGATCTCTGGCCTGCCGACGTCTCGTTCGAGACCGTCGCGCCCCGAGACCGTCGCGCCCCGAGACCGTCGCGCCCATAGTATCGCCCCAGCGCCGGCGAGGGGCAAGGCCCCCCGCCGCCGACGGACGGGACACCCTCCTTGCCTCGTGCGCGCCGAGCACCAGCGAATGCGAGGCGCCCGGCGCGCTCCCGGCCTACTCCACCTTGGGGCTGCCTGATCCGGTGGCGGCGCGCTTGGTGCGCGCCTCGAAAATTCCGGCGGCCGTGATGACCACGACAGCGGCCAGCAGGAGGGCATTTGCGTCGAGGACGAGGTACAGTCCCATCAGGAGGGCACCCACGCCGAACAGCGCCTCCGACCCGGCTCTCTGCTTCGCGATCTTCCCGCTGGCCGCTCGCAGCGCTGTCAGCGCCAGCCCGGCGCTCCCCAGCGCCAGCACGGCCATCCCAACGTACAGGAGAGCATTCTCCATCAGAATGTTCACCCCCTAACTCGAACGACAGGTGTTCACCATGTCCGACCCGGTCTTGACCATGGCCGCGGCCCCGCCGAGCATCGAGACACAGGCCAGTGCGTTGCCGCTCCCGCACGACGCCGCGGCTACCGCGGAGCCGAAGGTTGCAATGGCGAACCAGCCAGCCGAGACCAGGCAATCCTTCGATGGCCACCCCCACCACGCCAGGGTGTGGCCGTCCACCGTGGCCGGACACTCCGCAGCCCGGCCGGCTCGGGTAACGTAGCTGTAGAGTTCACGGGGCCTGGTGTGAAAATAGCCGTACGCGGCCCCACCTGCATTATTTGCTGTTCGGAAGATCTCGTCGTCCCACGGCCTCAGATAGACACGGCCATCATCTCGGTGATTGGTTCCGCCTGCCGTGACGTCGGTCATGTAGACCGTGGATTCACGGCTACCCTCGCCGCCCGTGACTTCTTCGGCCTTGGCGTTGTAGGAGTCCCATGTGAGCTCCGGTGCGTCGAGTGTGACCCAGTGGACCTCCTGCTGCATATGGCTCAGCAGGTCGCCCCACTGGGCGTCGGTGTAGCCGAGCAGATCCTGAAGATTCTCCTGTTCGCTCTGGGAGAGGTTCTGGAGGTCGATGCCGGCAGCACTTGCGCGAGCCTCCATGTCAGCGACCTGGCGCTGCAGACTGGAGCTGCCGTTCACGACCGTCGCGCCCCTGTGACTCGCATCCACCAGCTCCTGGTCGGACACGGTCGTCGTCTCCGTGTGGTTCGCCGCTCCCTCGGGGCTCAAAGCCGCCACCGGGGGCTCCGTTCCGGCGTCGCCGCACGCCGTGAGAGACATCACCAGCCAGAGGGCGAGGAAAGTCGATTGTGCCCGCATGCGAATCCTTCTTGAAGGGGGGGAGGGTGACCCCCGCGTCCAACGGCTTTCTGCGGTCTTCACTCCGCAGACCCTACCGTCGGTCCGGGGGCCCTTGTTTCTATGATTCGCGTTACGGAGCCATGCGGGAATAGCAGATTGGGACACTTTTGCAACAACGCTCTCGTCCCCGCCTCAACGTCAACCCGATCCCGGCCGGGTGAGACGGGTTCCGAACGAAGACGCGGCCCCGCCGAAGCGGAGCCGCGTCATTCCTTCAGCAGCCGGAAGCCTCCGGCCTGCGCACGCTGCAGGCGCCGCGTGGGTAGCCGGCGGAGTCAGCCGCCGACCGCTATCGGGTCAGGCGGACATCGAGTTCCGCGGCGACCTCGCCACGGACTTCGAGCCCGGCCTGCTGCTCGAAGGCGTCCGGGAAGTCGAACGTGACGTTGTCGTTCGAAAGTGTCAGCACATCGCCGTCGAGGGTGAACGCCGCATCGATGTCCGAGACCAGTCCGGCCATGGAGGCCTGCCCGGTGAAGTCGATGCTCAGCGTGTCGCCACTGATGGAGAAGGTCCCCGCCATGGGCACCTGCCCCGTCTCAGCCAGCACGATCTCGATGGTGCCCGTGAACGAGCCATCCTCACCGACATCCAGCGTGACCGTGCCCTGGAGGTCCGCGATCACGTCGACGCTGAAGGCGGGCGTCGCCTGGTCGGTGTACTCGAACCGTGTCGCGTTCCACGTGCCCGCCAGGTCCGCCACCTCGACGCCCGTAGCGTCTTCATCACAGCCCGTGAGGGCGAACGCGGCCAGTATCACCACACTCGCAGTGCGTAAGAACTTCATTCGTGCTTCTCCTGATTCTGGGAGGATTAAAAGGGGATTGCCGGCGAAAGCCGGTCCGACAGCCGACAAAGGTAGGCGTCCGGGCTCACCGTGTCCACCCGTTCGTTACCCGCGCGTGACCTCGACGCCCGCCTCAACCGGCCCGGAGCAGCTCCCGGGCATGGTCGAGGCTCGTCTCGCTCTCCGGGTCGCCGCCGAGCATGCGGGCCAGCTCCCGGACCCGCTCGTCGCCATCCAGCTCTTGGAGGTCAGTGCGGGTCATCCCCTCGGCCTCGCCCTTCACCACCAGGAGGTGGTGGTCGGCCCGGGACGCGATCTGGGGGAGGTGCGTGATGGCGAAAACCTGGTGGTGGGCGGCCACCTCCTTGAGCTTGGCGCCCACCTTCACGGCGATCTTCCCGCCGATCCCGGCATCGATCTCGTCGAAGACCAGCGTGGGTACCTGGTCGACCCGGGCAAGGATGGTCTTGAGGGCGAGCATGACCCGGGACAGCTCGCCGCCCGACGCCACGTCCTTCAGCGGCCGCGGCTCGAATCCCACGTTCACGGCTACGAGGAACTCGACGCCCTCGGCGCCGTGGGGCCCGGGCTCCTGCAGCGGGTCGAGGGCCACCTGGAAGCGGCCGCCCTCGAGCCCCACCTCCGGCAGGATCGCCATGACCCGCTCGGCCAGCTCGTGGCCGGCGGTGCGGCGTCCCTCCGTCAGGCGACCGGCCAGCTCCCGGACCTTCGCCTCGGCCTCGGCCTCCCGCTTCTCCAACGCCTTCCGCTCGAAGTCTGCGTTCTCCAGGCTGTCGAGCTCTTGCCGGGCGCTGCGGGCCGTCTCGAGGACGTCCTCGAGCGCGGGGCCGTACTTGTTCTTGAGGCGATAGAGCGTGTCCTGACGTCGCTGGATCTGGTTCAGCCGGGCCGGGTCGTGCTCCACCTGGCTGGCGTAGCCGGCCATGCGGCGCCCCAACTCCTCCACGTTGTAGTACGCCGTCTCCAGCAGCTCCTTCGCGTCCTCCTGGCCGGGATCGATCCGTACCAGCTCGCCCAGGTCGCGCCGGAGTCCGCCCAGCACCTCGGCCACGCTGGTCTCGCTCTCGTAGAGCGCCTGGTTCAGCTTCTCGGACAGCCGCGCCAGGTCTTCGGCGTGCTCCAGGCGACGGCTCTCCACCTCCAGCTCCTCCTCTTCCCCGGGCTCGATCCCGGCCTCTTCGATCTCGTTGAGCTGGAAGCGGAGGAAGTCGGCGCGCTGCTCGATCTCGCGGCGCCGCGACTCCAGGGTTTCCAGCTCGCCGTGGACATCGGCCAGCTCGGCGTGGGCCGCCCGCATCTCTTCCACCAGCCCGACCTGGCCGGCGAAGGCGTCGAGGATGGCCCGCTGATCGGCGTTCCGGAGCAGGGCCTGGTGCTCGTGCTGGCCGTGGAGGTCCGCAAGTCGGCCGCCCAGCTCGCCCACCAGCCCCGCCGTGCTGGCCGCGCCGTTCACCCACGCCCGGTTCCGGCCCGCCGCGGCCACCTCGCGGCGCAGGATCAGGAGCCCGTCCTCCGTGTCCAGCCCCTGGCCCCGCAGGATCGACAGGATGTCGGCCCGGTCCTCCACGTCGAAGACGCCCTCCACCACCGCCCGCTCGGCCCCGGCCCGCACCGCGTCCGATGACGCCCGCTCGCCCAGGAGCAGCGACAGCGCCCCCACGATGATGGACTTCCCGGCGCCGGTCTCGCCCGTGAGCACGTTCAGCCCGGGCTCCAGGCGCACGGCGAGCCGCTCGATGACGGCGAAGTTCTCGATGCGGAGCTCGATCAACATGGTCGATGATAGGCCGCCCCGACCGGGCGGATCAATAGCTGGATGGGACACGCCCCGGAACGAGGTCGCGAGGCCGGCGGCCATATCGCCGAATCGACCCCGCGCCCGGCGGCACCGTCAAGCGCGGTGGTCGGGCCCGTCATCGCCGTCATCGCCGGACGGCGACGCCCCGGGCTCGGGCGAGGTGGGGGCCTTGATCCCCCAGTGGAGCTTCCGGCGCAGCGTGGAGAAGAAGCTCTGCTCCCGGAGCCGGACCAGCGGGACCGTCGCCTCGCCCCGGTTCACCACCAGCCGGTCTCCGTCGGTCAGCGCCTCACCCGACTGGCCGTCGACGGTCAGGATCACGTCGGCGTTCGGGTCCCGGACCTCGACCTCGACCACGGTGTCGGCGGGCAGCACCAGCGGGCGGACCGCCAGCGTGTGGGGGCAGATCGGTGTGGCCAGCACGCATTCCATCTCCGGCGCCACGATCCCGCCGCCGGCGGAGAGCGAATACGCCGTGGAGCCGGTGGGCGTGGCCAGGATGATCCCATCGGCGCTGTACTCGCCCACCTCTTCCCGCTCCTCGCCGAGGAAGATCGCGAGCCGGATGACCCGGGCGAACCCGCCCTTGTGCAGGACGGCGTCGTTCAGCGCCATGTGCACGCCGCCCGGTGACCCATCGGCGGCCACCACCCGGGCCTCCAGGGTGAACCGGGTGTCGAGCCAGTAGTCGCCGCCCATGATGGCATCGAGGGCCGGCTCCAGCTCGCCGGGCCCCACCGAGGTGAGGAACCCGAGGTGGCCGAGGTTCACCCCGAGGACCGGCGTATGGTGGGTGGCCACCAGCCGGGAGCCCCGGAGCAGCGTGCCGTCGCCGCCGAAGGAGATCAGGAGATCCAGCCGCCCGGGCACGAATTCACCGGCGGCGTCGAAGAAGTCCCTGAGCTCGGTCTCGGGGTACAGCTCGAGCCCGTACTCCGGCACGAGCCGGTTCAGTGTGTCGGCCACGGCCTCCAGCGTGGGATCCCGACTGTGCCCCACGATCCCGATGCGCCGGAACGGATGGGACTCCGTCATCACGCCGTCTCGCGCACGGTCTTCACGCCCAGCCGGACCAGGTCACGGGCGTTCTCGGCGATCCCGGTGGGCGTCAGTCCCACCTCTTCCAGCTGCTCGGCCCGCGACGCGTGATCGATGATCCGGTCCGGCACGCCCATCACCCGCACCCGGGGGCCGCCCTCCCGGTCGGCGGCCCGGGCGGCCACGGCGGCGCCGAACCCGTTCACCACGATCCCCTCCTCGATGGTCAGGACCGCGCGGTGCGAACCCAGCGCCCAGTCCAGCGTCTCCCGATCCATCGGCTTGAGGAACCGGCAGTTCACCACCGACGCCTCGATCCCCTGCTCCTCGAGGAGCCCGGCGGCCTCGACCGCCGGGAGCACCATGGTGCCCGTGGCCAGGAGCGCCACGTCGCTGCCCTTCCGCAGCGCCTCCCAGCTCCCGAGCTCGATGTCGGCGATCTCGTCCATGGCCGGCGCGTCGTAGGGGACGTTGTCCCGGGGGTAGCGGAGGGTGAACGGCCCACCGTGGTGCTCGACGCCCATGCGCAGGAGCGCCAGCAGCTCCGCCGGGTCCTTGGGCGCGGTGACCACCGTGTTCGGCACGGTCAGGAAGTAGGCGATGTCGTAGAGGCCCATGTGCGTGGGACCATCGTTGCCCACCAGACCGGCCCGGTCCAAGGCGAAGACCACCGGCAGCTTCTGGAGTGCGGCGTCGTGGATGATCGAGTCGTACGCCCGCTGCAGGAACGTCGAGTAGATGGCCGCTACCGGCTTGATCCCCTCCGCGGCGAGCCCCGAGGCGAAGGTCACGGCGTGCCCCTCGGCGATCCCCACGTCGAAGAACCGGTCCGGGTATGCATCGCCGAACTCGCCGGTGCCCGTGCCGCCGGGCATGGCCGCCGTGATGACCGCCATCTCGGGGTGCGTGGCGCCGAGCTCCATCAGGCCGCGGCCGAAGACCTTGGTGTAGCGGGGCAGCCCGCCGCTCTTCTTGTGGATCTCGCCGCTGATCTTGTCGAACGGCTTGGCGCCGTGCCAGCCGACGGGGTCCTTCTCCGCCGCCGGGTAGCCCTTCCCTTTCCGCGTGAGCACATGCACCACCCGCGGCCCCTTCATGTCCTTTACGTTCCGCAGCGTCTCCACCAGCTCGGCGGTGTTGTGCCCGTCCACCGGGCCCACGTAGCGGAACCCCAGGTCCTCGAAGAGCATCCCCGGCACCACCATGTTCTTCACGCTGTCATCCAGCTTCACCGCCAGGTGCTCCATCGGCTCCGGCAGCCGGTGTACGATCTCCTTGAGCTCGTCTCGCAGGCGGTTGTAGAGTGGGTTGCTCCGCACCCGGTTAAGATACCGGTTCATGGCGCCCACGTTCGGCGCGATGGACATCTCGTTGTCGTTCAGGATCACGATGAGGTCGCGGTCGGTGTGCCCGGCGTTGTTCATCGCCTCGTACGCGATCCCGCTGGTGAACGAGCCATCGCCGATGATCGCCACCACCTTGTGGTCGTCGCCCTTCAGGTCCCGGGCCGTGGCCATCCCGAAGGCCGCAGAGATCGACGTGGCCGCGTGGCCCGCGCCGAAGGTGTCGTACTCGCTCTCATCGCGCTTCAGGAACGGACCCAGCCCGTCTTTCTGACGGATGGTGTCGAACCGGTGGTTGCGGCCCGTGAGGATCTTGTGCGGGTAGCCCTGGTGCCCCACGTCCCAGACCAGCTTGTCCACCGGCGTGTCGAAGACGTAGTGCAGCGCGATGGTCAGCTCCACCACGCCCAGACCCGGCGCGAAGTGGCCGCCCAGCCTGCTGATCACGTCCACCAGCCGCTGCCGGACCTCGTCGGCCAGCGTGTCCAGCTCCTCCTGGCTCAGCCGGCGCACATCCGCCGGCGAAGCGATCCTGTCCAGCAACGCCACTCTCGCCTCCATGTCTCGCTTATCGATCGCGCGTGACGGCGAACCGTGCCAGCGCGGCCAGCGCCTCGCTCCGGATCCCGCCCGCTTCCAGCGCCCGCAGCGCCCGATCCACCTCCGCATCCGCCCGTCTGCGGGCCCCGTCGAGCCCTTCCAGCCCCGGGTACGTGGCCTTCTCCAGCTCCGTGTCCCGGCCGGCCGTCTTCCCGAGCACCGCCGTTTCGCCCGTCACGTCCAGGATATCATCCGCGATCTGGAACGCCAGCCCGAGGGCCTCTCCGTAGGTGCCCAGCGCGTCGCAGGTGGCCGGCCCGGCGCCCGCGGCGAGGCCGCCCAGCACGGGGGCCGCCGCAAGGAGTGCGCCCGTCTTCCGGCGGTGGATGGCCTCCAGCTCCTCCAACGTGACCGCCCGGCCTTCCGCTTCCAGGTCCAGCGCCTGGCCGCCCACCATGCCGCCCGCACCGGCCGCCCTGCACAGGGTGCCCACCAGTGAACGACGTACCCCGTCCTCCAGCTTCAGGTCCCGGCCGGCCTCGAGCGCCACCCGGGCCGCCAGGGGGATCAGCGCGGCGCCGACAAGCGTCGCCACAGCCTCTCCACAGGCCACGTGGGTGGCGGGCCGGCCCCGTCGGACGGCGTCGTCATCCATGCTCGGCAGGTCGTCGTGGATCAGCGAGTAGGTGTGGATCAGCTCCAGCGACGCGGCCAGCCGGTAGACCGCCGCCGGCGCGTCGTCTCGAAACGCCCGGTAGGCGGCCACGCAGAGGATCGGCCGGAGCCGCTTGCCGCCGGCCTCCAGCGCGTAGCGGGCCGCGTCGGCCAGCGGGCCGGTCTCCTCGCCCACCACCGCCAGGAGCGCCGCATCGATGGGCGCCCGGGCGCTGGCGAGATACGCCCGCAGCTCGGCGCCGTTCACCCGTCTTCGGGCTGCGGCTCCACCGTCACTGCCCCGTCCATCTCCACCACCAGCTTCTCGACCCGCAGCCGGCTGTCTTCGAGGAAGCCGTGGGCGGCACGGACGTGCCCGATCCCCTCTTCGAACAGCTCGAGCGCTTCCTGCAGCTCCAGCTCGTCACCCTCCAACCGCTCCACGATGGCCTCGAGACGCGTCAGCCGCTCCTCGAGCCCCAGCTCTCCGTCACTCATCGCCCTCCCGCTCCGTTCCTTCCACCGTGCAGTCCACGCCACCGTCCGCCACCCGCAGCCGGAACCGGTCACCCTCCTGGAAATCGGCCACCCGCCGCAGGACCCGGCCACCGGGGCCCAGCGCCACGGAGTAGCCCCGCTCGAGGGACGCCAGCGGCGAGAGCGCTTCGAGCTTGTCCATCCCACGGTGCAGACGCCGGGTCCGAGCCTCCATCAGCCGATGGACGCTCGACTCGAGGGCGGCGGCCAGGTCCTCCACCCGTCGCCGCTGGTCGGTGATCCGCCGCTCCGCCGCACGGCCGATCCGGCTCGCGGCCATACGCAGCTGCCCCCGCACGTCCTGCCGATCCGGGACCACCCGCTCCGCCGCCGCGGACGGGGTCGACACCCGCACGTCCGCCACCAGGTCGGCGATGGTGACATCGGTCTCGTGCCCCACCGCGCTCACCACGGGTACGGGACTGGCCACGATCGCCCGGGCCACTTCCTCCCGGTTGAACGCCCACAGGTCCTCCACCGACCCGCCGCCCCGGCCCACGATGACCACGTCCACGGCGCCGTGCTCCGTCAGGCGCGCCAGCGCGCCGGCGATCTCCCGCTCGGCGCCATCGCCCTGGACCCTGGCGGGGCTCAGCACCACGGTGCACCACGGCGCCCGGGCCTCCATGACCCGGATCACGTCGTGGACGGCGGCGCCCACGGGCGAGGTGACCACGCCCACCCGGCGGGGAAAGCGGGGCAGCGGGCGCTTGCGGGCCGGGTCCATCAACCCCTCGGACTCGAGGGTACGACGCAGCTTCTCGAACGCCAGCCGCCAGAGCCCGCCCGCGTCGCTGGCCTCCACCTCCCGGACGATGAGCTGGTAGTCGCCCCGGGGCTCGTACAGGCTCACCGTGCCGAAGGCGCGCACGGCCATCCCCTCCTCCGGGTCCGTGGGCAGCCGCCGGGCGTCGCCGGCGAAGAGGACGCACCGCAGCTGGGCGTCGGAGTCCTTCAGGGTGAAGTAGCAGTGTCCGGCGGCCGAGCGCTTCCAGTTGCTCACCTCGCCGGCCACCCACAGCGCCGGCAGCGACTGGTCCAGGATCTCCCGGACCAGCCGGTTCAGGGTGCTGACGCTGTAGGTGGTCCGCGGCGAGTCGCCCTCCCCTTCCGGACGGGTCTGGCGCTCCGCCTCGGCCGCGGCGAACAGGTCCAGCGGACCGGTCACGCCCCGGCGCCCACCCCGGCCGCCCGCCGGGCCGCTTGAAGGGTGTTCTGCATCAGCATGGTGATGGTCATCGGCCCGACGCCGCCCGGCACCGGCGAGATCGCCTCGGCCACCTCGCTGACACCGTCGAAGTCCACGTCACCGACCCACTTGTAGCCGCGGTCATCGGTGGGGTCATCCACCTTGTTCGAGCCCACGTCGATAACCACCACGCCTTCCTTCACCATGTCCTTCGTCACCGTGTTCGGGCGCCCCACGGCCGCCACCACGATGTCGGCCTCGCGGGTGGCCGCGCCCAGGTCCGCCGTGCGGCTGTGGGCCACCGTCACCGTGGCGTTCCCGCCCCGGGCCTTCCGGAGCAGCAGCAGCGCCAGCGGCTTCCCCACGATGTTCGACCGGCCCACGATCACCACGTGCTTCCCCGACGGGTCGTACCCGTTGCGCACCAGCATCTCCACGATCCCGGCCGGCGTGCACGGCGCCAGGACTTCCGGGTCTCCGATGGAGAGGCGACCCACGTTCACCGGGTGGAACCCGTCCACATCCTTTTCCGGGTCGATGGTCCGGATGATCTCGTCTTCATCGATCTGGTCCGGGAGCGGGAGCTGGACCAGGATCCCGTGGATCTCCGGATCCGCGTTCAGCCCCTCCACCACGCCCAGCAGCTCCTCGTGGGGCGTGTCGCCCGGGAGCGTGATCTGCCGGGAGTTGAACCCCGCCTTGTCGGCGGCCTTCCCCTTCATCCGCACGTACTGCTCGCTCGCCGGGTCGGCGCCTACCAGTACCGTGGCGAGGCCCGGCTTCACACCCGTCTCCGCGTGGAGCGCTTCGGCGCCCTCCCGGATCTCCTCCCGCATCTCGTTCGCCAGTTCTCGCCCATCGATGATCTTCGCCATGCTCTATCCCTTCCGGCCACGCTCTCACCGCGACGGTGTTCCGTGGCTGCTGGTTGTCGGTTGTCGGTTGTCGGTGCCTCGTCTTCCCTGCAGCAAACAGCTCAACACGGAGTCACGGAACGGGCGCATTTCCGCGCTTCCGTGTTCAATAGTGGGGCTCCCGCCCGGCAAAAGAAACCATCTGGTCCTCAGCGGGCAAAGTCCACGGCCCGGGTCTCCCGGATCACCACTACCTTGATCTGCCCCGGGTACTGGAGTTCCTCCTCCAGGGTGCGGGCGATCGTCTCGCTCAGTACCGCCATGTCGTGGTCGCGGGCCTTGTCCGGATCGACCATGACCCGGACCTCGCGGCCCGCCTGGATCGCGAAGCAGCGCTCCACGCCATCGAACCCCTTGGCGATCTCCTCGAGCTTCTCCAGCCGCTTCACGTACGTCTCGAACATCTCCCGCCTCGCCCCGGGGCGTGCCCCGCTGATGGCGTCGCCGGCGGTGACGAGGAACGTCTCCGGGTAGCGGTGCGGCTCCTCGTCGTGGTGCGCCTTGATGGCGTTGAGCACCGGGTCGGGCTCGCCGTGGCGCTTGCACAGGTCGTAGCCGAGCTCCACGTGGGTACCCTCATGCTCGTGGGTGAGCCCCTTGCCCACGTCGTGGAGGAGGCCCATCCGCTTGGCCATCTGGGCGTCGAGATCCATCTCCAGCGCCATGTTCCCGGCCAGGAGCGCCACCTCCTTGGAGTGGAGCAGCTGGTTCTGGCCGTACGACGTGCGGAACTTGAGCCGCCCCAGGACCCGCACGATCTCGTCGGCCACGCCGTGGATGCCCAGGTCGTAGAGAACTTCCTCGGCGGCCTTGATCATGGACTGCTCCACCTCGTCCCGGCTCTTCGCCACCAGCTCCTCGATCCGGCCGGGATGGATCCGGCCGTCGGCCACGAGCTTCTCCATGGCGATCCGGCCCACCTCACGGCGGATCGGGTCGAAGCCGGAGAGGATCACGGCTTCGGGCGTGTCATCGATGATGACGTCGATGCCGGTCTCCTGCTCGAACGCCCGGATGTTCCGACCCTCACGGCCGATGATCCGGCCCTTCATCTCATCCGACGGCAGCTGGACCACGCTCACGACGCTCTCGGCGGTATGATCGGCGGCGATCCGCTGGATGGCCAGGCCGATGATGTTCTTCGCCTCGCGCTCGCCCTCGCGCCGTGCCGTTTCCTTGATCTCGCGGACCGTGTTCGACGCCTCCGTCCGGGCCTCATCCTCGAGACGGCTGATCAGCTCCCTCTTCGCGTCATCCGCAGACATGCCGGCCAGCGCCTCGAGCCTCTTGCGAGCGCCCTGCTCCTGCTCCCGGACCGCTTCCTCCGCCTCATCCAGCTCACGCTGCCGCTGATCCAGCGCCTCCTCCCGCTCCGCCAGAAGCCGCTCCCGCTCCTCCAGGTTGTCGAACTTCCGGTCCAGGTTCGCCCGGCGCTCGTCGGCACGGGCCTCCGCCCGCTCCAGCTCTTCCCGTCGACGACCCTCCTCCTTCTCCCACTCCTCCCGGATCTGGACCGCCTTCTCGCGGCCCTCGAGCTCCGCGTCGCGGCGCAGCCGCTGCGCGTCTTCCTTCGCGGTCTCCAGGATGCGGTCCGCTTCCTCCTGCGCGCCGCTGCGGGCTTTGCGCCGGAGGAGCCGATCGCCGATCCAGCCCAGCAACAGGCCGGCAACGGCGGCGGTGGCCACCAAGATCAGGTTGTCCATATGGACGACTCCAAAGAAAGGCGCGTAGCGCCTTGGAAGGCAGCACGATAAACCGCCCGGAGCTCCGCTCCCGGCGGGCCGGCAGGCTCGCTGCCGGTGTGGCGAAAGCTAGGCCCGGTCAGTCGCCCGATGCAAGGTCGGATGCCGCCGCCTTCCGCTCGATCTCGGTGAGCAGCCGGGCAGACCGCTCGGCGAGGGCCTGCCGGACGGTCTCGGCCTCCTCCCGGGCCTGGAAGAGCTGGTCGGCCAGCGCCATGGCGGCCAGGATCGCCGCCTTGTGGGCCTCCACCAGGCGCCCCTGAGACATGATCTCATCGATGGTCTCGTTCACGTACCGGGCGCACTCCCGCGTGTACGCCTCAGACGTCTCCGACCGGATGGTGTACTCGTCGCCGGCGATCTCGACCCGGGTCACCGTGCGCGGCTCGTCGCTCACATCTCCTCCCGGAGGAAGTCGAACCGGGCCACCAGCCGGCGGATCCGGTCCTGGGCGGCCACCATCCGGCGCCGCAGCTCCTCGTTCTCCGTTTCCAGCGTACGCATCCCTTCGCGCAGCTTCATCGGGTCGAGGGCCCCGCTGCTCATGTCTCGCAGCGTCTTCTTGAGCTCGGCGTTCTTCTCCTCGGCGGCCTCGGCCCGAGCCCGGTAGCCCGCGAGCCGGTCCAGCATGTCGCGCACCGACGCCTCGAGCTGGACGAAGTCGTCCGGCAGCCCGTTCGTCTGTGCGTCACCGTCGTTCGACACCGTACCCGTCCTTCAGCCGGTCGAGAATCCGGTCGACCGCCTCGTCGACCTCCGCATCCTTCAAGGTACGCTCCGGGTGACGGAACACCAGCCGGTAGGCGATGCTCCGCACGTTCGCTTCCACGCCCTTCCCCGTGTAGAGATCGAACACCTCCAGCGCCTCCAGGAGCGGACCGGCCGCGTCCCGGATCGTGCTGGCCACCTCGGCGGCCGGCAGCGATTCCGGCACCAGCAGCGCCAGGTCGCGATCGATGGCCGGCTGCGTCGGGAGCGGAGCGAGCGCCGGACGCTCGCCCCGGGTCATGACGTCGGTGAGCCGCAGCTCCAGGACGAAGGCCGGCCCGGCCCAGGCCGGTGCGTCGATGGCGACCTCGGCCACCCGCCCCGCCACGCCCACCAGCGCGTCGCCCCGGCGAATGCCCAGCCCGGTTCCGGGCGCCAGCACCCCGTCCAGCACGAGCGTCCCGGGGTCGGCATCGGCCAGGGGTGTCACCGTGCCGCCGCCGACCACCTCGAT
>CAZSBL010000057.1:0-19712 GCA_964605205.1 uncultured Gemmatimonadaceae bacterium
GAAAGCACCCGACTTGCTCATCTCAATCGCTCACCCGGTTTACCGGACAGGCTCAGTTGTAATGAAGGTTGGACCCTCGCCGGCAGCCCCAACGCTCGCCGCGAGCCCCGACTCTCATTACAACTACAGCTACAACCGCAAGTACAAATCAACCGCTCGCTGTCCCAACCTGCTATTGCCTCGACGGGGTCATCCATCCACCTTGGCGACAGACGCAGGCCACATCGCTACGAATACCCCTCACACCCCTGATCGCCATGAGTCGCGCGCTGAACAAGGTCATGCTCATCGGGAACGTGGGCGCGGAGCCGGAGGTCCGGACCACACCCTCGGGTACCCGCGTCGCCAAGGTCTCCCTGGCCACCAACCGGACGTGGAAGGACCGCTCCGGGCAGGACCAGGAGAAGACCGAGTGGCACCGCCTCACCTTCTGGGACAAGCTGGCCGAGATCGTCGAACGCTACGTCCACAAGGGTGACCGGCTCTACGTGGAGGGCCGCATCGAGTACAGCCAGACCCAGGACGAGCAGGGCAACGTCCGCTACTGGACCGACATCAACGTGCGCGAGATGATCATGCTCGGCGGCGGCGGGCCGGGCGGCGGCCCGAGCTACGACACCGGCGGCGGATTCAACCAGGACCCGGGCGGACCCGGTGGCGGTGGCTCCCAGGAGACGCCCTTCGAAGAGGACGACGACCTGCCCTTCTGACGGGGCCGAGCAGCGTATGTGGACGGGCCCCGACGCGCAGAGAGCCGGGGCCCGTATCGTCACACCGGTTCGGGCCGCCGCCTCGCGGCTCGCGGCACCGTCCGGACGAGCGCGTTACGGCCGAGCCAGCCGCTTCTTCGCCATCTCCTTGTCCTTCGGCAGCGCCGCCGGGGCCGAGACCAGCTCGATCTCGTCCGGCGCGAAAGTGTGCAGCTCCGGGTCTCCGTCCAGCGACACCGTGACCTTGTTCGGGTAGTACTGGCTGTGCTCCACCACCACCCCTTCCCGGCCCAGAAGCTCGGGATTCGCCGGGGCCCGGCCCCGCTCGATCTTCACACGTGCGCCACGCGGCAGCACCGAATATTCCGTAATCGACATGCGTTCTCCTGGTTCGGTCCGCCCCGAAGATGACGGCATCCGCTACCGACCGCAATCCATATCGGTTGTTGGCTTTTCGCTCTTCGTCTATATTCCGAGCCGCGGTACCGGACCGAAGCCAACCAGGACGAGATCGATGAAGGAAACGAAGCCCACCCCCAAGCTCATCGCCACCGTGCCCGGGGTCCTCCTCGGGCTCCTCTGGCTCGCCATCGCCCTGTTCAACATCTGGACCTCGTACCAGGGCTACGCCAACGGCCGCTCCGACTGGGGGCTCGGCTGGGGCCTGGTCGGCTTCTTCATGCTCGCCGCAGCCCTCTCCGCGCTGGTCGGCACCTGGTGGCACAACGCGAAGATCGCGAAGGACTCGCACTAGCCTGGGCATCCGGGTAGGCCCGACCCTCCGGAACGCCAGGACCCGCCGTCGCTAGTCGCCTTCCGCCTCGTTCGGCTCATCCCCCACCACGTCCTTCCAGAAGCCCAGAAGCTCGGCATCGAAACGCTCCGGCCGCTCCCGGTACGCTTCCGACCACTGCTCGAACGTGGGCAGTGACATGCGCTTGAGCAGCGCCTCCGTCACACGCTGGACCAGGATGCGATAGCTGTCATCCTCAGGGGGGGGGAGGGGGGGTGGGCGTCCAGACTCGCCGGTGGCGGGGACGGACCCGGCGGCCTCTTCGCGGGCGGGGCTTTCGGCCAATGGAGGTTCACCGGATAGACCCTCGCCGGACCCACCCTCCTGCGACGCCTCAGGCCGCGCCAGCGCGTAGATCTCTTCCGGGCTCAGGTCCAGGAACCGCTCCGCCAGACGCGCTGAGCACCAGTCCAGATACTTCGCTCTAAGCGTGCTTTCCCCGGCTCCTTCCATGTGCTCCGATCACCCGTGTCCAGGTTTCGCCGTCGGTGCACCCTAGACACACGGACGGGCGATCGTCAATAGCCTCGCTCCTCGGGCCGCTCCTCCGCACCACCCCGCGCCACCAGGTGATCGAAGATCATGCGCCGCGTCACACCGTACGCCACGATCCGGTCCAGCGCCTCCGGATCGCTCTCCTTCACTCGCTCCACTTCCTCCGCAAGACGCCGCGGTAGACGCACACGCAAGTCGATGGCATTGGTTTCCGTCATGGAATCGGGACGCTCGAGGTTCGGATGTGGAAAATTTGTTTAAAACTCCGTGGAAAGACGGTCCTGACGGCTCCGCCCCACTGGTTTCGTCGCGGTCGGCGTCATCGCCCGCAGGGGAAAGCCAATGTACGGGCCGCCCGCGCACCCGTCAAGGCTCCCGTCATCCGGACCGCGGAAACCCCGAAAACCGCTATCTGGTTCTGCCCCAACGACTTACAAGATTACGTGGTTTCCGCGTTTTCTATGATTTTCGCCCGCTGTCCGGTACTCGATTTTCAGGTGTTTTCCATCCCGGATGTGTTGCAATTCGGTCACATCCGGCGATCAGACTTGTAAAAACCCGGCTTTCTCATAGCCCTTATAAACGTATGTTTTTCGGCGTTGATAACTTGCCCGCCTTTCCACGTGCTTGCACCTTGCTCCGGCTGCCACTACGCTTCCGACGTGCTGAATCCGAGGCGGCGATCCGGGCAGGAGGGCAAACCGGGCCGGGCCGGTCACGAGGCCCGTGACCAGGCGCGGCGGCGGTCGTACACGTTCCTGGAGCGGAACGGGGAGCGGTGGTCAGTGTTCCTGGCGACGTACGTCGGCGACGACGGTCGCTGGCGCGGCTATTTCACTTTTCGGACAGGCGAATCGGCGGAGCTGTCGGGCGAGGAGGTTCGGACGGCCGACCTGTTCGTGGAGTCGGATGAAGCGGACGTGGACGTTCGAGCCCGGGGGCTGGGTCGTCCGCTACTGGTGAGCCTGCTGGAATCGGCGCTCCACACGCGTCAGCGTCAGCGGAAGCCGGACATGGGGGGCTGGTTCCGGGAAGTTCTGGCCGACCGTTCGGAACAGCTGACCATGGGCGTGGCGCCGTCGGGGGACGAGTCGCGGCAGCACCTGGAGAGCCTGTACGACTCGTACCGGATCGACCAGGTCTCCCACCTGGTGGCGCTGTTGGAGCCGGATGCGTTCAACGCGCTGGTGGACCGGCTGCTGGAGGGTCGCCAGATCGATTTCCGTGCCTCGGACCGGCTCCAGCTGGCCATGCTGGTGGTGCAGGAGCTGGAGCGCCACCTGCCGCTCCCGCCCTTCGAGGTCTGGGCCGAGGACTACACGGCGCACCCCGAAGTCTACCAGCGCTACAGCCACGCGCTGCACCGCGAGGAGCGGCTCCCGGATTGAGCCAGGCCGGGTGTTGGTGGTGACCGGCGCGTCGTAAACCGCGGAGGTACGGAGGCGCGGAGCGTACGCGGAGCCGTCCTGGCTACCGGGATCCGGGGCTAGCGAGATCCGGGCGCGAGCACGGTTCACGGTGGATTTCCTGCAGTGGGGGACCACCTCAACTTCCCGGCGGTTTCCGGCAGCCGGCGGGGGCGGACATCCAGTGCCGACCTCACCCGGTGGGGCTGTCGGGCAGTCCCGGGAAGGTGGCCCTCGGCACACCGCCGGAAGGATACCGCCCCGAAACCGGCGGCGGCCGGGCCGAGCCGAGATCGCACGCTGCCTCGCCGCGAACCTCGAGGGTTTCGCGACGAGGCGCTCCGCGAGTGCTCCGCGCCTCCGCTTCTCCGCGGTTGAGATCGGGTGCGCTGCCCGACCTACCCTCCGAGCCCGATCACCAGCTGGATCAGGATCGCGGCGATGGCCAGCGGAGCCAGGTAGCGGATCAGGACCGCCCAGGTCCTGCCCAGCGGGAACCGGCCGTCGTTGACCCTGACCTCCTCGCCGGCCTGCTTCACGCCCCAGACCCAGGCGATGAAGATGGAGATCAGGAGCGCGCCGATCACCAGGCTGTACTGTCCGAAGATGGTGAAGAGGAGCGACAGGAAGTCGAGCCCCACGCCGGGCACCTCCGTCAGCCACGCCACCGCGCCGTTCCCGAGGGCGCTGGGGATGCCGAGGACGAAGGCCGTAGCGCCGATGGTGATGGCGGCCCGCTTCCGGGAGTACTTCCGCTCATCGATCAGCCAGGAGCTGGCCACCTCCAGGAGGGACATGCTGGAGGTGAGGGCGGCGATGGCCAGGAGTGAGAAGAAGAGGGTCCCGAAGATGACGCCGCCCATGGGCTCCGGCGGGATGGAGCCGAGCAGCGAGGTCAGGACCACGAAGACCATCCCGGGCCCGCCGGTCCCGGGCTCGAGGCCGGCGGAGAAGAGCGTCGGGAAGATGATCAGCCCGGCCATGATGGCGATGGTGGTGTCGAAGCCGGTGACCCAGGCGGCGGAGCTGACCAGGTCATCCTTCTTCGAGATGTAGGAGCCGTAGGTAATCATGGCGCCCATCCCCAGCGAGAGGCTGAAGAACGCCTGCCCGATGGCGGCGAGGATGATCTCCATGGAGAGGGCGGAGAAGTCGGGCTTGAGGTAGAACTCGAGCCCCACGCCGGCGCCGGGGAGCGTAACGGCCCGGATCACCAGGAGGATCAGAATCACGAAGAGGGCGGGCATGAGGATCTTGGTCCATCGCTCGATCCCCTTCCGCACCCCGCCGAGGACCACGGCCACGGTGATGATCATGAACAGCAGGTGCCAGCCGATGGCCGGGACCGCGTCACCGGCCACGTGGCCGAAGATCGCCTCGGTGTCGGCGCCGGCCGTGAACGTACCCGTCGCCGCCTTGATGATGTAGGAGAGCGTCCAGCCCGCGATCACCGAGTAGAAGCTCAGGATGATGATCCCGGTGAGCACGCCCAGGCCGCCCACCACCACCCACACCGAGCCCGGCGCCAGTGCCTTGAACGCGCCCACGGGGTTCCGCTGTGTCTTCCGGCCGATGATCAGCTCGGCCAGCATGACGGGCGCACCGATGAACGCCACGGCCAGCAGGTAGATGGCGAGGAACGCGGCGCCGCCGTTCTGTCCGGCCACCGTGGGGAAGCCCCAGATGTTGCCCAGGCCGATGGCGCTCCCGGCCGCCGCCAGGACGAACGCCAGCTTCGAGCCCCAGGTGTCACGGATCTCGACGCTGCCGCCGACGGGTGTGTTGGTGTCCATGTATTCTCCCTTGGAAAGTCGCGCGTATTCTCTCATCCCCCCCCGACGGAACGCAACCTGCACTTTTGCCGGGTGCTGTGTATTCAGTCCGGGAGAACGTCATGAAACGCGTCGCCATACTGATGCTCGCGGGTCTCATCGCCGGCTGCGGCGAAACGGATGTGGACGGTGGCCGCGAGGCCGCCCTCGACACGACCATCGAGGTCGAGCCCGTGGATCTCGACACCGTCGACTGGTTCACCGAAGGGCGGACCATGGTCTTCGCCGGCTACAACTGGATCCCGACCGGCGAGCCCGTCTACGACCCGGCGGGAATCGAGAAGGTGGGCGAGTTCGAGGGCACGCCCCTCTACGCCGAAGTCGGTACCATGTCGCCGTACACCAAGCTCTTCGTTCCGTTGCCGAACGATTACTGGCAGACGTTCGACCGGGCGGCGGCCACGACCCGGCCGGTAGCGCCATCGGACACGGCGCCGGAAGGCGGCTGACGGCCGACCGCGTCTCAGCCCGGGGGGCCGGCAGCCCAGCTGCGGAGAGCCCCCGGCCCCCGGGCGTCAGAGCTCGAGCTGGATCGGGGTCGGCTCGTCGCCGGAGTAGTCGTAGAAGCCGCGACCGGACTTCCGGCCGTAGTAGCCGAGGGTGACCATCCGCCGCAGCAGCGGCGGCGGGGCGAAGCGCGTCTCGGCGTACTCCTCGTACATGATCTCGGCGATCATGAAGAGGGTGTCGATCCCGACGAAGTCGCTGAGGGTGAACGGCCCCATGGGGTAGCCGGTACCCAGCTCCATCCCCTTGTCGATGTCCTCGATGCTGCCGAGCCCCTGCTCCAGCGCACGGATGGCGTCGAGCATGTAGGGGACCAGGAGCCGGTTCACGATGAAGCCGCTGGCGTCCTTCGCCTCGATGGGCTCCTTGCCCAGCGACGTCACGAACGCCAGCGCCGCGGCGTGGGCCTCTTCCCCCGTGGCGATGGTCCGGACCACCTCCACCAGCTTCATGACCGGCACGGGGTTGAAGAAGTGGAGCCCCAGAAACCGGTCCGGGCGGTCCGTGGCCGCGGCCATCTCCGTGATGGTCAGCGAGCTCGTGTTGCTGGCGAAGATCGTCCGGTCGCCACAGATATCGTCGAGCTTTCCGAACAGCTCCGTCTTGGCGTCCAGATCCTCCACGATGGCCTCGATCACCAGGTCCGCCTCCGCCAGGTCCTCCAGCGACGTGGTCCCTGTGATCCGGTCCATGGCCGCGTCCCGGTCCCCAGCGTCGAGCTTCCCCTTCTCCACCGCCCGGTCCACGCTCTTCCGGATCCGGTCGAGCCCCTTCTCGAGGAGCTCGTCGTCAACCTCCCGGACCACCGTCTCGTAGCCGCTCTTCGCCGCCACCTCGGCGATCCCGCTCCCCATCAGGCCGCAGCCGACCACGGCCACCTTCTTGATCTCCATTGATGTCTCCAGCGTTCGATGCGGCCCGCGGCCGCGTGGGTTGGCTTCGGTGCGACGGAGAGCCCGCCGTCCATCAGGATGCCGAATATGGGCGGTGACCCGACGGGCTTCAAGCGACGACGGCGCGCACCCGCTACTCGCTCTCGCCCCGGATGACCTCCCCGATGCGGGACCGCAGGCTGCGGAGCCAGGGGGCGGGGGGCGGGTCCAGGGTGCGGCCGCCCTCGAGGCGGTCGAGGAGCCCGGCGATCTCGAGGCGGGCGTCCTCGAGGCGGGCCTCGAAGCGACGGCGGGCGATGGCAACGCCGGCGCTCACACTGGCGGCGAAGGCGCCGGCGCCGGCCACCAGACCGGCCGCGTAGCCGGCGGCGTCGCCTGCAATATCGAACACGAGGTGCCCCACGGGGAAGAACGCGCCGGCGGCCAGCGGGAGCCCGACCAGCGCGCCACCCACGAGCCCGCCGGTCACTGCGGCGTTGCGGCGGTTGGCCACGTCCACCTCGAGCCGGACGTGGCTCTCCTCTTCGGGGATCGGCCGGGCCTCGACCAGGACCCGCCGGGCCCGGGCCACCTGCCACTGGCGCTGAGGTCGCCGGACTGCACGGGCCACGTTGGAGATGGCGTCTTCGGCGGGGCTGAACACCGCCTTCTCGCCCTGCCGTCGCAGCACCTGGAGGAACTCCCGGGTCACCAGGTAATCCTCGAGGCGGTCCATCACCTCCCCGGGCTTGCCGGGGACCACCCGGGTACCCACCACCGCCGGCGGACCGAACCACTTCTCCAGGACCCCACCCTCGCTGCGGCCCCGGGGCAACTCGTAGAGCGCCTGCCGGACGTGGCGACCGGGCAGCCCCAGCTCGTCGGCGATCCGGAGCACCTCGGCCTCCGAGAGGTGCTCGTCGGCGTCGGTCTCTTCGGTGTAGAGTTCCGCCGCCCGGCGGATCACCAGCTGGAGATCCGCCCGGCTGACGCCCCGCTCGGTGCCGGGCTCGGTGCCGGGCTCGGTGCCGGGCTCGGTGCCGGGCTCGGTGCCTCGCGCCGAGTTCCGGTCGGCGCGTGCCTCAGCGCCCCCTTTCGGGCGAGTGGGATCGTCGGCCACGGTTCCTGCTACGATGCGCCGTGGTCGGACGCGTCGTCATCGGACGCATCGGACCCGTTTTGGGCCTCGTCACGGACCGGGTCAGCGTCCATGCGCTCCCGGGCGGCCTGGCGCTCCTCGAGGGCGTCTTCGGCGGCCGCCAGCCCGGCGCCCAGCTCCCCGCGGGAGCCGGGGAGGCTGGTGTGCCCGTCGTCGTCGAGGTCCCCGGCTTCGGGCTCCTCCGATCCGGTCAGCGAGTCCACCGCCTCGGCGGCCCGCTCGATCATGGGCCGGAAGAGGTCGATGGGGATCGGGAAGAGGGTGGTGGAGTTGTTCTCCGCCGCGATCTCGGTCACGGTCTGGAGGAACCGGAGCGAGATAGAGGCCGGCTCCCGGGACATGACGCCGGCGGCCTGGGCCAGCTTCTTCGAGGCCTGGAGCTCGCCCTCGGCGTTGATGACCTTGGCTCGCCGCTCCCGCTCGGCCTCGGCCTGGCGGGCCATGGCCCGCTTCATCTCCTGCGGCAGGTCGATATCCTTGACCTCCACGGCGGAGACGTCGATCCCCCAGGCGTCGGTGCCCTCGTCGATATGGTCCCGGAGGATCGTGTTGACCCGGTCTCGCTCGGCCAGCAGCTCGTCGAGCTCCGCCTGCCCCACCACGCTCCGGAGCGTGGTCTGCGCCAGCTGGCTGGTGGCGAAGAGGTAGTTCTCGATCTCCACGATCGCCTTCACCGGGTCGCTGACCCGGAAGTAGACTACGGCGTTCACTTTCACGGAAACGTTGTCCCGGGTGATCACGTCCTGGGGCGGGATATCCATGGCCACGATCCGGAGCGTGACCTTCTCCATCCGCTCGAGGCCGAACGGCCAGAGGATGACGAGTCCCGGCCCCCGGGGGGCCTTGAGCCGACCGAGGCGGAACACCACGGCGCGCTCGTACTCCCGCAGGACCCGGAGCATCATGGCGCCGAACCCCGTGACCACCCCGATTGCCACCAGTACGGCCACCGGTATCATCAGATCCCCTCGCGTTCTAGTCGAGTGCCTCCACCACCACCGCCATCCCCTGACCACCACCGATGCACGCCGAGCCCAGCCCGTAGCGCGCGCGCTGGCGGCGCAGCTCGTGAATCAGGTGCACCGTGATCCGGGCGCCCGACGCGGCCAGCGGGTGCGTGAGGGCGATGGCGCCCCCGTTCACGTTGGTCTTCTCCATGTCCAGCCCCAGCTCCTTCTGCACCGCGGCGACCTGTGGCGCGAACGCCTCATTGACCTCGATCAGCTCCATGTCATCGAGGTCCATCCCGGCGGCGGCCAGCGCCTTCCGGCTGGCGGGCGCCGGCCCGAGCCCCATGATCTCCGGGTCGACGCCGGCCACGCCCCAGGAGACGAGCCGGGCCAGCGGCTTCAGCCCCTTCGCCTCGGCCCATTCCGCACTCGCCACCACCATGGCGGCGGCGCCGTCGCCGATCCCGCTGGCGTTCCCGGCCGTCACAAGCCCGTCCTTCTTGAAGTACGGCCGGAGCCCGGCCAGCGCTTCGAGGGTAGTGTCGGGGCGCATGTGCTCGTCCTCGTAGAACTCCTGCTCGCCCCGCCGGGTCCGCACCGTCATGGGGATCACCTCGGCCTCGAACCGGCCCTCCTCCCACGCCCGCTTCGCCCGCTGCTGCGATTCGTAGGCGATCCGATCGGCGGCCTCCCGGCTCACGTCGTAGCGCTCCGCCAGCACCTCCGCGGTCTGGGCCATGGGCAGCCCGCACTGGCTGTCCTCCAGCGACTGCCAGAGCAGGTCCTCGAAGTGCTGGCCGGCCTCCCCGAGCCGGAGGGCGCCCCACCGGGCGCCACGCACCACGTGCGGCGCCTGACTCATGGACTCGGTGCCACCCACCAGACAGGCATCCGCCTGCCCCAGCAGGATCTCCTGCGCCGCGCTCACCACCGCCTGGAAGCCGGAGCCACACAGCCGGTTCAGCGTGAGCGCCGGCACCGCCTCCGGCACGCCCGACTGGAGCCCCACGTGGCGGGCCAGGTAGATGGCATCGGCGGAGGTCTGGAGCGCGTTGCCGAAGAGCACGTGCTGGACGTCAGACGGCTCCACGCCGGCCTCCTCGATGGCCGAGCGTGACGCCACCACACCCAGCTCCGTGGCGGTCATGTCCTTCAACGTGCCGCCGAACGTGCCGAACGGCGTCCGGCGGCCGGAGAGGAATACGATCTCGGTATCCTGGCCCTGGGTTCCCATGATTCTCCTGGAGTAGGCGTCCGCGTACAGGGGCTGCCGAAATATAACGTACCAAAGAGGTGGGGTCGTGACTAGAAACGCTGCGGCGCCGGTGAGCGAATGAGGGGCGATCCGGGTCGGGCCACGTTCGCCGTGGGTCCCCTGCCGCGTCTCGCATCTCGATGTCCGGGCGCAGGGGCGACCCGGCCACCGCAGCCCGGACGGCCGCGACTCAGCTGCCGAGGCGCTCCACCAGCCAGTCGCCGACCGCCGTGGTACCGAGCTCGCCGCCAATGTCCGGGGTGGTGGCATCGGCTTCGAGGGCGGCGGTGACGGTCCGGTCGAGCACGCCGGCGGCCTCGGCATGGCCGAGGTGCTCGAGCATGAGGGCGGCGGTCAGCACCGCTGCGAAAGGATTGGCGGTGTCGGTGCCGGCCAGGTCGGGCGCGGAGCCGTGGACGGGCTCGAAGAGGCCGATGCGCCCGGGGTGCAGGTTGGCGGACGGGGCCATCCCGAGGCCGCCCACGAGCCCGGCGGCCAGGTCGCTCAGGATGTCGCCGAAGAGATTGGAGGTGACGATGACCTGATAGCGTTCCGGTCGCAGGACCAGATCCATGGCCAGCGCGTCGACGTACATGGCCCTACGCTCCACCTCCGGGAACTCAGCGGCCACCTCCTCGAAGACGCGGCGCCAGAGCCCGCCGGCGTGGCGCATGGCGTTGGCCTTGTCGGCCAGGGTGAGGTGCAGCCGGCGATGGCGGGCGTGCTCGAACGCGGCCCGTACTATCCGCTCCACGCCCACACGGGTATTGAGATCCTCCTCGATGGCGGTCTCGTGGGGCGTGCCCTCCTTGAAGGTACCGCCCATCCCGACGTACGCGCCCTCGGTGTTCTCCCGGAAGACCACCATCTCCAGCGCTTCGGGCGTGGCGTCCTTGAGGGGTGAGTCGCCGGCGCGCAGAAGCCGGATCGGCCGCAGGTTCACGTACAGGTCGAGCTGGAACCGGAGCCCCAGGAGGATGTCGCGGGCGTGCTCGTTACCGGGGACCCGGGGATCGCCGAGGGCGCCGAGGAAGAGGGCGTCGTAGTCCGAGCCGAGGGTGGCCATCTCCTCTTCGGTGATGGTTACGCCGGTGTCGAGGTAGCGGTCGGCGCCGAGGTCCCAGTCGACGAGCTCGAGGCCGAGACCGTGGGCCTCGTCCACCGCCCGCAGTACGCGGACGGCCTGGGCCGTCACCTCCTGCCCGATCCCGTCGCCCGGGATGATCGCGATCCTGGCCATGGTCCCCCGTGGTGAAAGGAAAACGCCGGGACACCGCTGAGGGCGCCCCGGCGCTCGCCACTTCCGGCCGCTGGCTCAGCTGCCCAGCGTGAAGATGTAGGCCGCCAGCGCGTCGACCTGCTCGGCCGACAGGTTGGCACCACCCATGGGCGGCATCGGCCCCGGGTGCTGCACCGGCTGCGGCACTCCCGAGTTGATCAGGCTGACGATCTCCTCGTAATCGCGACCCGAGATATTGATCCACTCGTCGTCGGTGAGGTCCGGCGCCAGCTGCGTGCCGGTGGCGTTGGGGTTGTGGCACGCCATGCAGCCGCCCGCACCGCTGAACAGCTGCCGCCCCTGGGTCACCATCTCCATGGTGACGCCCTCGGGAAGATCCACGGGCTCCTGCATCATCTCATCACTCTGGGCAGGCGTCTCGCCGCCCTCGTCCATGGCCTCACCGCCGCCCTGGTCGCCGCCGCACGCCATCGCGAACGCCGTCAGCCCGGCCAGCATGAAGGCCTGCCATTTCGTGCTCCGCATCGTCACTGCTCCTCGTGTCGTTTTCGTGGGTTGCCCGCGAACTTGGAAAGGGACGAAAATCCCGGTCAAGCCTCGGGTGTCGTGCCATGTTGCAAGGCACGAGCCGCGCGTTCAGCGACCCGCACTCGTCCATCAGCCGGTGCCCACCTCGGAGCCGCAGCTGATGCAGTAGCGCCAGTCGCGCTCGAGCACGGCCTCGCAGCGAGGACACGGCTGAAGCCGCTGGTCGCCGCCGCAGTGGGGACAGAACCGGACCCGCCGGCCCGAGGGCAGCGGCTCGGCGCAGAACGCGCACGGCTGGCCGGCGTGGAGCATCCGCTCCGCAGTGTCATCCCGAAACTCCTCGTGATGGATCCGGACCGGGGCCCGCTCGGCCGCCGCCCTGTGGCCGCGATCAGCGTGCGCGGCCAGGCGAGGGCCCGGAGCATCCGCCACATCGGCACCGCCAGCGGTACGGGGCGTGTCCGCCGGTTCCCGGGCCGGCTCCGATGGCTCCGCGGCTGCCACTTCCGTCCCTTCGGATTCCAGTGCGGATTCCGGCTCGGGCTCCAGCTCCGGCTCGGCCTCGGGCTCGGGCTCCGGGGCGAGCTCCGGCGCGGCGGGAGCCGGCTCCTGCTTCCGTTCGGGCATGGTCACCCAGACGTTGGACGCCGAGAACTTCCGGAAAAGGCCCACGAACGGGTAGGGCGCCTCGACCTCCCGGCGCAGCTCCTCCCGGGCCTCGGCGGGCTCGAGCCGGAGGAGCCCCCGCTCCCCGGACAGGAGCCGGAGCAGCGCGTGCTCGTAATCGGCGTTGAGCTCCACGCCCAACGTGGACCGAACGGCCCGGTACGGCACCAGGTCCTGGTAGAGCTCGGAGACCTTGAGCGGCTGCCCCTCGGGGTGCCCACGCTGGCGGAGCTCTTCCACCAGGGCGCGGTACAGCCGTGTGACGACTTCGTCCGTCATGACGCCTTCCCCTAGGCTCGGAACGGCCCGGGACGCCCGGTCTGGGGGCCCGGGACAGCCCGTGTACGGTAGGCCGCCCTGGCGGGGATGGCAAGGGAAATGGTAGGCCGGGAGCGGCTACCGCTCGATGGTGAGGAGCCCGGCCCGCGCGTGGGCGAGGAGGAAACCCTCGGCATCGTCCGCGGGGACGCCCACCCCGATCCTGATGCGGGCGTCGTCGGCCCATCGCTTCATGAACTGGTCGACCGACTCATCGTCACGCCCGGCCTGGTCCCGGAGCTGCCTCACGATCTCCCGCCACGATCCTTCGAGCACGGTCCCGTTGGAAAGTCGGACCCGATGCTCCGGGCGCCGGTCCGCTGGTGTCTCGGTCGAGCCGCCCCACGTCTCGGCCGCCATCTCGTATGCGGCGATCTCGATTTCGGCCAGCAGCTCGTCGATGGGGTCGGTCTCCTCCTCCAGCTGATCGAGGCGGTCCTGCCAGATCATCAGCTCCGGGTCCTTCGCCCCGAGACCGCCCACCGATCGCTTCAACTCGATCAGGCGCCAGACCGCCAGGATGTCCCAGTGTTCCGCGGGGGCCAGCGCGGCGAAGCCCTCCAGCGCGCCGGCCCAGTCGCCGGCATCGTACAGGAGGTGGGCCAGATAGACCCGGGCTTCCAGGTATCCGGGATCGAGCTCGATGGCCCGGCGCAGGTGGTCCAGCGCGTCCTGGTGTCCGAGCCGGTGGAGCGCGAACCCGAGCGCGGCCGCGAGCTCGGCGTCGGCGGGAAAGACCTCGAGGCCGGCCTCGAAGGCGTCGCGGGCTTCGTGGAAGCGCCCGTCCCGGTACAGCGCCCGGCCCATAGCCAGGAGGAGCTCGGGGTCATTGCCCGAGGGCCCGGCGAGCACGCGGTCGAAAAGCGCCCGGGCCTGGTCGTAGCGCCCGAACCGGAGCAGCGTCTCGCCGAGTCCCACTCGGGCGTCATCGTCATCGGGGTCGAGGACGAGGGCCTTTTCGAAGGCGCGGCGCGCCCAGGCGTACTCTTCCCGGGCCAGGCGGATATAGCCGAGCCCCACGTGAAGCTCGACGGCATGAGGGTAGAGCTGGAGACCTTCTTTCAGCGTTGCGAGTGCTTCGTCGTATTCACCGCGGTCATACTGCTTGTGCGCACGTTCATCATACTCTTCTGAGCTGAGGAACGGTGTGAGCATAAGCGGCGCCTCCAGGTCCAGTGGAAATGGACGGATCGAGATTTCGGAAGGACCGCCTCAGCGGTCGTTTGAATGTAATCAGTGCCGGATGCCCCTGCCAGCCCCGCTAGCGTTCGAAGAGATAGGCGCTGTCGCGGATCTCGGCCACATCGCCGGTGGCCACCGCGTACCGGCTCGGCCAGATCGCTCCGGCACCATACTCACCGGCTTTGTTCACCACGTAGTAGTTGACCTGGAAGGCGGGCCGGCCGTCGTCGGTCTGGAGCCGCGGCTGGGCCTCGGTGAACCGCACGATGCGGCGGAGCGCGGCCAGCGCCGCGTCGGTGGGGCTCATCCCCTGGCGCAGCATCTCGACCACGGTGTGGCCGCCCAGCGTCTTGATCACCGCCTCGCCGCGGCCCGTGGAGCCGGCGGCGCCGACGTCGTTGTCCACGTAGAGTCCGCAGCCGATGAGCGGCGAGTCGCCCACGCGGCCCGGGATCTTCCACGCCAGCCCGCTGGTTGTGGTGACGCCGGACAGGTTCCCGTCCGCGTCCACGGCGCTGCAGTTGATGGTGCCCCAGGGGCGCACACCGTCGTACGACTCGAGCAGCCCCTGCTCCAGGGTGTACTCGTCGTGCATCCCGCCCTCGTGCTCGTGCCCGCCCTCGTGGCTCCGGTACGGCGTGGTGAGGTTCTCGAAGAGCGGTGACTCGCCGAGCATGGTCTCGCTGCCCGTGAGCCAGTCGTCGCGGTCGGAAACCGACGCCTTCCAGCGCATCCACCGGGCCCGCGCCGCCGGGGTGAGGAGCGTGTCGTGGATCTCGAAGCCCATCTGCCGGGCGAACTGCCGGGCGCCGTCGCCCACCAGCAGGACGTGGTCGGTGTACCGCATCACCGCCACCGCCACCCGCGACGGCGTCTTCACGCCCTCGAGGGCGGCCACCGCGCCGGCGCCGCGAGACGGGCCGTGCATGACCGACGAGTCGAGCTGGACCACCCCCTCCTCGTTGGGCAGACCGCCGTAGCCGACGCTCATATCCTCGGGGTCGAGCTCCACCAGGTTCACGCCCTCGACCACGCCCTGGAGCGTGTCGCCACCCCTGCGGATCACCTCGAGGGCGTGGCGCACGGCGTGGCGCCCGTTGGCGCTGGCCACCACCACCGGCTCGACGGCGCGGGTGCGGACGTAGGGCGCGCCTTCGAGGGTGCGGGGAACGGAACCGAGAGCGGCGGCGCCGAGGCCGGCGCCGGTGACCCGGATGAAATCGCGTCGAGACGTCATGGCTGCCTCTTCAGGGTTCGGGTAATCAATGGCGGGGGCTGGAGGCGAAGCTAGGAAGCCGGCGGGGGTGATGCCAGTCGGGCGGAGGAGGCGCTACCGCCCCACGGAGCGGAGCCCGTAACGATCCATCTTGTCGTAGAGGGCGGCCCTGGAGATCCCGAGGACGCGGGCGGCCTGGGAGCGGTTCCCTTCCGTGCGCTCGAGGATCCGGGCCATGTGACGACGCTCGACCTCCTTCAGCGTGAGCGGCTCCCCCCCGTTCCCGGTGGGGGCTCCCCCCCGGTCGCGCATCTCCGCGGGCAGGTGCCGGGGCTGGATCTCAGTGGCGTCGGCGGCCAGGATCAGGATCCGCTCGAGCACGTTCCGCATCTCCCGGATGTTGCCCGGCCACCGGTAGTGGACCAGCAGCTGGAGCGCTTCCTCGCTGATGGCGTCGGGCCCGCCCCGGATCGTCTCCGTCAGGTCATCGAGGACCCGGTGGACCATCCAGGCGATATCCTCGTGGCTCCGCTCCCGCATGGGCGGCAGGGTGAGCGGGAGCACGTTCAGCCGGTAGTACAGGTCCTCGCGGAAGGAGCCATCGTGGATCCCGGTGGTCAGGTCGCGGTTCGTGGCCGCGATGAGCCGGACGTCGACCTGGATCTCCCGGGTGCCGCCGAGGCGCCGGAAGGTCCGGTTCTCGAGGACCTTGAGCAGCTTCGGCTGGAGCTCCGGCGCCAGGTCTCCCACCTCGTCGAGGAAGATGGCCCCACCATCGGCCACCTCGAAGAGTCCCTGCTTCCGCTCCTTGGCGTCGGTGAAGGCACCCTTCTCGTGGCCGAACAGCTCCGAGTCGAGGAAGGTGGCGCTCAGCCCGCCGCAGTTGACCTCGACGAACGGCCGGCCCCGGCGGACGGAGCGATCGTGGATCCGGCGGGCCACCCACCCCTTCCCGGTCCCCGTCTCGCCCTGGAGGAGCACCGTCCCGTCGCCGGCGGCGATCCGGTTCATCCGGTCCTCGATCTCGCGCATCCCCAGCGATGGGCCGAGGGTGACCTCGCTGCCCCCGTGTGCGGCCTGGCCCGCGTGCCGCAGCTGGATCCGCTCTTCCTGCCCCTCGATCACGGCCGCCAGGTGATCGAGCTCCACCGGCTTGGTCAGGAAGTTCTCCGCGCCGAGGCGCATTGCCTCCACCGCCGTCTCGATATCACCGTGACCCGTCAGCATGATCACCCGGGCCTCCTCGTCGAGCTCCCTCAGCCGGCGCAGCACGGGCAGGCCGTTCATATCCGGCAGATCCAGGTCGAGGAGCACCAGCTCCGGCCGCTCGATGGCGTAGAGCTCCAGTGCCCGCTCGCCGGTGGCCGCCCGGAGGATGCCCCAGCCGCGCTTCTCGAAGAAGCGGGAGAGGAGGGTGAGGACCCCGCCGTCGTCGTCGACCAGGAGGACCGCGCCCCGCATCACGATGCCCGCGCGACCCGGGAGGCGAGAGCGTCCGCCGCGTGGCCGGCGATCCCGGGGTCGAACTGTTGGCCGGCCTCGGTTTCGATCTCCCGGACCGCGTCTTCCGGCGTCAGAGCGGCCCGGTATGGCCGTGCGGTGGTCATGGCGTCGAAGGCGTCGGCCACCGCCACGATCCGGGCGCCGAGGGGGATCTGGTCACCGGCCAACCCGTCGGGGTAGCCGTCGCCGTCCCACCGCTCGTGATGGTGCCGGACCACATTGAGGACCGTGGGGTCGTCCAGGAGCGGGGTCAGGATCTCGACCCCCACCACCGGGTGCGACTCGATGTGCTCGCGCTCGGAGAGCTCCAACGGCCCGTTCTTCCGGAGGAGCCCGCCCTGCACACCGATCTTGCCGATGTCGTGGAGCTGACCCCCCACCTCCAGGGATTCACGGTCCACGCCGCCGAGCCGATCGAGGAGCGCCAGCGCGTAGCGGGCCACGCGATCCGAGTGCCCGCGCGTGTGCGGGTCCTTCGCCTCCAGCGCCTTGACCAGCGAGAGGATGCTCGAAAGGTAGAGCCGCTCCAGCCGCTGCGCCTGCTGCCGGACCCGGTTCTCCAGCTCCCGGCGGTACGACCGGTTCTCGATCAGGAGCCGCCGGTGCTCGCGGGCCCGGTGGGTGGCGTGCAGGAGCGCCGCGGGGTCGAACGGCTTGACCAGGTAGTCATCGGCGTCGATCCGGAGCGCCTCCACCGCCGTCTTGAGAGTAGTGCTCCCGGTGATGATGATCACCTGGATCGTGGGGTCCCGGGCCTTCAGCTCCCGGGCCAGGTCCAGCCCCGACTCGCCCGGCATGTGCACGTCGGCGAACACCAACCCGTACGACTCCTGCTCCACCTTCTCCAGCGCCTCGCGGCCCGAGTGGGCCACATGGCACGTCATCCCTTCCCGCTCGAGCCACTTGGCCACCGTGGCCGCCACCGCCGGCTGGTCATCGACCACCAACGCGGGACCGATGGCCGGTGCATCGCCGATCTCGATCCCGGGTTGTCTCACTGCATCCGCTTCCATGGAACCTCCTCCCAATCCCATTGTCGGCAGATGGCCGGCGACCTTTAGGGCCGCCGGGGCGGCGGAGGCGGGTGGCGGATGTACGAACGCCGGCACATTGGGCTGTGCCGGCGTCCGACCGTGCAGCTATGACCGCGTCAGGCCGTGGCGCCTTCCTTCCACTCCGAGGGCGCCGTGTTGGCCTTGCCGTGCCGGATCACGGGACGGCAGTAGCGCATCCCGAGCTGCTCCAGCTGCTTCAGCTCCGCGTTCGACAGGGCGGGGTACCGCTCCTCGATGAACTGCAGCGTGTCATCCAGCCACTCTTTCTGCTGGTCATCGGTCGCCTCGAGCACGCCACACCGGTTGATGTGGCTGAAGAGCTCATCGCGAGCCTTGTCCAGCGTCGTACGATCGTGTTTACCCAAGCGTGCCTCCCTATACTATCAAAGGACTCGAAGTTGTCTTTGGCCCACCGCACCGTACACTGGACGGAAAGAATGGTGCCAGCCCCAGAATGTAGAGGACCGTCCCCATGATGCAAACTCCCGAGCCGATCCGCGATCCCGTCCGCCTCGAGATCTACCGCCATCTGCTGACGGCGCTGGCCGAGGAAATGGGCGCCACGCTGCGACGTTCGGCGTATTCGCCGAACATCAAGGAGCGGCGCGACTACTCGTGCGCCCTCTTCGACACCGCCGGCGACCCGGTGGCCATGGGCGACCATATGCCCGTCCACCTCGGCGCCATGCCCATGAGCGTCCAGGCCGCCCTCGCCGAGCTCGGCACCCTCGCCCCCGGCGACGTGGCGGCGCTCAACGATCCGTTCCGCGGCGGGACCCACCTGCCGGACATCACCGTGGTGGCGCCCGTCTACATCGACGCCACCCTCATAGCCTACGTGGCCGCCAGGGCCCACCACGCCGATGTGGGCGGGATGGCCGCCGGCTCCATGCCGCTGGCCACCGAGATCTATCAGGAGGGACTCCGGATCCCGGCCGTCCGGCTCATGGTCGACGGTCGGAAGGTCGACGACGTGTGGCGGCTGCTCCTGGCCAATGTACGCACGCCCGGGGAGCGGGAAGGCGACCTGGACGCCCAGCTCGCCGCGCTGGTGGCGGGCCGCCGTCGCCTGGAAGACCTGGCCGCCCGTCGCGGTGTGACCGAGCTCCGGGCCGCCATGGCCGGGCTCCTCGAGTACGCCGACCGGCTGCTCCGGACCGGGATCGCCGAGATCCCCGACGGCACGTACGAGGCCGAAGACTTCATGGAGGACGACGGTGTCGTTGACGACGACAGCGCGTCGTCCTCCTGGCCGGAGCCCCTCCCGATCCGGCTCCGGCTCAACATCTCCGGCGACGAGGTGGAAGCCGACTTCACCGGCACCGCGCCACAGGCCCGGGGCGGGATCAACGCCGTGGAGGCCATCACCGCATCGGCCACCCGGTACGCGCTCCGGGTGGTGGTCGAGCGGCTCCTGGACCAGCCGCTCCCGGCCGGCGGCGGCGCCATGGGCCCCCTCACGCTGACCGTCCCGCCGGGGACGCTGGTCAGCGCCCGGCCGCCGGCCAGCGTGGCGGGCGGAAACGTGGAGACGTCGCAGCGGATCACCGACGTGCTCCTGCTGGCGCTGGCGCAGGCCGTGCCGGAGATCGCCGCGGCCCAGAGCCAGGGGACCATGAACAACCTGACCGTAGGCGGGATCGATCCGCGCTCGGGCCAGCCGTTCGCTTACTACGAGACCATGGCCGGCGGAATGGGTGGCGGCGGCGACGGCCCCGGCCTCAGCGGCGTCCACGTCCACATGACCAACTCGCTGAACACGCCGATCGAGGCGCTCGAGCACGCCTACCCGTTCCGCGTGCGCGAGTACTCGATCCGGCGGGGCACCGGTGGCGCCGGGAAGCACCCCGGCGGCGATGGACTTCACCGCGAGATCGAGCTCCTGGCCGATGGCGACATCAGCCTCTTGAGCGAGCGCCGCCGGGTCGCGCCCCGGGGGCTGGCCGGCGGCGGCGAGGGCGCACCCGGCGAGAACGTCCTGATCCGCGACGGCGAGGAGCGGGCGCTTCCCACCAAGGCCACGTT
>CAZSBL010000058.1:0-19447 GCA_964605205.1 uncultured Gemmatimonadaceae bacterium
GCGCCTCCCTGCTCGGGTGTGAAAGGGTGCAACAAGCGTACGAGAGGCCGGGGCGTCTTCCGCCGCCCAGCCTGCCGTGCCCGGATCAAACTCAAAAGAAGTTCTCCGCGTGTGCTCCGCGCCTTCGCGGCTCCGCGGTTCATCGGGCGTTCGCCCCGACGTGTGCCTACATGCCCTCCACCTTCTCGAACCGCACGTCGCGCGTCCGCCCGCTTCCCACCAGGAGCGCCACGATCTCGCCGGCGTCGTTCCGCACGAACTCGGCGGTGGCCACGGGGAAGGTGCCGGAGAAGTGGTCGGGCTCGTCGCCGGGGGACAGCTGCAGCGGGTCCTCGTAGCGGCGGTGCCGGATGACGAGGGTGCTGTCCTCCACGGCTACGTGGTAGAAGGTCTGGAGCTCTTCGCTGAACCAGCGGCCGGTGTACGCCTCCAGCGCCTCCGGCGTGGGCTCCCAGAGCTCCCCCTCCAGCTTGCGGGCGACGTGGTTCCCGTTCTGGTGGAGGGTCAGGGAGTCGGCGGTGCCATCGGGGTTGCGGTGGAAGGTGACGCTGGCGTCGACCACGAGGAGCCGGAAGGTGGAGTCGGAGGTGGGCTCGATCTGCGCCTTCGGCTGACCCGTCGCCCGGGTCCAGAGGGTGTCGTTCTCCACGAAGAAGGAGAGGATGAACTGGGGCGCCGCGTCCAGGGCGTAGCGGCCTTCGAGGGGCTCGAAGTCGGCCGGCTGGTAGCTGTCGGGGTCGAAGGGCGCGGTATGGGCGACGGTGGCTTGTCCGCCGGCTTCGTCGTCGTCCTCGGGCTCCATGTGCTCGCCGAAGAACGCCTCGGCCACGTCGTTGGCGATGCCGGCGGCGTCGAAGGTGGCGTTGTTGGACTCGGCGATGACGCCGGCGTTCAGTGCGGGGAAGAACTCGATCATGGAGCGGTGGGCCATGTCGGCGCCGCCGTGATGAACCCGGTGGAGGCCCCTGTACTCGTCGACGAAGAGCCCGAGGCCGTAGTCGGTGGTGTCGCCATCGGTGAGGACGTTCCGGGTGGTCATCCGCTGGAAGGCGTCGGCGGGCCCCACTCGGTGGGACGCGAAGTTGGCCATCCACTCTGCCAGGTCGTCCACCGTGCTGTAGATCCCGCCGGCGCCCATGGACGCGCCCAGGTCCCGGCCCTCGCGCCAGCCGGACTCGCTCTCCCCGGGCACGTACCCGCGGGACGTGTTTTCCACGATCTCCCCGGGGTGGGCCTTCACCCGCGTATTCTCCATCCCCAGCGGCAGGAACACGTTCTCCCGCATCCACTCGGGGAACGGCGTGTCGGTGACGCGCTCGACCACCAGCGTGAGGAGTGAGAAGCCGGAGTTGTTGTAGTTGAACTCGGAGCCGGGCTCGTTCTGGAGCTCGGGCTGCCGCTGGATCAGGTCGACCACCTCCCAGCGGGCGATGAAGTCTCCCTCATCCACCCGGCGCCCGGCCAGCGCCAGTGCGTTCACGAACTCGCGGTAGCCGCTGGTGTGGGTGAGGAGGTGCCGGATCCGGACGGTGTCGTCGAAGGCGGGGAGCTCGGGGATGTGGACCCGGATGTCGTCGTCGAGGGAGAGCTCGCCCCGCTCCTCCAGCAGGAGGATGGCGAACGCGGTGAACTGCTTGGACGTGGAGCCGATGTTGTTCTTCGTGTCCAGGTCGAAGGGGATGTGGTACGTCAGGTCGGCCATCCCGTACGTTTTCGCGAAGATCAGCTCGCCGTCCTCCACCACGCCGACGTAGCCGCCGGGGGCATCACCGTCGTAGGTGGCCATGAGCTGGTCGACCCGGTCCTCGGGGTCGGCGGCGATGGCCTCGTCGCGGCGGATCACAAGCGCGTAGCGGCCGGTCTCGTCCTCGAACGGCGTCAGCTCGATCCGATACTCGCCCGCCGCCTCGGCGTCGAACTGGAAGACCTCGGGCCCGCGGGCCGAGAAATCGACCCGGGTGATGCGCTGGCCGTCGGGGCCGACCACGGTGATCACCACGTCCACGGTCTGCTGGTCGACCTCGCCGAGGACGAAGCGGTGGGCGTCGAGCTGGAGGGTGAAGGTGTCGGTCTCGGCGGCGGCAAGGGAGTCGGTCACGGTCTGGCCGACGGTCAGCGGTGCCGGCTCCTGGGCCGCGGCAGCCGGCGGGGCGAGGATCGCCGGGGCGACGGCGAGGACGAGGAGTCGGCGGAGTATGCGTATCATGGGTGATCTCCGGATCGGTTCGGTGCGGTCGGCCCGCCGTGCGGGCGTCGCCCCGTTACGGTACGGTGCGGGCTCGCCTTCAACAACGGGCGAACCGGGGTCCCGCCGCAGGCGGGGTCGCCGCCGTTACTGCCCCTTTCCTCCGCCGGCGAGGTCCGCCATTCTACGTGAGCCCCTGCCGGCGCCGAAATACAGACGGAGCCGTGATCCATGACGCATCGTATACACCGGGGGCTCGGCGTTCTGGCCGGACTGGCCCTCTTCCTGGCCACCCCGCTGGCCACCCCGCTGGCCACCCCGCTGGCCGCGCAGCAGAACGCCGCGGAGCGGCAGGCCTTCTTCGACCAGATCCACGCGCCCAACTGGCTGGGCACCGACATCGCCCACACATCCATCAAGAGCCAGCGGGGCGGGACGTGCTGGAGCTTCGCCACCGTTTCGTTCCTGGAGAGCGAGGTACTGCGGCAGAACACGGAGTTGGCGGCCGCCCTGGCGGAGGCCGGCGAGGAGCTGGACATCAGCGAGTACTACGTGGTCTACTGGGCGTGGGTGGAGAAGGCCCGGGAGTACGCTACGCGCCGGGGCGAGGGGTTCCACCCGCGCCGTGGCGAGGTGCCGCTGGGCGACGGCGGGCTGCCCCACGACGTGATCCGGGTGGTCCGGGACTACGGGCTCGTCCCCGACCGCGCGTACCCGGAGCCGGAGAACTCGCGGCAGATGACGCGGGAGCTGCTGGCGGCCATGGCCGACGCCGATGACAGCGGCTGGGACGTGGAGGGCACGGTGCGGGCGGTCCGCGAGGTGCTGGACCGGCACCTGGCGCCGCCGCCGAGCCGGGTGGAGGTGGACGGCCGCACCATGACGCCAGAGGAGTATGCCACCGACTACCTGGGGCTGAACCCGGACGACTACGTGCAGCTCATGAGCTACACCAGCGAGCCGTTCTACGCGTACGGCGAGGTGGACGTGCCGGACAACTGGTGGGACTACGACCGGTACGTGAACGTCCCCCTCGACGCGTTCGTCCGGACCATCAACCGCGCGCTGGACCGGGGCTACTCGGTGGCGGTGGACACCGACTGGGGCGACATGGGCGCCGAATGGAACCGGGCGGGCATCGCCGTGATCCACCCCGCCATGACGCCGGGCTACATGCTCGACCAGGACACGCGGCAGCGGGACTTCGAGGAGCGCCGGACCACCGACGACCACCTGGTCCACGCCGTGGACCACCGGGTGGTGGATGGCCACGACTGGTACCTGATCAAGAACTCCCACGGCACAGCCACCGGGCGACGGGGCTACGTCTGGATGCGGGGCGACTGGCTCGCGCTCCGGGTGCTCAACGTGATGCTGCACAAGGACGCAGTGGGCGAGGAGCTGCTCGGCAGGATCAACTAGGCAACCATGTTGTAGCCGCCCGCCGGAGGCGGGGCCGCTAGTTCTTCTCCCCGTGGAACTCGGTGCCCGCCCGTTCGTAGAGCGCTTCGATGCGCTCGGCGTAGCGGGCCTCCACCGCCCGGCGCCGGACCTTCATCGTGGGTGTCAGCAGCTCGTCCTCGACGGTGAACTCCTCGGCGACGACGGCGACCCGCTTCGGCGTCTCGTGGCGGGCGAAGCGGTCCATCCGGCCGAGGGTCTGGGCCTCGAGGAGCGCGAGGACGCGCGGGTCCTCGACGGCGGCGCTCCGGTCGGTCACGTCGACCCCCTTCTCGGCGCTCCACTGATCGAGCCGCTCCCAGTCCGGGACCACCAGGAGGACGGGGAACGGCCGCCGGTCTCCGATGACCACGGCCTGGGCCACGAATGGGGAGCGGGTGGCGTGCAGCTCGAGGGGCTGCGGCGCCAGGTTCTTGCCACCGGCGGTGACGATGATGTCCTTGAGCCGGTCGGCGATGGTGAGGTAGCCGTCGTCGCTGATGACGCCCACATCCCCGGTGTGGAACCAGCCGTCCGGGTCGATGGCGGCCGCCGTGGCGTCGGGGTTCTTCCAGTAGCCGCTCATGAGGCCGGGGGTCTTCGCCAGGATCTCGTCCTGGTCGCCGATCCGGAGCTCCACGCCGGGATACGGTCGGCCCACGGTTCCGAGCTTCACGTGCCCCGGCTGGTTCGCCGCCAGCACCGGCGACGTCTCCGTCAGCCCGTACCCTTCGTGTATCGGCATCCCGGCGGCGAAGAAGAGCCGGGCCACGTCGGCGGCCAGCGGCGCGCCCCCGGAGATGAACATGCGAAGCCGGCCGCCGGTCTTCTCCCGCAGCTTACTGAACACCAGCCGGTCGGCCATGGCGAACCGGACCCGATCGAGGAGCGCCGGCGCGCGGCCGTCCAGGCGCCGGTCGACCACCCGGCCGCCCACGTCGGACGCCCAGCGGGCGATCTTGCCCTTGAGGCCGCCGCCGCCCACCACCTTCTGGTGGATCTTCTCGAAGAGGCGGGGCACGGAGACCATGAGGGTGGGCCGGATCTCGAGGAGGTTCTCCGAGACCGCGTCAATGGACTCGGCGTAGGCGATGACGGCGCCGGAATCCCAGAAATAGAGGGATGCGGCCCGCTCCAGCACGTGGGAAAGAGGCAGGATCGAGAGGGCGATGTCTTCGGGACCGGCGGGCACGGTCCGGTGCTGCCGCGTGCCGGCCACCATGTACGCCAGGTTGCCGTGGGTCAGCATGGCGCCCTTCGGCACACCCGTGGTCCCCGACGTATAGATCAGCGTGGCCAGGTCACCGGGCGAGGTCCGGAGCGCCTCTTCCCGGAAGCCCGGCTCCGGCGACGTCTCCATGAGCGTTCCCCACGTCTCCACCGTGAGGTCCGGGGCGCCGGCCCCGACATCGGCGGCGGAGCGCGGTCCTTCGGGGTCCATCACCACCACGTGGGTCAGCGCCGGCACCCGGTTGCGGACGGCCAGGATCTTCTCCGCCTGGTCGACGGTCGACACGATGGTCACCGTCGGCTCGGCATCCTCGAGGATCACGCCCACCTGGTCGGCGGGGAGCGACGGGTAGACCGGCACGCTGATGGCGCCGGCGCATGCGCAGCCGAAGTCGGTGAGCGCCCACTCGGGCCGGTTCTCCGACAGCAGTGCCACCCGGTCCCCGCGGCGCACGCCCCGGGCCCGGAGCGCGGCCACGAGCCGGGAGACCCGGTCCAGCGCCTCGTCGTGGGTCAGGCTGTGCCAGGCCCCGCCCTCCTTCCACCGGAACGCCTCCCCGGCGCCGAACCGGTCCACGGCGCCCAGGAAGACGGCCGCCAGGGTCTCTCGCTCGTACGGCTCCACGGCCGGCCCTGCGGCTCGCCCGGTCTGTGTTTCCACGACGTTCTCCTCGGCTCAGGGTTGCGGGGCTGGCCGACAAGCTAAACGGCCGCGCGGCGGCAGGCGAGAAATTCACCGCGACGACGCGACGAGCGCGACGGAGGCGGGTCAGGGGGCGCGGTCCGGCGGGTCCGCCAGTCGCTCGACCACCACCGCGGCGGACATGTGGCCCACCTGGTTGACGCCGGCCCGGAACATGTCGGGGATGCGGTCGATGCCGAGGAGCAGGCCGAGGCCGGCGGTGGGGACCCCGGCGGCGGCCAGGGCGGGGGCGAGGGTGAAGATGGACGCGCTGGGGATGGGCGCCACGGTCATGGATGCCAGGAAGACGGCCAGCAGCACAGCCACCACCACGGACGGGGGCAGGGGTACGTCGTAGAGGTGGGCGAGGAAGACCACGGCGGCGCCCTGGAAGAGGGCGCTGCCGGCCCGGTCGATGGACGCGCCCAGCGACAGCACCAGGCCGCTCACCTCGGGGGAGAGCTCGAGCTCGTCCTCGGCCGACTCCAGGAGTACCGGGAGCGCGGCCATGGAGCTGGTGGCGCCGAAGCCCACCATGGTGCCGGCGGCGGTGCCCTCGACGAAGGGTCCGAACTCCATCTTCCCCAGGAACCGGACCGCGGGGAAGTAGATCACGGCCACGAACACCACCAGGCCGGCGATGATGGCGAGGACGTAGACCGCCAGCGTGCCGAGGACGGCGAGCCCGCTCTCGACGGCCACCGGCGCCGCGAGGCCGAACACGCCCACGGGCGCGATCCAGAGGATCCAGTCCACCAGCCGGATCAACGCTTCCCCCGCCGCCTCGGCCAGGTCGACCAGCCGCTGCCGCTTCCCGGTCTCGAGGGTGCACGCCGCCGCGCCGAACAGCACGGTGAAGACCAGGAGCGGCAGGAGCCGCCCTTCGGCGGCCGCCGCGATGGGGTTGGCCGGGACCAGCCCGATGAGCATCTCCACCAACCCGGGCACTTCGGGGACGGACGCGGGGTCCGCGGGCGGTGGCGCCATGGCGGGCGCGAAGCCCACGGCCACGGCCATGAAGGCCATCCCGATGACGATGGCGGCGATGGTGGTGAGCCAGAAGTAGGCCAGCGCCCCACCTCCCAACCGGCCCAGCTTCCGGGGGTCCCCGAGCTTGGCCACGCCCTCGAACACGACCACCGCCACCAGCGGGATCACCACCATCCGGATGGCGTTGATGAAGAGGTCACCGAGGGGGGCGGAGCCGGTGGCCACGGCCAGGAGCGGCGCCCATTCCGTGAGGGCGGCGATGACACCGAGGAGGAGGCCGGCCACGAGGCCGACGGCGATGGCGATGTTCCGCATGACGTGGGGGGAAGGAGGAAACGGGTCGCAGCAGAAGGGTCGGTCGGGAGGGGGCCACCGCGCAAGTGGCGGAAGGTCAGGCGAGGGGGGCGGGGTCCGCGTCCGCCACGGAGCCGGCCCTCGATCCGCCAGGAGCCGCCGGGAGCCGCTGGCCCGCGCCGCGAAGACGCGCTAGCATCAGGAACGCACCCGACCGGCACCCCCGACCGGCACGGGTCGCCCCCCCGAGCCCCGGAGGATCCTGCATGGAAACTGGCTCCGTTCTCGCCACCATCAACTGGCTGGCCGTCTTCGTGGCCGCCGCCGCCACATTCGCCCTGGGCGCCCTCTGGTACGGCCCCCTGGTGGGAAAGCCGTGGATGGCCGCCGCGGGGATGACCGAGGAGAAGGCCGCGAGCGCCAACATGGGCCGGACGTTCGGGCTGGCGTTCCTCCTCCAGCTCGTGACCGCGTTCGCGCTGGCCATGTTCATCGGGCCGCAGGCGACGCTCGCGTTCGGCACCTTCGCCGGCTTCATGGCCGGCGCCCTCTTCGTGGCCACCGCCATGGGCGTGGTCTACCTCTTCGAGCAGCGGCCGTTCGCGCTCTGGGGGATCGACGCCGGCTACCAGATCCTGGCGTTCACCCTCATGGGCGCGATCCTGGGCGCCTGGTAGACGGCAGGCGACGACGGCGCCGGGCTCCGGGCGCGACTTCGCCCCGGGGCCCGACAAGGGCGCCGGATCATCAGCCGGCGCTCGGGACGGGCTCCGGGCGGGCGGTGAAGGTGCGGCCCCACGGGTCAGTGGCCTCGACCCGGATGTCCCGGGCGTCCGGAGCTACCGGCGTGTAGTACATGTGGCCGGTGGGGACCGGGTCGACCCACGGCCGGTGCGACGGGATCTCGGGGCCCGTGTGCAGCGCCGCCGAGAGCGGGTCGAGGCCCACGCGGCGAGCCATGGCGCCCCGGCGGTCTCCGCCCTCGTACCAGACCACCGTCCAGTCCTCGTCGGCGAACCAGACGTTGGCCACCAGCTCGTGGGGCGCGTGGGGGTCCGAGCCCCGGGGGTAGACCCTGAGCTGGTAGCCGTCGGGCCGCCCCGTCGCCTTGTAGCGCCACCGGAGCTCGCTGCCCCGGGCCCGGTAGACACCGTAGCCGTTGGGCGTGCCGTCGTAGCAGATGTCACCGCTCCACCACGCGCCGCACACGGCGCCGTTGACGTGCTCCCGGAGCCCGCCGTGGCGCGGGTGCTCCGACTCGTGAGTGTGTCCGGAGAGGACGTGGGCGGTGTACGGCTCGAGGAGCCGGTAGAGGGCCTCCCGGTTCGTGACCGACACGCTCGGGTTCGGCCGCTCCCCGCCGCCCCGGATGTGCGAGGTGGGCAGGACCGGGATATGGAGGAGGACCACCACGGTGCGGCCGGGCTCCACGTGCTTGAGGTCGGCGGCGAGCCAGACCAGCGCGTCGGCGGAGAGGTAGCCGATGTACGACACGCCATTCCAGAAGACATCGTCGAGGACCACGTAGTGGATCTCGCCCCGGTCGAAGGAGTAGCGGGCGGGCCCGAAGTGCTCCTGGAAGGTGAGGGTGGAAGCCTCGTCGGTGCGACCGTCGAAATCGAGGTCGTGGTTGCCCACCACCTGGAAGAACGGGACGCCCGTGGCGGCCACGGCCCGCTCGTACTCTGGGTAGAGCGAGAGCTCGTCGAACATGATGTCGCCGCACGCCACGCCGAAGACCGGGACGTCGAGCCCCGTCACGGTCCGGCGGATGTCGGGCACGGTCTCGGCGTGGAGCCGGTCCATCTCCCACCGCGTCTGCGTCTGGGGATCGGCCAGGAGGAGGAAGGCGTGGTCGTCATCGCCGCCGCGCTCCAGGTCGAACACCACCTCCATCTCCCCGCCCCTCGCCGCCATGGGCCGGTACAGCCGAGCCGTGCCGGTGGGGTTCGTCGGGACCCGGTGACCGGATGGGAGCGTGAGGGAGAGCCACCGCTGCCGGCCGTCGGAGACCAGCTCGAAATAGCCGTCGGCGTCGGTGGCGGCGGTGACCAGGCCGTCGCTGACCACGGCCCGCACGCCGGCGCCCCCGGCTCGGACCCGGCCCCGGACCCGGACCGGGTCGATGGGCCACCACGCGGGCGGCCGGTGGGCCGGCCCGGCCAGGAGGCGGTCGGGGAGGAGGGTGGCGGCCACCGTGCCGAGGGTGGCGTCCCGGAGGAAGGTCCTGCGGTCGATGCGTGGCATGGGCGGACGGGGTCGCGAGTCACGGAACGGGGCGCGCCCGGCTTCCCGCCTAATCTACGGCCGCCAGCGGTTTCGGCGACCCTTGCCCGGCAACGGATCCGTCACGGCGCCGATGGGAGGGCGGCCCGGCCGCCGGACTGAAGAGCCGGTTCCGACGCGAGGTCGGCCCGAGCCGGTCCGGGGCCGGCGCCGCGGAGGTGGCCTCACCCGCCGTCGCCGGCCAGCTCGAGCAGACTCAGCGGGTCGACGGTGACCGAGCCGTAGCGGACGATCCAGTGGAGGTGCGGGCCGGTCACTCGCCCGGTGGCGCCGACGCGGCCGATGAGCTGGCCCGCGTCCACCGTGTCTCCCTCGGCCACCAGGTGCTCGCTCAGGTGCAGGTACGCCGTGACCAGCCCGGCGCCGTGGTCGATGTAGAGCACGTTCCCGCCCAGGTGGAACCGGTCGACCAGCGCCACCACGCCCCGGGCCGCGGCCCGGATCGGCGCCCCCACGCCGCCGGCGAAGTCGGTGCCCATGTGCCGGCTGGTGACCTGGCCGTTGAACTCCCGCCCGTCACCGAAGGCGCTGGTGATCCGGGTGGCCCGGGGGTGCGTCACCGCGTCCCACAGCTGCGGCGTCTCGTGGGAGGCCCGCGAGACCGCCCGGGCGCGCTCGGCCTCCCGGCGCATCCGTATCAGGGTGGCCGAATCGGGCGGCGAGCCGTACTCCGGCGCCACCGTGAGCCGCTCCATCCGGTATGTCCCGGCCCGCACGGGAACGGCCATGGAGAGGGAGTCCCGGGCGCCGCCCTCCCAGTGCGCGGCGACGGGCATCCGATACTCACCGTCGGCGTCGATGGGCGCCGCGGCCAGCGCCGAGAACTCCGTGTCCCCCGTCTGCCGGAAGTGGAGCCGCTCACCCGCGAACTGCCCCCGCAGGCCCATCAGCTGATCCGGCCGATCGGCGGTCACCACCACCCGGAAGAGCCGGCCCTGCACCGGGTAGTCGGGCTCCCACCGGACGTTGATACGGTGGTCCTGTGCGTGGGCGGCCGGGACCGCCAGGAAAACCGCCATCGCCGCCATCGAGAACGTGCGCTTCATGCTGCCTTCGTCAGGTTCGGCCGGCCGGCGCCGGACGTGGTATCCCCGGTATCATAACACCGCGAGCGCAGCGAGCTAAACGCGCCGAACGAAGTGAGGCGCTATCCGCGCTGAGCGCAGCGAAGCGCTACCCGCGCCGAACGAAGTGAGGCGCTCCCCGCGGCGAGCCGAAGGCGAGCCGCTATTCCAGGAGGTCCGCGAAGGGCAGCTCCTGGGCGGCGAGGGTGAAGACCACGGCGGGGAGCTCGTCGGCCATCTCCTGGAGCCTGCCGTAGTAGGTGGGGAAGTCGGGGTGGTCACCGGGCTCGGCGATGCCGAGGAAGACGAGGTCGGCGTCTGCCGACTCCTCGATGAGGATGTCGTGAAACGGGCGGCCATCGCTGACCAGGACGTGGGGCCGGGCCCCGATCCGCAGCCCGGCGACGCGGGCCTCGAGGTTCTCCTGCGCGGCCTCCCGGGCCTGCTCGCTCTGGACCACCAGCTTCAGGTCGATCTCCGCCCCCGACCACCGGGCGCTGATCCGGAGCAGGTAGGCCAGAATCATCATGAGCCCACCGTTCTGCTGGAGCCCGCCCCACCAGATGTCGATCCGCTTGCGCTGGCCGAACCCGCGCTCGGGGTCCGTGCGCAGGATCAGGATGTTGCGACGGGCTTTGTGGAAGGTCTCGAGCATCCGGCAGTAGCGGTCGCGGTTCCCGGCGTCCACGCTGGCGCCCAGGACCACGGTGTTGGGGATCAGCGGGCCGAGACCGTACGTCTCCACCAGCCGCTCGGCCCCCTCGAACACGTCCTCGGCGGTGGTGAGCCGGACCATGGCCTGGACGCCCCGGCGGCCGAGGTAGTCGTGGATGGTGGCCTCGATCTTCTCCTGCTGCGACGCATCGCGGGACCCTTCCGGGAGTATGCTGGAGACCGTGATCAGCCCCCGGCTGTGGGTAATGGCCGTGGCCAGGTCGATCAGGTGCCAGCGCCGGCTCGGCGCCCCGGAGAGCACCAGCACGTGCGGCCGCCAGTTCTTGGTGTCCTCGCCCTGGGTCATCCGGAAGAGCCCCGCCCGGACCATGGCCATCCACAGCCCTTTCCGGACATCGCCCCAGGCGGCTTCCAGCTCACGGCGCTCCAGCCATACGAAGATCGCGATGATCACCACAGCGGCCACCACGGTGGCGATGGCGTTGATCAGGAACATGACCGCCAGACAGCCGATGGCGCCGAGCAGAGAGAGTGACCAGTGGACCCGGAACGCCGGTCGGAAGCTCGGGCTGCCCAGGAACCCCTCAACCCCGGCCGCCACGTTCAGCACCATATATGTGGTGAGGAAGAACATGGTGAGAATCGGGGCGATCACGTTGAGGTCGCCGAGCATGACGGCCCCCACCGCCACCACCAGCGTGATGGCGGTGCCCGTCCGTGGCTCGTCGTTCGGGCCGCTCCCGGCCCCGAGGAATGCCAGCGAGCGGGGGAGCACCCGGTCGCGGGCCAACGCCTGGAGCACCCGGGGCGCCGCCAGGATACTGCCCACGGCCGATGACAGCGTGGCGCCCCAGACGCCGATGAGGATGGCGTCGCCCCACCAGGCGATCCGGCGCATGATCAGCGGGTCCTCGATCAGCGTGACCGCGTCGGCGCGGCCGGCCAGTACGATGGGCAGGAGCATGTAGACCACGTACCCCACCCCGATGGCCGACAGTGTGCCCACGGGGATCGCCCGGGCCGGGTCCTTCAGGTCGCCAGACATGTTCACGCCCGCCATGATCCCGGTGACGGCCGGGAAGAAGACGGCGAAGACCACCCAGAACCCTTCCGAGCGGGCGGCCGACGCGCCGAACATCTCGATCTCCGTGGCCTCCAGCGGCTTGCCCAGGACCAGCGAGACGAGGGAGACGAAGATGGCCGCCATGATCACGTACTGGGCCCTGATGGCCACCGCCGCCGATTTCAGCGCCAGGAGCGCCACCCCCACGGTGACCACCAGCGCCACCGCGGTCTGGTCCAGCGCCGGGAACGTGCGGTTCACCGACTCGGCGAACCCCACGGTGTAAAGCGCCACGCTCAGCGCCTGGGCGAAGTAGAGTGGGATCCCCACCGCCCCACCCGTCTCGACCCCCAACGCCCGGCTGATCATGTAATACGCGCCGCCGATCCGGACCCGCCGGTCGGTGGCGATCATGGAGATACTGAGCCCCGTAAGGAAGGTGATGGACGTGGCCAGCGTGACGATGGCCAGCGCCCCGATCAGCCCCACGTTCCCCACCACCCACCCGAACCGCAGGTACATGATGACGCCGAGGATCGTCAGGATCGACGGCGTGAAGACGCCCCCGAAGGTGCCGAGACCTCCCGGCGCCTCCTTCACGGTGGCGGGCCGCACTGGCTGGCTATTCATAGCGCCCTAACGTGCGCCGAACCGGTCGGAGGCGACAGGGGCAGGAACGGCGTCGCCCGGCGCCGCGAACGGGGAAGCCACCGGTCCCCCACGGCGAACGAAGTGAGCCGCTAAACGTGAGGCCGCAGGCCGAACCACCCGCGGCGAACGAAGTGAGCCCGCTACCCGGGAGGCCGCCGCCAGGCGGCCGACCTACCCGGGGCGAGCCGCAGGCGAGCCCCTACGGGTACTTCACGCTGCAGCCGTAGGGCCGCGACGTCGGCTGGCTGACCTCCTGGCCGTTCATGGCCTCGGTCAGCGCCTGGTCCACCAGCTGGGTTGCGCGCTCGAGGTCCTCGTCGCGGGCGGAGGGGACGTCGTCGATCCCGCCCATGTAGACCACGTTGCCCTCGGGGTCGATCACGAACATGTGGGGCGTGGTCCGGGCCTCGTACGCCATCCCGACCTCACCGCTGGGATCCAGGAGCACGGCGGTGGCGTTGCTCCCCCACTCTTCGCTCTGCCCGTTCATCTCGGCGGGCTCGTAGTAGCCCTGCTTGCCGGGGGCCGAGGATACGATGGCGAGCCAGACCACGCCCTCGTCCGTCCACTTCTCCTGCTGCGACGGGATGTTCTCCGTCCGGTAGTGCTTCTTGACGTAGGGGCAGCCGTAGTTCAGCCACTCGAGCACCACCCACTGGCCCTGGTAGTCGGACAGGGTGTGGCTCTCGCCGTACGTGTCCGGCAGGGTGAAGTCCGGGGCGGGCTCCCCGATCTCCGGGGCCGCGCTCGCCAGCGGGAACGCCGCCAGCAGCGCCAGAATCGCCAGTCGCATCATCTGTGTCTCCGTTCTCCGGGGATGATCACGGTGTTCATGCGACGACGGGTTCGCGTCGTACGCGGCGCCCTCGTCGCTCGTCGATTCGTCAGTCCTCGTCGGCCCGGGCCTGCGTCCGCTCCGGCGCCTCCCCGAGCCGGCTCTCCAGCGCGTCCAGCACGATGGCCGGGGTCAACAGCTCCGGCAGGATGTGGGGCTCGGAGCCCGGTCCGCCGGGATACAGCACGTACAGCGGCACGCCCACGCGGCCGAACTCGGCCAGCGCCTGCGTTATGGCCGGGTCGCGCCGGGTCCAATCGGCCTTCAGCAGCGCCACATCGTAGCGGGCGAACGCGTCTTTCACGCGCCGGGTCTGGAGCGCCACCCGCTCGTTCACCTGGCAGCTGATGCACCAGGCGGCGGTGAAGTCGACGAACACGGGCCGGCCCTCCGCCCGGTAGGCGTCGACCTTCCCGGCGGAGAAGTCTTCCCACGTGAGCTCCACCGACTCGCCGCCCGCCGGGATCGGCGCGGCCGCCTGGATCCCGCTGGCCCCGGCCGCCACCGCCAGGACCACGGCCAGCGCCGCGAGGCCCCGGGTCACGAGCCGGACCCGCCGCGTGGCCATGGTCGCCGGCCACCGGCCGATGAGCCACGCGGCCAGCGCCAGGAGAAGGAGCCCGAAGAGCAGGCGCGCGGCCCCACCCATCCCGGTCTGCAGCCCGAAGACCCAGACCAGCCAGACGGCCACGGCGAACATGGGGAACGCCAGCACCTCCTTGAACGTCTCCATCCACCGGCCGGGCTTCGGCAGGCGCTCGGCCATGGCCGGCCAGAAGGCGAGGGCCACGTACGGCGAGGCCATGCCGACGCCGAGCCCGGCGAAGATGGCCAGTGCCTCGGGGATCGGCCGGACCATGGCCGCGCCGATGGCGGCGCCCATGAACGGCGCGGTGCACGGCGTGGCCACGATGGTGGCCAGCACACCGGTCATGAACGAAGAGCCCTCCCCCTCGGCGCCGTGGCCGGCGCCGACCGCGCCGAGCCCGCCGAGCCGGGTGAGCGATGCCCCCAGCTCCACCACGCCGGCGAGCCAGAGCCCGATCCCGACCATGAGCGCCGCCAGGAGCGCCACGACGGTCGGACTCTGGAGCTGATAGCCCCAGCCGACCTCCGCACCGCCGGCCCGGATCACGATCAGGATCCCGGCCACCACCAGGAACGAGAGGACCACCCCGGCGCCGAACGCCAGCCCGTCCCGTCGCATCCCGGCACGGTCACCGCCCCGGTTCGCGAAGCTCAGCGCCTTCAGACTCAGGATCGGGAAGACGCACGGCATCAGGTTCAGGATCAGCCCGCCTACGAACGCGCCCAGCAGCGCCGCCAGGAGCGACAGGCTCGCCGCGCCCGACCGGCCGCCGGCCGGCGCCTGCGGCTGCGCCAGCGGCTCGGTCTCCGCGGCAACCCACTCCGCGGCCTCACCCCGCTGGACCGGGGTCCGGATCTCGACGGCCGGGTGCCCGGCATCGTCCACGGACTCCCCCTCGGCCAGCACCAGGATCCCCTCCAGGACCTCCGGCTCGTCTATCATGTACTCCGACGCCGGCAGCTCGAGGTGAAGTGCGCCCTCATCGGTGAGCCCCGCGGCCTGAGTCTCCGTGTGGGTCAGGATCGTGCCATCATCCGGGAAGAAGTACGCGCCGGCCAGCGACCCGCTCCACCCCTCCGGCGGGTCCGCCGCCAGGATGAAGCCGGAGTCGGTGCGGGCAGCCCGGACCGACCAGTCGTGGTCCCGGGCGGGCAGCCGATCACGGTGGGCGCGGATCAGCGCCGCGTCTTCCGAAGCCCCGCTCGAAGCCCCGCCCGAAGCCCCGCTCGAAGCCCCGCCCGAAGCCCCGGCCGCTTCCACCGGCAGCTCGATCCCGATTTCGGCGGTGGCCGGGACGCACACGTCGGCGCAGACCAGGAAGTCGGCGGTGGCGTCGATGGCGATCCGGTCTGTACCGATGTCGGCGGGCGGCGTGACGGTGGCCAGGAGCACCACATGGTCGTGGTACCCGTAGCTCATGAGCGGCGGGTACGGGATCCGCTCGGGGACGGGGTAGCGGAGCGGCGTGACGCTGAAGCCCTCAGGGAGCTGCCACTCCATGATGGTGCCGCTGCCGGCGTCGCCGGCGTTCTTCCAGTAGGTGTGCCACCCGTCGTCGAGGGTGATGTGCACGCCCACGGTGAACGGCTGGCCGGGCACCACCGCCGCCGGCTCGGCGATGAGCCGCGCGTCGCTGTGCGGCGTCGGGTCGCCGTCCTCCTGCGCCGCCACCGGCGCCCCGGCCAGCAGTGCCACAGCCGCGAGCAGCCCTCCGATCCTGTATGACCCCCAGCTCCCCACGATCCTCTCCGCGCTACGGTCTACCCGTCGTCGTTCTCCAAAGACGGGATGAAATTCGTTTGTTCCGTCCCTGTTTGCCACCCCGGAGCCGCCGTGGCGTTCCCCCGATTCCGGCGGCGAAGCCCCCGTTTTCGGCCGGGATCCCGGCGTCGAGGCCCGGGGCTCCACCGCCGCGGCCGACCACGGCGTGTGCAAGATCCCGCTCCTGGTTCGTCCCCCACCCATGGAGACCGGAACCAGGGAAGGAGCTCACCATGAAGACGCACGAGCGATCGAAAGTGATGAGCGCCGACTGGTGGATCGGCGCCCTCATCCTGATGGCGGCCTTCACAGGCCTTCCGGCCGCGGCCCCCGCCGCCGCCCAGGGCTGGATCGACCCCCTCCCCGGCCGTCCCGACATCGGGGTGGTCCGGGTCCGCAGCGACGTGGACGTCCGGGTCACCGGCCGGGTGGCCGAGGTGGTGGTCGAGGAGTGGTTCGAGAACCGGAGCCGGGGCGTGGCCCAGGGTGTCTACGTCTACCCGCTCCCCGGCGAGGCGGTGTTCAGCAATTTCTCTCTCTGGCAGGGCGACGAGGAGCTCCGGGGTGAGACCATGGACGCCGACCGTGCGCGCGAGATCTACCGGGAGATCGTGCGACGACGGCGCGACCCGGCCCTCATCGAGCTGGTGGGCCACGGGCTCGTCCGGGCCCGCGTCTTCCCCATCGAGGCGGGGCAGAGCCGGAAGATCACGCTACGCTACACCCAGCTCCTCGAGCGGGCCGGCGACGCCGTCCAGTTCCGGTACGCCGGCGCGCGGCCGGCCCCGGGGACAGCTCCCACGCCCACCGGACTCACCCTGACCGCCGACGCCGACGCGTTCCGGGACCCGTTCAGCCCCACCCATGAGCTGGAGGTGGAGCGGACGGGCGAGGCGCTGCGCGTGCAGCCGTCGAGCGAGCTCATGGGCAACCTGTCCATCTTCCTCCCGTTGGCCGGCTCCGGCGTGGGGATCACGCTGGCCACGCACCGGACTGCCGGTCCGGACGACGGCGAGGACGACTACTTCATGCTGACGCTCTCGCCCGGTGAGGCGGATGCCGGGTCCACGCCCCGGGACATCACCGCTGTGGTGGACGTGTCGGGCTCCATGTCCGGCGAGAAGCTGTGCCAGACGCAGGCCGCGCTCCGGCAGCTGCTGGGGTCGCTCGGCCGCGAGGATCGGTTCCGCCTCGTCGCCTTCAGCAACCGCGTCGTCGCCCACAGCGAGGGGTGGCGCGGGGCCGACGTCCGGGAGCTGGAGCACGCCCGGCGCTGGATCGACGGGCTCACCGCCGACGGCGGGACGAACATCGCCGGCGCGCTGGAGGAAGCGCTGCGGCTCGACTCCCCGGCGGACCGACTGCCCATCGTGGTCTTCCTGACCGACGGACTGCCCACCGTGGGCGAGCGGAGCCCCGAGGCCATCGCCGACGCGGCGGACAAGCGCCGGGGCCGGCACCGGGTCTTCGCTTTCGGCGTGGGCTACGACGTCAACACCTACCTCCTCGACCGGCTCAGCGTAGCGGGCCGGGGCAGCACCGAGTACGTGGAGCCCGGCGAAGACGTGGAGCGGGCCGTGTCGCTCCTGGCCGGGAAGGTGACCCGGCCGGTGCTCACCGACCTCGAGATCGATGGCGCGCCGGTCGAGCTGCTCGAGCTCTACCCCGGCGAGCTGCCCGACCTCTTCGCCGGCGACGACCTGGTCCTCTTCGGCCGCTACCGGGGTCACGGCTCCGGCGCCCTCCGGATCCGGGGCCGGCGGGCCGGCGAGACCGAGTCGTTCGCCACCGACGCGGCGTTCCAGCGGCGAGTGACCACGAACGACTTCATCCCGCGGCTCTGGGCGTCCCGTAAGCTGGGCGAGCTGACCCGCCAGGTGCGGCTCAACGGCGCCGACCCGGAGCTGGTGGAGGCGATCCGCGCCACCGCGCTCCGGTACGGGCTGCTGAGCGAGTACACGGCCTACCTGGTCCAGGAGCCGATGGCCGTGGCGAGCCGGATGATCCAGCCCGCCACCCTCGACCGCAGCGCCCCGTTCCACGCGGCGTTCAAGACCGGCGCCGCGGGCTCCGGGGTGAGCGCTACGGGCCAGGCCGCGGTACAGGCGTCGGAGCGGGCCCGGGTCCAGCGGACGGCCGCCACCGCCACCGACCTGGCGCGCTACGAGGCCGAGGCCGAGGAGGCCATGGTCATGGCCCTGGGCGGACCCGACGGCGCACCGGTCCGCACCGTGGCCGGACGCACGTTCCGACGGGTGCCCGACAGCACCGGCCAGCGTGCCAGCGGCGAGATCTGGACCGAGCTCTCCCGGGACGACGTCGAGCTCCCGGTGGTCTCCGTTGAGCCGTACTCGCCGGCGTACTTCGAGCTGCTCGCGGCGCTGCCCGAGCTCCGGGCCGTGGTGGCCGAGCTGGAGCCGGTGGTGGTGAACGGCCGCGAAGTCGCGATCCGGTTCGCCGACCACCACGGCGTCGCGTCGCTCTCCGGGCGCCAGATCCGGAGCCTCGTGGAGCGTTTCCGGGCGCGTTAAGGTAGAACACGGTGCGTGGGCCGTCCCCGGGACGCGAGCCCGGGGCGGCGCGCCGCCGAGGACCGAGACGAAGGACGGAGATGCCAGTCGACTGGGAGCGTGTGTACCGGGAGGTCTTCGAGGACCTGGTCCGGTACCTGGGCCGCAAGGTCTGGGACCCGCACCGCGCCCGCGACCTGGCCCAGGAGGCGTTCGCCCGGTCGCTGGATCGCGACCCCGAAGACCCCCGGTCCTGGGTCTTCACCGTGGCGGCGAACCTGGCCCGGGACGAGACCCGGACCGATATCCGCCGGCGGCGTCACCTGACGCTGGTGAAAGCGGAGGAGAAGACGGCGCCCCGACCGCCGGACCCGCACCAGGCGCTGGAGCGGAAGGAGCGGGCGGGCCGGGCCAGGGCAGCGCTGGGGCGGCTGACCGAGCGAGACCGGGAAGCGCTGCTGCTCTGGGACGCCGGGCTGAGCTACAGACAGATCGCCGAGCAGACCGGGCTGGCCGTGGGCGCCATCGGGACCACGCTGGCCCGGGCCCGGCAGCGGCTGGTGGACGCGTACGAGGAGCTGGAAAGAGGGAAGGAGGCCGACGATGCCGCACATCGATAACGGAACGCTGCACGCCCTGCTCGACGGGGCGCTCCGGGCCGAGGCGCCCGAGCGGGCCGACGCGGTCGAGGCCCACCTCGACACGTGCGCCGACTGCCACGCCCGGCTCGAACGCGCCGCGGCGCTGAAGGACGAGGCGAGCGACGTGCTGAGCGCGCTGGACGCCGGCCTGCCCGACGACACCGTCGCTCGCGACCTCCGGCCCGACTTCCAGGAGGTGCTGACCCGGGCGGGACGCCGAGCCAATGACCACCGCACCACCCACGCTAACGCCAGACTCCGCCGCCAGATCGGCTGGACCCGGGGGCTGGCCTGGGCCGCCACCATCGTGGTGGCGCTGGGCACCGGCTACATCATCCGCGACATGGCGGGCCCCACCGGCGATGTGCCCCGGGCGACCCGGTCGACCCCGACCCCGGAATCGGAGACCGACCACGCACCCGCGGAGCTGACCCGGCCGCCCGCGGAGCTGACCCGGCCGCCCGCGGAGCTGACTCGGCCGCCCGCGGAGCTGGCCCGGCCGCACGCAGAGCTCGTCCGCCCGGTCACCGACGCAGCGCGGGGAACGGCCT
>CAZSBL010000059.1:0-19266 GCA_964605205.1 uncultured Gemmatimonadaceae bacterium
GGGGGGTGGCGGGTGGGGGGAGGGGGGGGCGGCCGGGGATTGACTTCGGCGCGTTTCCCTGTCTGTCGGGCCCCGGCCGCGATGGGGGGAACCGGGTTCCTGGCGGGGCTCGATTCCCGGGGTCGCCTGGAGCGGTCGCGGTGGAGTCTGCGTTCCAGGCTTGATGGGGGGAGTGGGGGTGAGCATCCGCGGCGCTGCGCGGCTCCGCCGCGGGGGCGCACCCGAGGTGGTGGAGCCGGTGATGCAGGCGCAGCAGCGCCGCTCTACCGGGACAACTCCCCAAACAACCGTCTCTCGCGACATTCCTTGGGGGATTCCCTACGCATATCGTTGGGAATCCCCCAAACAACGCCGACCGGCCAAGCTTGTTTGGGGGAAAGGCTACGATATTCGTATGAAAGTCCCCGAGCACCGCCCGCGACCGGCGTTGTTTGGGGGATTTTCCCGAATGTGAGCACCGACCAACCGCCGGCCCGGCACGCGGCCGGGCTCAGGATCTCCTCGAACAGCGCCACCGCCCGCGGGTCGTCGAAGTCCGCCAACCAGAAGAGCGCCCGACCTACCACCCGGGCGTCGTCCATGGTCCGGACGATCTCGATGAGGAGCGGGATGGCCTGATCGTCGGGGAGCCGGGAGAGGGCGAAGACGGCGGCCTCGCGGATCTCGTCGTCCTCGGTCCTGTCGCGGACGATCCCGCCGAGCTCGGTGACGGCCTTGCGGGCCGCCCGGCGGGGCGCGTCGTGCGCATGGGTGCTAACGGTGGTACGCTCCCTCAGCTCCCGCCCTCGTTCGCGCCCCCGCTGCCGCCCGGCTCGGCGAGGATCTCGAGGAGGACGTCGGCGGCGCGCTCGTCGTTGGAGTTGCCGAGCCAGAAGATGGCGCGGCTGCGGAGCTGGGTGTCGGTCTCGGTGCGTGCGATCTCGATGAGCCGGTCGATGGCGGCCGGGTCTTGGCTCTCGGAGAGGCCGAAGATGATGCGCTCCTTCAGCGTCCGGTTGTCGAGCTGCCCGTAGAGGCGGCCCAGCTCGTCCGCCGAGATCCCGGCCTCGGCGGCCCAGAAGACGGCGCGGCTGCGGACCTCCGTGGAACGGTTCGCATCGGTGGCCACGGACAGGAGCCAGCGGGCGTCCTCCGGCCGCTCGGTCTGCCCGACGGCGAAGAGGATCCGCTCGGCGAGCCGGTCGTCGTCGACGACGTCGAACATCCGCTTCAGGAGCTCGATATCCTCACTGGTGCCCTCCTCGGCGAGCCAGAAGACCGCGCGCTCCCGGAGCCGTGTCGGCATCTCCGGGTCCTGGGCCACGCGGCGCACCACCTGCAGCGCCCGGGGGCTGTCGTGCTGGGAGAGGGCGAAGATGGCGCGCTCGCGGATCCGGGTGTCGTCGGACTCCTCGACGAACCGGGCGAGGGCGTCGACGGCCCGCTCGTCATCCACCTCGGAGAGCCAGAAGACGGCCTGGCGCCGGACCTCGAGGTCCGGGTCGCTGTTCGCCGCCTCCAGCAGGATGTCCACCGACTCCGGTGCCTCCTTCTCGGCGATAAGGAATACGGCGCGGCGCCGCAGCACCACGCTGCACGCGTCCCGTCGCTGCATGACCTGGTGCAGCACGGGCATGGCCCGATCGGTGTTCATGTGGAGAAGCGCGTTCAGCGCCGCGAGCTGGGTTTCGGTCTGCTCCCGGCACTCCTGCGGCAGGTCGTCCATGCCGGTGTGCCCCATGGACTCGGCGATCATGCCGGCCCGGGCGACGCCCTCGGCCACGGCCCGGGCGATCTCACCGCTGTGGGCGGCAACCTCCTCGGCGGCGATGGCCATTCCTCTGGCCACCTCCGCGCTGATCACCTCGCTCATCCCCGCCAGCTCGTTGGCGACGGAGACGATCTCCGCGGCCGCCCGCTCGTTGCCGCGGCGGGCGAGCATCCCCCGGACGCGGGTCGCCAGCGAGCGGGCGTCGCCGTTCTCGCGCGTCGACGCCTCCGGGTAGCGCTCGGCCTGGAGCTCCAGCAGCGCCAGCGCCTCTTCGAGCTCGTCGGTGCCATCCAGCCGGTACCGGTTGAACGCCTCCCAGTAGAGGGCGTTGGGGGCGTAGCTGGAGCGGGCGTGCCGGTTCCAGATCTCGTGGAACAGCTCCGCGGCGCGCTCGTGGTCGCGATTCGTCATGGCCTCCCGGGCCGCCCGGTAGAGCGAGTCGGCCGGGTCCTCCTGGTCCCAGGCGGCGGGCGCCTCGGCCAGCGGCGCCGGCGAGACGGTCCGGGCCATGGCCTGCGACGTGGCTCCCGCGGGCACCAGCAGCAGTGCGATCAGTCCGATTGTGGTCTTTCTCATGGTTCTGCTCCTTACAGCGAAATATCCGCAGGGGCCGCGGCCGTGCGCAGCTTGGCCATCAGCTGCTGCTGCCGGATCCCTTCTCCGATCAGCTCGTCATCCCGGTCTCCGCCCGCGCTGGCGATCTGCACCAGCACCAGCTCGAGGTCGGCCAGCAGGCTGGCCATCTCCGGGTCGTCGGCGACCCGGGAATCGAGGAGCACGCGCGTGGTGGACAGGAGGTCCCGGGCCCAGTCGGCGGTGGCCGCCCGATCGCCGGTCGAGGTCGTGGCCGACGCCGCCTGGAAGAGCGTGAGCAGCGCTTCCGCGTCACTCATGTGCTCCGCCGTGGCCAGCCGTACCGGTGTGGACGGCGCGCTCCGCTCCACCGCCACCGGCGCGCTGGCCGGGGCCGGCGTGGTGTCCCGCGTCAGGCGACCCAGCCCGAAGCCCACCGCCAGCGTGGCGGCCGCCGCGAGCCCGATGGCCCACGGGGTGCCCCACCTCGAACAGCGGGCCCGTGCCCGTCGCCGCGCGCTCAGCTCATCCGTCCGCCGCCGTGGCAGTTCCGACCGGATCGCCTCCCACATCTCCTCGCGGGGCACGTCCGGCGGCTCGTTGTAGTCCCGTGCGGCGTGTATCATCCGCTCCAGCTCCTCCGGCTTCATACCGCGTACTCCTCCGCAAAATCCGACAGCTCCTCCTGCAGCATCTGCCTCGCCCGGTGCAGCCGGGCCTTGGAGGTGCCCGTGGCGACCTCCAGCGAGCCGCCGATCTCGGCGTGCGTGTATCCCTCCACGTCGTGCATCACGAACACCATCCGGTAGATGTCCGGCAGGCCATCGATAGCCGCGTGCAGCCGCTCCTTCAGGTCCGGCTCCGCCCGCTCCTTCCGGGCCGCCACCGGCATGGCTGGCACCTCGTCCATCTCCACCTCCCGCTTCCGTGTCCGCTTCACTTTCCGAAGCCCGTTCAGTGTCACCGACTTCGTGATCGAGTAGAGCCACGTGGAGAGCGCCGCGTCGCCGCGGAACTGGTCCAGCCGGCCGAACGCCCGGATGAACGTCTCCTGCGTGAACTCCCGGGCCAGATCCTCGTCGCCGGCCATGCGGTAGCACAGCCGGTAGACCCGATCCACGTGGTCGTCGTAGAGCCGGCGTGCTGCGGCTTCATCGCCGTCCAGCACCCGCTCGATCATCTGTTGCTCGCTCAATCGCGATCGTCGTTGAACGGTTTCGGTCTCACTTCACCCCTTGGGACACACCCCTTCGCTGTAGGGTTGCGTCCATGGTAACCCCATGCCCATGCCCATACCCATGCCCACGCCCGACACTGCATCCCGGCCCGCAACTTGCCTCACGGGTTTGTCGACTGTGGTACCTATCAGACAGACCGGCGGACCGGCCTCGCCCGGCCCGCCCACACGACTTCAGAACTGGAGGCAGACATGACGCAGACAACGGCCAGCTACGCACTCTTCAAGACCGTCGACCTCTCCTTCGAAGAAGCGGACTCACGCGTGCGCGAGGAGCTTCAGAAGGAGGGCTTCGGTGTCCTCACGGAGATCGATGTGAAGGCCACGCTGAAGAAGAAGCTGGACGTGGACTTCCAGAAGTATGAGATCCTGGGCGCGTGCAACCCGCCGCTGGCCCACCAGGCGCTGGGCCGCGAGATCGACGTCGGGCTGCTCCTGCCGTGCAATGTGGTGGTCCGGGAGACCGACGACGGCCGCACGGTGGTCGAGGCACTGGACCCGGTCAAGCAGCTCTCGGTGGCCGACACCCCGGAGCTCTCGGAGCTCGCCACGGAGGTGCGTGAGCGGATGGAGCGCGTGATCGCCGCCGTCTAGCGACGGGAGACGCAGGGTCAGGATCCCGTTTCGTTCCGGTGGCTTCCGGTTTTCGGTAGCCCCGAACCCTGTCGCGTCTCCAAAACAGAAGAAGGCGCCGCCGGTATTTTGCCGACGGCGCCTCCTTTTCGTCTGCCGCAATCCTGACGCGATGCCGCGATCGGCACACGTCAGCCGGACAGCTTATGTCTGCGAAATAACCTACTCGGCTATGCGCCGATCAGGAGATCGCTTGCCCGTGTCAGGTTGCGGACAGTACTAGGACTTACAGACAAGGATCACCTCCTGTTACGGTGGAAAAATCGGGCTTTGGCACCAGCGGGATTCGCTCCCGCGGTCCATCGGCGACGCCTCCTTGGACCTCGCCTCCGGCCCAGTCGCCTCCCCGGCGACGGCCCAAACGTAACGGCGAACATCTTTGGACACAAGGAGGTGGGAGATCGGCGACCTGTCAGCCCTCGAATTCGGCCCGCTCGAACCGGTCCCACGGCACCAGCACCAGCGTGCCGTCGTCCCGCTCAATGTAGATACCCTTGTTGCCCTCGTCCACGTCGTTTGACTCGCCGAGCTCGAAGCTGCGGCCGTCCTTCAGCGTGACCCGGCTGGCGTCGTACGCCACCCGCTCGATGGACCGGATCGCCCCGAACTCCACGTCGAGATCCACGCCGTCGCGCAGCTCGCCGTCGAGGATCTCCCAGCTGTACTCCTCGTCGTTGTCCCACCGGACGTGGCCGCTATGGCTCTCCCCGCCCCGGGCGTAGACCGTGCCCCGGAGCCGAGGGCCGCCGTCGAAGCCGCTGAGATCCACCGTCCCGGGAGGCGACCGGAAGTCCACACGCTTCAGCGCGTCCCACTCCACCCGGATCTCGCCCAGGGCCGGGTCTGCCACCATGATGTCCCGGTTGTCGTCATCGACGTCATTGCTGCCACGGAGCACCGGTGAAGTGCCGTCCGCAAGCGTCACCCTGGCCGCGCTCGAGCTGTACCGCTCGATGGCCCGGATCCGGGCGAACGGGATCTCGAGGTCCCGGTCTCCGTCCTCGCCATCCAGCACGTCGGTGGTGAAGATCTCGTCCATGTCCCACGCGATGTAACCGGTGAACGACTGACCGTCGCGGGTCTCCAGCGTGCCGTAGAGACGCTCTCCCCACTGCGAGGGCGTGGTCGGGCCCTGGAGGAAGTCGATCACCCGCACATCCCGCCAGTCGAGCTCCACCTGCCCGCCACGGGGATCCTCCACCAGGATATCCAGCGACGAGCCCAGGTCCGCGCTGCCTTCGAGCTCTACTTCCTGGCCCGACTTCAGAACCAGTGTGGCGCGGCTCGAGCCCAGGGGCTCCAGCGAGCTGATGTGGCCGAACCGGATCCCCGACTGCGCCGACGACCCGATGTCCGAGCCCTCCTCGTCCCAGCTGATCCCGATCCCGAAAATCTCGATCCGCCGCTCCCGCCGCTCCGGCTCCCACCCCAACCGCTCCGCGTCGCGGCGGTTCCGCACCGGGATCTCCTTGCTCCCGCTCAGGATGTCGAACCACCCGCCCTCGTTGTCACTCCACCGGAGGAACCCCTCGTACCGGGAGCCGTCCGTGGTCACCACCCGGCCGTACAGCCGGCTCGGGTCGGCGTCCTGCGCCGCCGCGCCGGCGGCCAGCAGTGCGAAGAGTACTGCGATCAAGGCGCTGCGCATGATGAGGTGTCTCCTGCGGGTACACGTGTGTTCCGGTCCTCCAGTCCTCCAGCCCTACGAACGATGGCGGCGGTAGTTTCAGGCCCGCCGTATTCACCTCCCTTGACAGGCTGGCCGCGCGGTTTAACTTGTCAATTAGTTTAACCAATCAGTTAATGAGGCCATGAGCGAACGCGACACGGAGGAGCGGATCCTGGACGCCGCCCACACGGTGTTCCTGAAACGGGGCACCACGGGGGCGCGGATGCAGGACGTGGCGGACGAGGCGGGGGTGAACAAGGCGCTCCTGCACTACTACTTCCGGAGCAAGGACCAGCTGGCGCAGGCGGTGTTCCGGCGTGCGGTGGGGGAGGTGCTGCCGCGGGCGATGGAGCTGCTGCGTTCGGATCGAGCGCTGGAGGGGAAGGTGAGAAGCGTCGCCGAGCTGTACGTGGACACGTTCCTGGCAAACCCGTACCTGCCGGGGTACATGCTGGGCGAGCTGACGCACCACCCGGAGCGGGTGCAGGAGACGTTCGCGTCGCTGGCGGGGATGGAACTGGAGCGTCTCGGTGAAGCGGTCCGGTCGATCATCGACGGTCAGATCGCGGCCGAAGCGGAGGCCGGCCGCATGGTGGAGATCCCGGCGGAGGACTTCCTGATCAACCTGGTGTCGATGACGATCTTCCCGTTCGCCGCCCGTCCGCTGCTGCGGGTATTGCTGGGGGTGGACGATGCGGGCTTCGACGAGCTGATGGAGGCGCGCCGTGAGCGCGTGCCTGCCTTCTTCCTGAACGCACTGCGACCATGATTACGGAAACGGTGATGGCGGCCCTGCTGCTGGCGGGACCGCAGACGACGCTGGCGGTGCAAAGCCCGCCGGCCGGGGCACATCCGTCGCCCGGGTCGGGCCTGGCGGCGGATGGGGCGTGGCAGGATTCCGCGCTGACACTGCCGGAGGTGGTGGAATCGGCGCTGCGGACGCACCCCACGGTGGCGAGGGCGGAGGCCCGGCGCGACGCGGCGGTGGCGGCCGAGGGGCAGGCCCGTGCGGCGTGGCTGCCGACGCTGGCGACCACGGCGGTGGCCACCCGGTACCAGGAGCCGATGGTGGTGGCGCCGCTGCACGGATTCGATTTCACCGCCCCGCCCCGATTCGACGAGACGCTCTATCAGGGGCATGCGTCGGCGGAGTACACGGTGTGGGACGGCGGTGGACGTAGCGCGCGGATCCGGGCATCGGAGGCGCTGGCGGCCGCGGCGGAGTCGGGGGTGGGCACCGCCCGTGACCGGGTCCTGGCGGATGCCACCGCCGCCTATCTCTCGGCGCTGACGGCCACCGACGTGCTCCGGGCCCACGACCGGTGGGTGGGGGCGCTGGAGGAGGAGCGGGAGCGGGCCCGACTGCTGTTCGAGGAGGGGAAGACGGCCAGGCTGGCGGTGCTGCGCACGGAGGCGGCGCTGAGCCGTGCCCGGGCCGAGCGGGAGGCGGCGGACGAAGGGCTGCGGCTGGCCCGGCGTCGCCTGATCCGGGTCTCGGGGCTGGACCCCCTCCGGGTCCGGAGCGGTGCGCTGGTGGGCGTGGCGGTCGGGGACGAGAGGGTGCCGGACCGGGACGCGCTCGTGGCACAGGCCAGGGCGTCCAACCCGATGCTGGCGCAGGCGGAGCGCAGGGTGGCGGCGTCGGAGACGGGCGTGGCGGCCGCCCGGGCGTCGTACTGGCCGCGGGTCTCGCTCTCGGGCCGCTACAGCACGTTCGCCTCGGCCAGCACGGACCCGGTGGGCGAGTGGCAGGCGGGTGTGCGGGTGAGCTACCCGCTCTTCACCGGCGGCGCCCGGGGCGCGGGCGTGGAGCGGGCTGCGGCGGAGGCCGCGGCGGCCCGATCCGAGCGGGCGCTGGCCGAGGACGAGGTGGCGGACGCCGTGGACGCGGCGCTGCTGGCGTACCGGTCGGCGAGGGCGCGGGTGACGGCTCTGGAGGCGGCGGTGGAGCAGAGCGCGGAGGTGGCCCGGATCGAGGCGCTGGCGCTGGAGTCGGGTGCCGGGGTGCAGACGGACTACCTGCGGGCGGAGGCGGAGCTGGTGGAGGCCCGCTCGGGGCTGGCCGAAGCGAGGCACGCGGCGGTGCAGGCCCGGGTGCGGCTGGCGCAGGGCACGGGCACGCTGAGCGTGGAGTGGCTGGCACAGACGACGGAGAGGACGGAGCGATGAGGCGACGGATCGGGGTTGTGGCGGTTGTGGTCATCGCCGCCGTGGTGGGCTGGCTGGCGCTTCGGAGCGGCAACGGCGCGGCCGGGATCGACGCCTCGGGCACGGTGGAGGCGACGGACGCGGACCTGGGCTTCAGCGCACCCGGCCGGGTGGCGGCGGTGACGGTCCGGGAAGGCGACCGGGTGAAGCGGGGTGACGTGCTGGCGCGCCTCGAGGCCTCGGAGCTCGAGGCACGGACGTCCGCAGCGGAAGCGCAGCTCGAGGCGGCCCGGGCGGCGCTGGCGGAGCTGGAGGCTGGCGCCCGGAGCGAGGACATCGCCCAGGCCCGAGCGGCGGAGTGGGCGGCGGCGAGGCATATGGAGGACGGGCGCCGGGACCTGGCCCGGGCCCGCACGCTGCACGAGGGCGGCGCCATCAGTCAGGAGGCGCTGGACAAGGCGGAGACGCGGTTCGAGGTGACCGGGGCGCAGCTGGAGCAGGCGCGGCAGCGGCTCCGGGCGCTGGAGACGGGTCCGCGGCAGGAGCGGATCCGGGCGCAGCGGGCCGCGGTGGCAGCGACCGAGGCGGCGGTCAGACAGGCCACGGCGGCGCTGGACAACACCGTGGTCACGGCGCCGTTCGACGGCCGGATCACCACGCGGCACCGGGACCCGGGCGAGACGGTGCAGCCCGGTCAGCCGGTGGTGACGCTCCTCGACCCGGAAGACCGCTGGGTCCGGATCTACGTGGCGGAAGACCGGATCGGCGCCGTCCGAATCGGGCAGCCGGCGGTGATCACGTCGGACACGTACCCCGACCGGGAGTACGGGGGCCGGGTGGTCTTCATCGCCCGGGAGGCCGAGTTCACGCCCCGGAACGTCCAGACCCGGGAAGACCGGGTGAAGCTGGTGTACGCAGTACGCGTGGAGATCACCGGCGACCCGGACTACGTCCTGAAGCCCGGCACGCCGGCGGACGTTCGGCTGGCGTCGGCGGTGGGCGGCGAGTCGGAGCGGGACAGCTGATGGCATCGGTCGAGGTCCGGGGGCTGACCCGGCGGTTCGGCCCGCTCACGGCGGTGGCCGACCTGTCGTGCGACGTGGCGGCCGGCGAACTGTTCGGGCTCGTGGGCCCCGATGGCGCCGGGAAGACCACCACGCTGCGGATGCTCGCCGGCGTGCTCCCGCCGTCGGCGGGCGACGCCATCGTCGCCGGCGTATCGGTGGCGAACGATCCCGACGCCGTCCGCCCGCACATCGCGTACATGGCCCAGCGGTTCGGGCTCTACGAAGACCTCACCGTGCGGGAGAACCTGGACTTCTACGCCGATCTCTACCGGGTGCCGAAGGCGGAGCGGCCGGCCCGCCGCGAGCGGCTCTACGCCTTCAGCAACCTGGCGGAGTTCGAGGACCGGCTGGCGGGCAACCTGTCGGGCGGGATGAAGCAGAAGCTGAGTCTCTCGTGCGCGCTGATCCACCGCCCCGACATCCTCCTGCTCGACGAGCCCACCTTCGGCGTGGACCCCATCAGCCGGCGGGACCTCTGGCTCATCCTCCACGAGATGGTGGCCGAGGGCGTGACCGTGATCGTCTCCACCGCCTACCTCGACGAGGCGGAGCGGTGCGACCGGGTGGCCTTCCTGCACCAGGGCCGGGCCATCGCGCTGGATGAGCCCGAGTCGCTCCAGCGCTCCATGCCCGGCGCGGTACTCGAGATCCGGGCCGACCGACCCCGGGCCGCCCGGGACGCGCTCCGCCGCTCCGACGCCGTGCGCCGGGCCACCCTCTTCGGTGAGATGGTCCACGCCGTGGTCGATGCCGACACCGGCGCCGCGGCCGTGCGCCGGACGCTCGACGCCGCCGGCATCGCCGTGATCGACATCCGGGACGTGGACGCCTCGCTGGAGGACGTGTTCATCGAGCGGGTGGCCGAGGGCGACCGTGGCTGAGGCGGGCTCCGCGGCTGAGGCGGGCTCCGCGGCTGAGGCGGGCTCCGCGGCTGAGGCGGGCTCCGCGGCGATCCGGGCCCGGGAGCTGACCCGGAAATTCGGCGATTTCATGGCGGTTGACGCGGTGACGTTCGACGTCCGGGAGGGCGAGATCTTCGGCTTCCTTGGTCCGAACGGCGCGGGCAAGACCACCACCATCAAGATGCTCATCGGGCTGCTGGCGCCCACGTCGGGCACGGCGGAGGTGGCGGGGCTGGACGTTGCGGGAGCGGGGGTCGAGCTACGGCAGCGGGTGGGGTACATGTCACAACGGTTCTCCCTCTACCTGGACCTGACGGTGGACGAGAACATCGAGCTCTTCGGCGGACTCTACGGGGTCACCGGCGAGCGGTACGAGGAGCGACGGGAGTGGGTGCTGCGGATGGCCGGGCTCGAGGACCGGGCGGACCGGCTCACGGCGGAACTGCCGCTGGGGTGGAAGCAGCGGCTGGCGCTGGGGTGCGCGGTGATGCACGAGCCCCGGATCCTGCTCCTGGACGAGCCCACCTCCGGGGTGGACCCGCTGGCCCGGCGCCGGTTCTGGGACCTGATCGATGAGCTGGCGGCCCGGGGGACCACCGTGCTGGTCAGCACCCACTACATGGAGGAGGCCGAGTACTGCCACCGGCTGGTGCTGATGAACCGGGGCCGGCTCATCGCCCTCGACGCGCCGGCGGCGCTGCGCGAATCGGTGGAGCTGCCGCTCTATCGGGTCCGGGTGGGGGAGCCCGCCCGGGCGGTGGCGGCGCTGCAGGACGCGCCGGGCGTGCTGGAAGCGGCCATGTTCGGCCGTACGCTGCACGTGCTCACGGAGACCGAGTCCGAGGCCCCGGTGAGGAAGGCGCTGGAGTCGGCGGGGCTGCGGCCCGAGTGGGTGGAGCGGTCGCGGCCGTCGCTGGAGGATGTCTTCGTGGCGCTGGTCCGCCGCGAGGGCGGGGCGCGGGAGGGATGATGAGACGGAGTGCGGGAGGTCCGCGGTGAGCTGGACGCGGATCCGGGCCATGGCCCGCAAGGAATGGCTGCAGCTGAAGCGGGACCCGCGCAGCATGACGCTGGCGTTCATCCTCCCGGTGCTGATGCTCCTCTTCTTCGGGTACGCCATCACCTGGGACGTAAAGGACCTGGACCTGGTGGTGCTGGACCAGGACCGAACGGCCCGGAGCCGGGCGCTGGTCGACGCGTTCACCGCCAGCGGCTACTTCACCGTGGTGGAGCGGCTGGCGTCATACCAGGACGTGGACGGCGCGGTGGGCCGGGGCAACGCCGGCTCGGTGCTGATCATCCCGCCGGGCTTCTCCCAGGATCTGGCCGCGGGCCGGGGCGCGCCGGTGCAGCTGCTCCTGGACGGCGCCGACGCAAACAGCGCCACCATCGCCTACAACTACGCCGACGCCATCGTGGACCGGTGGTCCCGGGACGTGATCCTGGCGGGCCGGGCCATCACGATCCCCATCGAGGCCCGGGCCCGGACGTGGTACAACCCCACGCTGGAGAGCCGGAACATGATCGTGCCCGGGCTCATCGCGGTGATCATGATGACCATCGCGGCCATGCTCACGGCGCTGACCATCGCCCGGGAGTGGGAGCGGGGCACCATGGAGCAGCTGGCATCCACCCCGGCCACGAAGATGGAGATCCTGATCGGGAAACTGATCCCCTACATCGGGATCGGCCTCGTGGACGTGGGGCTAATCGTGGTGACCGGACTGATCGTGTTCGGCGTGCCCTTCCGGGGGCCGGTGGTGGTCTTCTTCGCCCAGACGTTCCTCTTCCTGGTGGGCGCCCTCGGGCTCGGGATGCTGATCTCGGCGGCGGCCAAGAGCCAGTTCCTGGCCACGCAGATCGCCCTCATCGCCACGCTCCTGCCGGCCATGCTCCTGAGCGGGTTCCTCTTCGAGATCGAGGCGATGCCCGAGGTGCTCCAGGCCGTCACCTACCTGGTCCCCGCCCGCTACTACGTCACGGTGGCCCGGGGAATCATGCTGAAGGGCGTAGGGCCGAGCGTGCTCTGGGTCCAGAGTGTGTTCATGATCGCGTTCGCCGTCATCGGGCTCGGGCTCGCTGCCCGCGTGTTCCGGAAGGAGGTGGCGTGATGGACTGGACCCGGGTCCGACGCATGATCCGGAAGGAGCTCCGGCAGATCTTCCGGGACCCGCGCATGGGCCGGATCGTCTTTATCGCGCCGATCATCCAGCTGATCATCTTCGGCTATGCCGTGAACACCGACATCCGCCAGACGCCGCTCTACGTGGTGGACCACGACCGCACGGCCGAGTCCCGGCGCCTGGTGGACGCCTTCACCGCGTCCGGCTACTTCCAGATCGAGGGCCAGTCCCGCGATCCCGAGGCCATGGCCCGGGCGCTGGACCGGGGCGAGGTGATCGTGGGGATCGAGATCCCGGCGGACTACACCGAAGCGCTGCTGGCCGGCCGGGGCGCGATGGTCCAGATCCTGACCGACGGGAGCAACTCCAACACCGGTACCATAGCCCAGGGCAACGCGCTCCGGATCATACGGCACTACACCACCCGGAGGCTCCAGGCCTCCGGCCCATCGCTGTCCGCGGGCGTGGACCTGCGGATCCGGGCGTGGTTCAACCCCGAGCTGGCCAGCCGGGTCTACAACGTCCCGGCCGTGCTCGGCGTAATCGTGCTCCTCATGTCGGGGCTCCTGACCGCGGTGGCCGTGGTCCGGGAGCGGGAGATGGGCACGCTGGAGCAGCTGCTGGTCACCCCGATCCGCCCGGCCGAGCTGATCCTGGGGAAGACGCTGCCCATGGCGCTCATCGCCTCGATCCAGATCATCCTGGTCACGCTGGTGGCGATCTTCTGGTTCGACGTCCCCTTCCGTGGCAGCCTCCTGGCCCTGGTGCTGGCCGCCGTGATCTACATCGTCAGCGGGCTCTCCTTCGGGCTCCTGATCTCCACCCTGGCCCGCACCCTCCAGGAAGCGCTCATGGTCATGTTCCTCTTCTTCATGCCGGCCATCATCCTGAGCGGGTTCATGTTCCCCATCTTCACCATGCCCGAGATCTTCCAGTGGCTCACCTACATCAATCCCATCCGCCACTTCCTCGAGATCATCCGCCCGATCTTCCTGAAGGGCGCCGGCGTGTGGGAGCTCTGGCCGTCGTACCTCTACCTGCTCGCCATCGCCGCCGCGGGATTCGCGGGGGCGAGGGCGCGGATCGGGAGGACGGGGCTGGTCGGGTAGCGCGCTCGAAGCCAGCGCAGCCGAGCGCCCTCCGGGCGCGTGACCGCACGATGGGGGGCGATCTGGCCAGGCTGGGTTCGCGGCGGAAGACGCAGGTTTAGCGGGCCGCGATCGAGCCCGCCCTACAGCTTGAACCCGCGCAGCAGCCGCTTCTCCTTCTCCCCCTCGATCTCGGCCTCGAGCTCGATGTACTCCTCGAGTCCGCTCCCCTTGAGCTTCTCCCGGAAGAGCTGGTCGAGCTGGAAGACGCCGGCGGAGTTGGTCATCTCGATCACCAGCCGGATCGGCTTCTCCGTCCCCTCCTGGATGTGGACCTGCTCGATGGCGGCGGCCGAGACGGAGTGGATGCTGGCGGCGCTCTCCCTCTCGAACGGGATCCGGGAGCGGCCCTTGGCCATGTCCAGCGCGTCGGCGATCCGTACGATCCCGGCCTCCAGGGTGAGCGGCGTGCCGCCGGAGCGGTGGGCGATGATGGCGTGGAGGATCTCGCTCCGCATGATGGCCGCCTCGGCCGCGTCGTATTCCTCGGCCAGAAGCTCCTCGAGCTTCTTCTGGGCCACGAAGAGGGAGTACGCCTCGTGGTCCACCCGATGGATGGACATGCCCAGGTCGTGGCAGAGGGCGGCCAGGGCGACGACCACTTCGCCGTCCTCCACGGCGAACCCGTGGTCCTTCACGATCCCGGGCTCCACGTCGGCCTTCAGCAGGAGCCGGAGGAGCCGCACGGCGATGTTGGTCACGATCTTCACGTGCACCGGGCCGTGGTCGGTCATCCCGAGGCGGTTGATGGCCGTGACGTTGGCCGCCGTCCAGAGGGCGTAGAGCTCGTCGTCCGCGTTGACCCGGTCGAGGATCCGGCCGAGGCGGTCGTTGTCCCGGGTCGGGACCCGGATCTCGACACGGCGCTCGAGGCGCTCCGCGAGGGTACGGGGAAAGTCGTCGTCGGACTCGATCTGGTCCGGGACCTCGAGCTCGTCGCTCACGGCCTCGCCCCCTCGAGCTTGCGCAGCTCCGACACGGTCTCCCGGACCACGGCCGGGTCATCGTGCCGGACGGTCATGTGGCCCACCTTCCGGCCGGGCCGCGGCTCCTTCCGGTAGAGGTGCAGGTGAGCGTGGGGGTGGGCCATGACGTCGGGGGTCCCGGGCACGGCGCCGATGAGGTTGACCATCCCGGCGTGTCCGCGCATGGCGGTGGAGCCGAGGGCGAGGCCGAGCACGGCCCGGACGTGGTTCTCGAACTGGCTGGTCTCCGCGCCCTCGATGGTCCAGTGGCCCGAGTTGTGGACCCGGGGCGCCATCTCATTGGCCAGCAGCGTGTCGCCGACCTGGAAGAGCTCGATGGTGCAGACGCCCACGTAGTCGAGGGCCTCCAACAGCCGGGTGGCGTACCCCCGCGCCCGCTCCTCGAGGGCCGGGCTCAGGTCGGGCGCCGGCGCGTAGGCCACCTTCAGGATCTGGTCTTCGTGGACGTTCTCCGGGATCGGGTAGAAGGCCAGCTCGCCGTCCACGCCGCGGACGCCGATGATGGACAGCTCGCGATCGAACTCGACGAAGCCCTCCACGATCAGCGGGACGCCGCCCACCTCCTCCCACACCGCGTCGATCTCCTCCTCCGACCGGATCACCGCCTGGCCCTTCCCGTCGTAGCCGAAGCGGCGGGTCTTCACCACGCACGGCAGCCCGACCTCGCCGACGGCGGCCCGGAGGTCATCGGCGGTGTCGGCGGCGGCGAAGGGCGCGGTGTCGATGCCGTGGTCGCGGAAGAATCTCTTTTCGGTGAGTCGGTCCTGGGAGACCTCGAGGGCCCGCTGCCCGGGCCGGACCGGCACCCGCTCGTCCAGGTGCTCGAGGGCGAAGGCGTCCACGTTCTCGAACTCGTAGGTCACGGCGTCGAGCCCGGTGACGAAGCGGTCGAGGGCGTCGGGGTCATCGTAGCGCTCGGCCAGGACCTCGGCCACCTCCGCCGAGGCCGTGGGGTCCTTCGGGTCCAGCAGACGGCACCGCACGCCCATGGGATAGCCCGCCAGCGCCATCATGCGGCCGAGCTGGCCACCGCCCAGGATCCCCAGCCGCATCATTCTTCCGACGGGTCCGGGTGGCTCAGAACCCGCTCCGTCTGGGCGGAGCGGTACGCGTCCAGGGCCTCGCGGATCTCCGGGTGCCCGTTCGACAGGATCGATGCCGCCAGCAGCGCCGCGTTCACCGCCCCGCTCCGCCCGATGGCCAACGTGCCCACAGCCACGCCCCGGGGCATCTGCACGATGGAGAGGAGCGAATCGACGCCGTTCAGCACCCGGCTCTTCACCGGCACACCGAGCACCGGGAGCGTGGTCTTTGCCGCCGTCATCCCCGGCAGGTGCGCCGCGCCACCGGCCCCGGCGATGATGACCTCGAGCCCCCGCTCCCGGGCCGAGCTGGCGTACTCGTAGAGGAGGTCCGGCGTGCGGTGCGCCGACACCACGCGCTTCTCGAACCACACGCCCAGCTCGTCCAGCGTCTCCGCCGCGTGACGCATGGTCTCCCAATCGGAGGTGGAGCCCATGATCAACCCCACCAGCGGTGTTTTCGACATGGCTTTTTCCCGTTCGGTTCGCGGTGAAGTGGGTAAGGTAGGATTCCGCCCTCCCCACAACAACAGCAGCGCTCCCTGTCCCCCGGTCACCCCGCGCCGGAACGTCAGCCAGACGCCGGCGACCCGACCCCGCCCGGCACCTGGTCCGGGTACTCGAACGTCAGCGGCGTCTCCAGCCCGGGGTGGACCGAGCGATGCACCGGGCAGTGTCGGCCGACCTTCTCGAGCCGCGCCCGCTGCTCGGGCGTCAGGCCCGCAGGCATCTCGATCACCATGGGCAGCCGTTCGATCCGCCGGGGATCCGAGGCCATGTGCTTCTCGACCCGGAACGACGCGCCCGGGAACGGGATCCCGTCGTTCCGGGCGGCGATGGCCATGACGGTCACCACGCAGCTGCCGAGGGAGGTGGCCACCAGGTCGGTGGGAGAGAAGGAGCTGCCGTCACCGTGGTTGTCCAGCGGCGCGGCGGTGACGAACTCGGTGCCCGACAGCTCGTGGCGGACCTTCACCTTCAGATCTCCGGTGTATTCTCCCGTGATCACCACTGGCATGCATGTCCTCCTGCTGGTGTGCGACGATGACCCGGGCCCCACCCTTCGCGGGGAGCGCGATGCCGGCCCCGGGAAGCCGCCCGCGGCGCGCTGACGTATATTGCATTGGGTCGACCCGGCGGTTCTAATGTATCGGACCTGCCCATTCCTACGCGAAGCGTCGTATCGCCTTGACGATCCTCGATCGCCTGCTCCCCGACTACCCGGAAGACCAGAAGGCCGAGCGGAAACAGCTGCTCGGCCTCATGGGGATGTTTTTCCTGGTGGTCACGGCGGTGGGCGTCCTGAAGCCCGTCCGCAACTCCCTGGCCCTGTCGGGGCTCGCGGAGGGCGATTTCTACCGGGTCTACCTGGTGAGCGCGGTGGTGCTGCTGTTCGTCCCGGTCTACAACCGGCTGGCGGACCGGGTGGGTTGGCGGGCACTGGTCCCGGGCGTGGCGGTCTTCTTCGGGCTGAACCTCATGGTGTTCCGGCTCTTCTACTCCGAGGGGAGCACGGCGCTGGGGCTGGTCTTCTACGGCTGGTATGACCTGTTCGCCGCGGCGCTGGTGACCCAGTTCTTCGTGGCCACGCAGCTGCTGCTGAACGCCCGGAGCGCGAAGAGCGCCTACCCGCTGATCATCGGGGGCGGTGCGCTGGGCGCCATGCTGGGGGGGCTGATCGCGGCGCTGCTGGCCGGAGTGATCGGCACGGAGAACCTGCTCCTGGTGGGCGCGCTCTTCATCCTGGGGTTCGGGATGGCGATCCCGTTCGTGTGGCCCGGCGAACAGCTGACGGCGGCGCAGCGGGAGCGGGCTCGGAAGCTGAAGCGGAAGGAATCGCTGTCGAAGGGGGAGGTCCGGCGTCTGCTGTCGAACAGCCACGTCCGCCTGATCGCGGTGAGCGTGCTCATCGTGGTGCTCACGAAGCAGCTTGTGGATTACGAGTTCAATACGCTGTCGAAGATCCTGTATCCGAGCGAGGATGGGATCACCGAGTTCCAGGGGTGGGTGGGGGTAGCCACGCAATGGCTCCCGCTGATCTCCGTGATCGGGCTTCGGCCGCTGCTGAAGCGGTGGGGGCTGACCGCCATCGTGTTCATCCTGCCGGGGCTCATCTTCGTGACCAGCCTCGGGATGGCGGCCTTCTTCTCCATATGGACGGTGATCGCCGTGCGGGCGTCGGACAGCATGTTCCGTTACTCGGCGGAGCGGGCGAGCCGGGAGATCCTGTACGTCCCGATCCCGGAAGAGATCAAGCTCAAGGCCAAGACGTACATCGACGTGGGTGTCGAGAAGGGGCTCGGGAAGGCACTGGCCGCCGGATTCATCGCGCTGCTGGTCGAGGTCCTGGGGCTCGGGCTGGAGCAGATCGCGTGGGTGGTGGTGGCGCTTGCGGTGGGCTGGGTCGCCTTGACCGCCCTGATCCGGCGCGAGTACGTCCGCACGCTGGCGCGCTCGATCCGGGGCCGGTTCGCCAGCTTCCAGGGGCTGAGCGCGCTGTCGGACGCCAGCACGCAGGAGGTGGTCCGGCGGTCGCTGCGCAGCGATGACCCCGTCCAGGTCTCGTTCGCCCTCGACCTGGTGGACCAGAGCGCCGGGACCGACACCCGGCCGATCACCGACGCGCTCCACGAGCTGCTGGAGCACACGAACTCAGACATCCGGCACAAGGCGCTGGTGATCCTGACCGACGACCAGGACCCCGACTCGGTGGACCCGGAGCGGATCCGGCCCCGGCTCCGGGACCCCGTCCCCCGGGTCCGTGAGCAGGCCGTGCGGGCCCTGCTCTCGGCGGAGTCAGACCGGCCGAAGGAGCTGGTCCGCGAGCTGCTCGACTCGCCGCACTCCGAGGTCCGGACCGCGGCGCTGGCGGTGCTGGCCCGAGGCGATGTGCAGACCCCGGCCGAGGAGCTCGTGGACGTCTCCTACTTCGAGGACCGCTCCCGGGCGGAGCACGGCGACCGGGACGCCCGGATCGAGCTGGCCCTCGCCGCCGGCGTGCACCGGTCGCACCCGCGGGCCATGGAGGTCCTCGACGCCCTCATCGAGGACGACGACGCGATGGTCGCCTCCGCGGCGCTCCGAAGCGCCGGCCTCCTCGACCGGCCGGAGCTCCGGCCGGCGCTCGTGCGCGGACTCCAGAGGCCCGGCACCCGCCAGGCCGCCCGGGACGCACTCGTGGAGCAGGGCCACCAGGCGGTGGAGTGCCTGGCCGAGACGCTCCTCGACGAGTCAGCCCATCCCACCATCCGGAGGCACATCCCGTCGGTCCTGGCCCGGATGCCGAATCGGGAGGCTGCGGACGCCATGCTGCACAGCGTGGTGGCGCCGGAGACCGATCAGCTGCTCGATTATCGGACGCTGAAGGCCCTCAGCCAGATCCGGGCGAAGGACCCGTCGCTGGGCTTCGACACCGAGATGGTCCACGCCTCGATCCGCCGGGAGGTGGAAGCCGCGGCCCGCTACGACCGGGCCCGCCGCTGCATCGAGGAGCTGGCGCTCGAGGGCCCCGCCCTGGATCTTCTGCGGAAATCGCTGGACGAGGCGTGGGCGGAGCGGCGGGAGGGCGTCTTCCGGCTCCTCGGGCTCCTCTACCCCGCCGACGCGCTCTACCGGGCGTACCTGGCGGTGAGCAGCGGGGAGCGGAGCTCGCGGGCCAACGCCATTGAATGGCTGGAGGAGACGCTGGACCGGGCCATGTTCGACCGGATCGCACCGGTTCTCGGGGAGGCCGCCTCCATGGAGGAAGCCGACCCGTTCGTCTCCATGGGCGCGCTGCTCCGCGACGGCGATCCCTGGATCGCCCATACGGCGGTGGCCGCCACATCCGAGATCGAGCGGCCCTGGAGCCGGGCGGTGCTGCGTGATATCATCGACCCGGGGCGACACGGCAACGTTGGTGAGCTCGCCGGGCGCCGGCTCCGGGAGGAAACGGAAAGCGGGGAAGGC
>CAZSBL010000060.1:0-19110 GCA_964605205.1 uncultured Gemmatimonadaceae bacterium
GACCGGCACGGGTCGATCGTGGTCCGCGGCGGCCCCGACGGCCGCTTCACCGTGGAAACGGAGCGGGGCGCGGGGTGGCGCTGACTGGCCAAAACCGTACAATGACCGTCATATTGTTGAGACAGTGCCCCCACCAGGCTGACGCCCGGGCCGATCGAATCGAGCGGGGAAACCGGAGAATTCCATCATGGCTACCCGATCCGTGATCACCATTGACCGCCACATCGTCGACCAGGAGCGGAAACACCCCGGTGCAACGGGTGCCCTGAGCGACATCCTCCACAACATGTCGCTCTCGGCCAAGCTGATCGCCCGTGAAGTGAGCAAGGCCGGGCTCGTGGACATCCTGGGTCTGACCGGCGACACGAACATCCACGGTGAGGAGGTCAAGAAGCTGGATGAGTTCGCCGATGACGTGATCTTCAACGCGTTCGACCACACCGGGCTCCTCTGCTGTATGGCGTCGGAGGAGTCCGAGGAGATCCGGCACATCCCCGAGAAGTTCCCCACCGGGCGCTATGCGCTCCTCTATGACCCGCTGGACGGCTCGTCGAATATCGACGCCAACGTGTCGATCGGCACGATCTTCTCCGTCCACGGCAAGGTCTCCGACGGGGAGAGAGGGTGTGAGGACGACTGTCTGCAGAAGGGGAGCCGGCAGGTTGCCGCCGGCTACATCGTCTACGGTTCGTCGGTGATGATGGTCTACACCACCGGGAACGGCGTGCACGGGTTCACCCTCGACCCGTCCATCGGCGAGTTCCTGCTGAGCCACCCGAATATCACGCTGCCGGACCCGCCGAGGCGGATCTACAGCGTGAACGAGGCCTACTACAACCGGTGGACCGAGGAGCAGCGTCGCCTGGTGGACCACCTGAAGGGGCTGGACGACGACGCGGATGTGAACGGAGCCCCGTTCAGCTCCCGGTACATCGGCTCCATGGTGGCCGATCTTCACCGCACGCTCCTCTACGGCGGGCTGTTCATGTACCCCGGAGACACCCGGCACCCGGACGGCAAGCTCCGGCTCCTCTACGAAGGGTGCCCGATGGCCATGATCGTGGAGCATGCCGGCGGGAAGGCCACCGACGGGCGCCGCCGGATCCTGGATATCGAGCCGGAATCGCTGCACCAGCGAACGCCGCTCTTCATCGGGACGGGCGAGTTCGTGGACATGGCCCACCAGTTCCTGGGCGAGGAAGCGGCCATGCGCGCCGGCTGACGCCGGTGATGCGCCCCGGGTGAGTCGGGGCGGGACTGGATCCGATGCCATGACCGTGGAGCCGGGCCCCGTGCGGGTGGCCCGGCTCCGTGGCGTCAGCTGCCGGCGTCGCTCCCGGCCACGCAGTCCAACTCCGCGTTCTTCTGTACGGTGATGGTGGGTGTGCCCTCCAGATCGAGCCGGAGCTCGATGTCTCCGTGCACATTCGTGCAGTAGGTCCGGCGGAACCTCCCTGCAGGTTCGGGGCTCGTACACGTACACCAGGTCGTACGACAACTCGTCGTACTCGTGCTGCACCGCCTCGTCGGGCTACACCGACCCGACGGTGGGCGCGTTGGGCCCGAACGACATCGGCGGGATCGGGGACACCGACAAGGCGTGGGGCCCCAGCGACTTCACTCGCGATCACACGTTCATCACGTCGGTGAACGCCACGCTGCCTTTCGATTTCCGGCTGGCCGGGTTCTGGCGGCTCCAGAGCGGCCGGCCATGGACGCCGGAAACGAGCGGTGACCTGAACGGCGGCGGCGTGCGGTTCAACGACCGGCCGTTCGTGTTCGCGCCCGAAGACCAGCCGTGCGTTCGAGACGCTGGAAGACCAGCGGATGGAGATCCAGATGGACCTGTTCAACGTGCTGAACGGGCTCAACAGCGAGTGGGGCCGCTGCATGGGTGTGTTCGCTCGTAACCGGAACCTGCTGATCCCGAAGAGTTTCGACGAGGCCACCGGCCAGACCCTCTACACGGTGCCGATGCGCCGGGTCGAGGAGACCGGCGAGGTGGAGCCGACGTTCGGGACGGTATAGGCCATCGGCGACAACCTGAAGCTCCAGTTCCAGGCGCGGATCGGGTTGAGGTACTACTTCTAAACCAGTTGTGGCCAATACGTTACGAGTCCCCCTGCCGGCGCTCCCGGGAGGGGGACTCGTTCGTCGGGCGAATCGCTGGATTTGACGTGCTCGTCACAGGGAACGAGTATCGCCTGTGACTCCGGCACCCGAACTTGGAGTACCCGGCCGAGCCCCAGGGATCGCGATACAACCGGAACCCAATGTGGAGGAAGAGGAATGATGCTACGACGTGGTTTGAGCCAGCTCGTCGCGGCCCTCGCCCTGGTCGCTGTCAGCGCCACCGGCGTGTGGGCGCAGCAGCAGGCTTCGGTGATGGGGCGAGTTACGGACGAGGCGGGGACACCGCTGGTGAACGTCCAGGTGACGGTGACGCACCTCGTGACGGCCGCCGAGCGGGGCGCGCACACGAACCAGGACGGGCGGTACCTGATCCAGGGGCTGAACCCCCGGGGGCCGTACCGAATCGAGGCCCGGAGGATCGGGTACGGCACGGACTTCACCGAGGTCCGTACGCTGGATCCAGCGGCGCCGAACCGGATCGACTTCGCGCTGGGGAGTGAAGCCGTTGCGCTGGACGCCATCGAGGTGTTCGCCGACCGGGCAATCGAGCGGCAGACGCCGGTGGCCTACTCCACGGTGGACCAGATCCAGATCAGGCGGCAGCTCGCGTCGCGGGACCTGCCGCTGGTGCTGAGCACCAAGCCCAGCGTCTACGCCACCGAGCAGGGCGGCGGCGCCGGTGACGCCCGGATCAATGTCCGTGGCTTCAGCCAGCGGAACGTGGCGGTCATGATCAACGGCGTCCCGGTCAACGACATGGAGAACGGTTGGGTCTACTGGTCGAACTGGGACGGCGTGGGAGACTTCACCCGCTCGATCCAGCTGCAGCGCGGGATGAGCGCCGTGAACCTGGCGACGCCGTCCATCGGCGGGTCGCTGAACCTGATCACAGACGCCACCGAGATGGACGCGGGCGCGTCGCTGAAACAGGAGTTCGGCGATGCCGGCTTCCTGAAGACCACGCTGTCGGCCTCCACGGGGTTGATCGACGAGAAGTTCGCCTTCATGGGCGCCGGGATCCGGAAGACGGGTGACGGGATCGTCCAGGGCGCCTGGACCGACGCGTGGGCCTACTACTTCGCCGCGTCGTGGGTCGTGAACGACGCGAACCGGCTCGACCTCTATGCCACGGGCGCGCCCCAGCGGCACGGGCAGCGGCTCTACGCCCAGAACATCGGCGCGCTGAGTCAGGAGTTCGCCGAGGGTCTGGACGACTACGATCCGGGGGCGCTGGCCGCGTACCCGGAGGCTGTGGGCGGTCTGTTGTACAACCAGAACTTCAACACGGTCTCGTGCAGCTACGACGGCGTGCAGGCGGTCGAGGGGCAGACGTTCGGGCGGCACGACTGCTCATTCCTGAACGAGCGGGAGAATTTCTACCACAAGCCGCAGGTGAACCTGAACTGGTTCAGCCAGCTGAGCGAGAGCATGAAGCTCTCGACGGTGGCCTACTACTCGGGCGGCCGTGGCGGCGGCACGGGCACGCTGGGCTCCATGGTCTGGGACTACAGCGGCCCTTCCCGGATCGCCGACTGGGACGCGACGATCGCGGCGAACCAGGCGAGCGCCACCGGCTCGCAGGGGATCCTCCGCAACAGCCGGAACAACCAGTACACGTTCGGCGCGATCTCGAAGCTCGACATGGACGTGAGTGACGCGCTGACGCTGGAGCTGGGTCTCGACGCCCGGCTCGCGGAGATCGAGCACTACCGCGAGGTGCGCGACCTGCTGGGCGGCGACTACTTCATCGACAACTCGAGTGACTTCCGCCCGGCGGATTTCCAGGCGGGGCTCGGGGACAAGGTTGCCTACTTCAACACGAACCGGGTCAACTGGATCGGCGGCCACCTCCAGGGCGAGTACTTCGGCGACGCCTTCACGGCGTACGGGATGGCCGGCCTGTCGGCGGTGAAGTACAACTTCACCGACCACTTCCGGGATGACGGCACGGGCAACGAGCTGAACCTCGTGTCCGACTGGAAGCCGGCGTTCCAGGTCAAGGGTGGCGGGCTGCACAATGTGACGACCGAGCTGAGCGTGTTCGCGAACGCCGGATACATCCAGCAGATGCCGATCTTCGACCAGGTCATCAACGACGTGAGCGGCGAGTTCGTGGCCAACCCGGAGAACCAGAAGTTCATCTCCGCGGAGGCCGGCGCGCGCTACCAGTCGCTGGACATACCGTTCGAGATCAACGGGAACGTTTACTACACACGGTGGCTCGACCGGGTGACGACGCAGCGGTTCTTCGACGAACAGGGCCAGGACGTGTTCGTGACGCTGACCGGGCTGCAGCAGCAGCACATGGGCCTCGAGCTCGAGGCCGGGTATCAGCCGATCGACCTGGTGCGGTTCGACGTGTCTGGCTCCTTCAACATGTGGGAGTACACGGATGATGTGAGCGGGACGTACAAGCCCGAGGACCGGGACACCACCTTCGTCTACGACATCTTTGTCGACGGCCTGAAGGTCGGGAACGCGCCGCAGCGGCAGCTGGCTTACTACGCTACGCTCTTCCCGTTCGACGGGGCGTACTTCCAGGTGGTCGGGAAGACGTTCATGGAGCACTACTCCAACTTCAACCCGTTCGACCGGACGGACCCGACCGATGGGGCGCAGCCGTGGCAGGCCCCGAACTACTCGGTCTTCGACCTGCACGCGGGCTACAACCTGCCGCCGGAGCTGACCCGGGGGCTGGAGATCCAGCTCTTCGCGAACGTGTTCAACCTGTTCGACACAGTGTATATCCAGGACGCGCTGGACAACTCGCGATACAATGGCTTCGACCAGGACCACGACGCGGATGACGCCGAGGTGCACTTCGGGCTGCCGCGCCGGTTCACGATGGGCGCGAGCATCGTTTACTGAGACAGTGCATCCGAACGGGCCTGTTGGCCCGGCATGAAACGAAGGGCCCGGCCGCTGGAGCGGCCGGGCCCTTACTTCTCTGCGAGTCTGTCGCGCGGCTTGCGCCGGCGAGGTGAGGCGGCCCCGGCCGGCCCCCAGGACCGGCCCGGTGGTTCAGCCGGTGGCTTCTACCAGATCCGAGCCTGCGGCGCCCTGGTCTTCCGCCTGGAAGCGGTGGCCGAGCTCGTCGATCTCGTGGCGGACGGCGGCCACCAGCGCCCGCTTCTCCCGGTAGGGGAGGAAAGCACTCTCGAAACCATAGACCGCCACTTCGGCGAGCTCCTCCCATGTGAAGTGCAGGTGCTCGTGTGACCGCCAGTACTCCTCGGTCACGGTGGTGGCGCTCATGAGCCGGTTGTCGGTGTTGAGGGTGACCACGATCCCCTCGTCGTAATAGAGGCGGACCGGGTGCTCGGAGAACTCCTTGACCACGCGCGTCTGGACGTTGGACGTCAGGCAGATTTCCAGGGGGATGCGGAAGTCTGCCACGTACTGCATCAGGTCCGGATCTTCGTAGAGGCGGGTCCCGTGGCCGATGCGGTTGGCGTTGTTGTAGTGGAGCGCCTGGTGGATGGAGTCGGGACCGTACGCCTCACCCGCGTGGATGGTGGCCGCCACGTTGGCGTTCCCGACGCGGTAGAAGGCGTCCTTGTGCTTCTTGGCGGGGTAGTTGTACTCGGCGCCGGCCAGGTCGAACGCCACCACGCCATCGTTCTTGAACGCCACGGTGAGGTTGGCCAGGTCCAGCGAGGTTTCGGGGCTCATGTTCCGGATCCCGCAGATGATGATCCCGGTCCGGATGTCGTACTGCTCCTCCGCGCGGCGCAGCCCCCGCAGCGGCGCCTGTATGGCCTCTTCCATGGATAGGCCGCCCTGGATGTTCAGGGCGGGGGAGAAGCGGACCTCCATGTAGCGGACGTTCTCGGCGGCCGCATCCTCGGCCAGCTCGAACGCGATGCGGTCCAGCGCGTCGGCGTCCTGCATGACCGAGAGCGTGACATCGAAGCGCGAAAGGTAGTCCACCAGGTCCCGGGCGTCCTGGACGTGCATGTAGTCTTCGAGCGCGTCGGGCTCGGTTCGGGGCAGATCCACGCTGCGCTCGTCGGCCAGCTCGATGAGCGTCTCGGGCCGGACCGACCCGTCCAGGTGTACATGGAGGTCGGTCTTCGGCAGCTGCCGCAGCCGCTCTCGGGTTACTTCGACCATATCTTCTCCGTCAGCCGTTGATCAGGGTGTCCACAGGTACCTTCCCGGTGACGCCGTGTTCCAACGCCGCCCGGGCGGCCGCCATGCGGGCGATGGGCACCCGGAACGGCGAGCAGGAGACGTAGTCGAGGCCGGCGACGTGGAAGAACTCCACCGAGCTCGGGTCGCCGCCGTGCTCGCCGCAGATCCCGATCTTGAGCTCGGGTTTCACGGCGCGGCCCGCCTTGGTGGCCATGGCCACCAGCTGTCCCACGCCCCGCCGGTCCAGGACCTGGAACGGGTCGTCGGTCAGGATCCCCTTCTCGATGTAGGCGGGCAGGAAGCTGCCGGCATCGTCGCGGGAGAGGCCGAACGTGGTCTGGGTGAGGTCGTTGGTCCCGAAGGAGAAGAACTGCGCTACCTCGGCGATCTCGCCGGCCGAGAGGCAGGCGCGGGGCAGCTCGATCATGGTGCCCACCAGGTACGCCACCTCACGGCCCTTCTCGTCGAATACCTTCCGGGCCACTTCCTCGATGATCTCCTTCTGGTTCTCCAGCTCTTCCACCACGCTGACCAGCGGGACCATGATCTCCGGGCGGACGTCCACCCCGTCGGCCGCCACATTCACGGCGGCTTCGAAGATGGCCCGGGCCTGCATCTCCGTCAGCTCCGGGACCGTGGTTCCGAGACGGACGCCCCGGTGCCCGAGCATGGGGTTCGCCTCCCGGTGTCTCTTGACCTCCTTGCGGATATCCTCCACCGACCATTTCGTGGCTTCCGCCAGGTCCTGGATCTCGTCTTCATCGTGGGGCAGGAACTCGTGGAGCGGCGGGTCCAGGAGCCGGATGGTGACCGGATAGCCGTCCATGGCCCGGAAGATCCCCTCGAAGTCGTGCCGCTGCATGGGCAGCAGCTTCGAGAGCGCCGACCACCGCTGCTCGTGCAGGCTGGCCAGGATCATCTCCCGGATGGCGCGGACGCGCTCTTCGCCCACGAACATGTGCTCGGTCCGGCAGAGGCCGATCCCCTCGGCACCGAAGTCCCGGGCCTGCTTCGCGTCGTGGGCGGTGTCGGCGTTCGTCCGCACCTTCAGCGTGCGGACGCTGTCGGCCCACTCCATCAGTCGCTGGAAGTTGTCGGAGATCTCCGGCTCCACGGTGGCAACCTCGCCGAGCAGAAGCCGGCCGGTGGCGCCGTCGATGGTCACCCAGTCCCCGCGCTCCACCTTCCGGCTCCGGGCCTCGAAGTAGCCTTTCTCGTCGTGGAGCGTGATCCCGCCGGCCCCGGCCACGCACGGTTTGCCCATCCCACGGGCCACGACAGCGGCGTGGGAGGTCATCCCGCCCCGGGACGTCACGATCCCCCGGGCGGCGGCCATCCCGGCGAAGTCATCGGGGGAGGTCTCACGCCGGACGAGGATGACGGCCTCGCCCTGCTCGGACCATTCCACCGCCTCCTCGGGCTCGAAGACCACCCGGCCGGCGGCGGCGCCGGGGGAGGCCGGCAGCCCCTTGGCCAGCTCTTCGACCTCGGCATCGGGGTCGAGGCCGGGGTGGAGCTGCTGTTCCAGCTGGACCGGCTCCACCCGCAGGATCGCCTCATCGCGGGTGATCAGCTCCGCGTCGACCATCTCGACGGCGATACGGATCGCGGCCGCGGCGGTCCGCTTCCCGGTGCGGGTCTGGAGCAGGTAAAGCTGCCCCTTCTCCACGGTGAACTCCAGGTCCTGCATGTCGCGGTAGTGCTGCTCGAGCCGGTTCCGGATCTCCTCGAGCTGCTGGTAGGGCCCGGGCATGACATCCTTCATCTCCCGGATCGGGAGCGGCGTGCGGATGCCGGCCACCACGTCCTCGCCCTGGGCGTTGCGGAGGAACTCGCCGAAGATATGGTTCTCGCCGGTACTGGGATCGCGGGTGAACGCCACACCGGTGCCCGAGTCGTCGCCCATGTTGCCGTAGACCATGGTCTGGACGGTGACGGCGGTACCGAGCTGGTCATCGATCTTGTTGTGCTTGCGATAGGCCACGGCGCGGTCGTTGTTCCACGATTCGAAGACGGCGCCCACGGCGCCCCACAGCTGGGTCTCGGGGTCCAGGGGGAACGGGTCGCCGGTCTCGTCCTCGACCAGGGTCTTGTACTGCTCGACCAGCGCCTTCATGTCTTCGGCGCCGAGCTCGGTGTCGTGGTCCACGCCCCGGTCCTCGCGCATCGCCTCGAGGCGATCCTCGAACTTCTCGTGGTCGATCCGGAGCACCACGTCGCCGTACATCTGGATGAAGCGACGGTAGGAGTCGTAGGCGAAGCGCTCATCGTGGGTGTCCCGGGCCAGCGCCTGGACCGTCTCGTCGTTGAGCCCGAGGTTCAGGATGGTGTCCATCATCCCGGGCATCGAGACGGCCGCGCCACTCCGGACGCTGACCAGGAGCGGCTGGGTGTCGGTTGCGCCGAACCGCTTCCCGGCGGACTCCTCGACCCGGGCGATATTCGTCTCCGCCGCCTCCTTCAGGCCGTCCGGCAGCGACCTCTCGCGCATGTAGTGCCGGCACGCCTCGGCCGTGATGGTGAAGCCGGGGGGCACGGGGATCCCGATGCTCGTCATCTCGGCCAGGTTCGCGCCCTTGCCGCCCAGGAGCTCCTTGTGCTCCTTTCCGCCTTCCGCATGGCCGTCGCCGAAGTAGTAGGTCCAACGGTTGCTCATGACTGGTATCGGTTCTGGGTGAGTTGTCTGGTTGGCCGGCTCAGGAGCTGGAGACCACATCGTAGCCGCGCTCGAGATCCACGAGCGGAGCCGAGTAGTCGCCGGAGAAGCAGGCGTGACAGAATGGTTTGCGGTCTTGCACCGCGTTGATCATCCCCTCGAGAGAGAGGTAGCCGAGGGAGTCGACGTCCAGGTGCCGACGGATCTCCTCGACCGTCTTCTTCGAGCCCAGCAGCTCTTCCTTCGTGGGCATGTCGATCCCGTAGAAGCACGGATGCCGGACCGGCGGGCTCGAGATCCGGAAGTGGACCTCCTTCGCACCGGCCTCGCGGATCAGCCGGACCAGCCCCAGGCTGGTGGTGCCCCGGACCAGGGAGTCGTCCACCACCACCACGCGCTTGCCCTCCATCACCTCCCGGACGGCGTTGTACTTGATCCGGACCTGGAAGTCACGGCCCGCCTGGGTGGGGTGGATGAACGTACGACCCACGTAGTGGTTCCGGATCAGCCCCAGCTCGTACGGGATCCCGCTCTCTTCGGAGAAGCCGAGGGCGGCGGAGTTCGACGAGTCCGGGACGCTGAAGACCACGTCGGCATCGGCCGGATGCTCGCGCGCCAGCTGGCGGCCGAACGCCCGCCGGGCCCGGTCCACCGTCTTGCCGAAGATGGTGGAGTCGGGGCGGGCGAAATAGACGAGCTCGAAGATGCACGGCGCCGGGTCGTGGTCCCGGGCCACGTTCCTGAGCGAGGTCAGCTCACCGTTCCGGATCCTGAGCATCTCGCCGGGCTCGATGTCTCGCTCGTAGCTGGCGCCCACCAGGTCGAGGGCGCAGCTCTCACTGGCCACGATCCAGCCGCCCTCCGGCATCTGGCCGAGGACCAGGGGCCGGAAGCCCCAGGGGTCGCGGGCGGCGTAGAGGGTGCTGCCCACCGTGAGCAGCACACTGAAGGCGCCCTGGAGCCGCGAGAGCGCCTCGGAGATCTGCTCCTCCACCGTCGGGGACCGGGACCGGGCGATGAGGTGGACCAGGACCTCGGAGTCGATGGTCCCCTGGAAGAGGGCGCCCTCCTCCACCAGCTCCTCGCGCAGCGTCCGGGCGTTCGTGATGTTGCCGTTGTGGACCAGCGCCAGGTCTCCCTCCCGGTAGCTGACCACGATGGGCTGGGCGTTGACCAGCCCCGCGCCGCCGGCCGTGGAGTAGCGCGTGTGGCCGAGGGCGAGGCGGCCGGGGAGCGCGTCCAGGAGCGGCTCGTCGAAGCCCTCGGCCACCAGCCCTTCCCGCTTCGCGACCCGGATGCGACCCTGTCCGTTCACCGCCGAGATGCCGGCGGACTCCTGCCCCCGGTGCTGGAGGGCGTAGAGCCCGAGGAACGCCGTCTTCGCGGCGTCGTCGACACCACTAACCGCTACGATCCCGCACATTGCGCCTCTCTCCGGTGGTTCATTCGCCCGAGGAGGTGGGGGCCTCCATGATCGCCGGGATCGCGCCCCGGTACGTCTCGACCAGCTCCGTCACCCGCGTACGCAGCTCCGGCCCGCCGGGGATCCGGATGACGACGTCGCCGCCCGGCTCGCCCACGGTCCCGATCCGCGCGGCCGGGACCCCGTGCTGGCCGGCGGCCGCCAGGACCGCATCGACCTCCCCGTCGGCGCAGCTCACCACGATCCGGCCCTGGGCCTCGCCGAAGAGGAGGGCCGGGGCGGGGAGCTCGTCGTCGAGGGTCACGTGCACGCCCACGGGGCCATTCAACGCGCCGATGGCGGATTCGGCGAGGGCCACGGCGAGCCCGCCCTCGGCGCAGTCGTGGGCACTGGCCAGGAGCCGGCGGTCGGTCATCGACAGGACGGCCTCGCCGAGGGCCTTTTCGGCGTCCAGGTCCACGTCGGGGACGGGGCCCGCAGTGCGGCCATGGACCACCTTCAGGTACTCGGAGGCGCCCAGCTCCCGGGTGTTGCGCCCCAGGAGCACGATGGCGTGGCCGGGCTCCGTGAAGCCGGCGCCGATGGTTTTCGAGACGTCATCGAGCACTCCGACCATGCCCACCGTGGGAGTGGGGAAGACGGCGCCGGCCGGGTTCTCGTTGTAGAGCGACACGTTGCCGCTGACCACGGGCGTGTCCAGCCGCCGGCACGCCTCGGCCATCCCGGCCGTGGACTCGGCCAGCTGGTGGTAGACGTTCAGCTTGTACGGGTTGCCGAAGTTGAGGCAGTCGGTGATGGCCCGGGGGCGGGCGCCCACACAGACCAGGTTCCGGGCCGCCTCGGCCACGGCGATCATCCCGCCCTTGCGGGGGTCGAGGTAGACGTAGCGCGGGTTGCAGTCGGTGGTGGCCGCGATGCCGCGGTCGGTGCCCCGGACCCGGAGCACCCCGGCGTCACCGCCGGGGCCCTGGACGGTATTGGTGCGGACGTCCGAGTCGTACTGGTGGTAGACCCACGCCTTGTGGGCGATGTTCGGGGACGCCAGGAGCGCCGTGAGCGTGGCGGCGGGATGGTCGACCGTGTCACCGAGTTCGTACGGGTCCCACGCCCGGAGCGCCGCGATCTCGTCGGGCTCCACGCCCTGACGGGTGTACGTGGGGCAGTCCACCAGGCCGGTGCCCGGGATCTCGGCCACTACCCGGTCGCCCTCCCGGACGCGGTACAGCTCGTCGTCGGTGACCTGGCCGATGACCGCGGCCTCGAGCTCCCACTTCTCCAGGATCTCCACCACGTGCTGCTCGTGGCCGGCCCTGGCCACCACCAGCATCCGCTCCTGGCTCTCGCTGAGCAGGATCTCGTACGGCGTCATCCCTTCCTCGCGGACGGGCACTTTCGCCACATCGATGTCCACGCCGGTCCCGGCCCGTGCGGCCATCTCGCTGGAGGCGGACGCGAGCCCGGCGGCACCCATGTCCTGGATCCCGACGATGTGGCCGCTCTTGATCAGCTCGAGGGAGGCCTCGAGCAGCAGCTTCTCGGTGAACGGGTCACCGACCTGGACCTGCGGCCGGCTCGCTTCCGTCTCCTCGCTCAGCTCTTCGCTGGCGAAGGTGGCGCCGTGGATCCCGTCCCGTCCCGTCCTCGCGCCCACGGCCAGGATCGGGTTGCCTGGACCGGAGGCGTAGCCCCGGATCAGCTCCTCGGTCTTCAACAGCCCGATGGCCATGGCGTTGACCAGCGGGTTGCCCTCGTACGCCTCGTCGAACCAGGTCTCGCCCCCGATGTTCGGGATCCCGACGCAGTTGCCGTAGTCGCCCACGCCGGCCACCACACCGGCGAAGAGGTAGCGGACCCGGGCGTTGTCGAGGGAGCCGAAGCGGAGCGAGTCGAGCACGGCGATGGGGCGGGCGCCCATGGTGAAGACATCCCGCAGGATCCCGCCCACGCCGGTGGCGGCGCCCTGGTACGGCTCCACCGCCGACGGATGGTTGTGCGACTCCATCTTGAACGCCACGGCCCAGCCGTCGCCAATGTCGATGACGCCGGCGTTCTCGCCGGGGCCCTGGAGCACCCAGGGCGCCTCGGTGGGGAACTGCTTCAGGAGCGGCCGGGAGTTCTTGTAGCCACAGTGCTCCGACCATAGCGCGCTGAAGAGACCGAGCTCGGTCCAGCTCATCTCCCGGCCCAGCATCTCCTTGATGGTCTCGTACTCCTCGGTGCTGAGACCGTGCTCCTCCACCAGGATCGGGGTTACTTCCGGGTCGCCGGGGCGTGGCTGAACCGGCTTGCGTGGTGCGTCCATCAGGCCACCTCCCCGGCGTCGGTGCCGGTGGACCCGGCGGTGGCGCCGGCGCCCGGTCCGCCGCCCAGGTGCGCCTGGAGCGACCGGAAGAGGGGCAGCCCGTCGCTGCCGCCCAGGATCCCTTCCACCACCCGCTCGGGGTGGGGCATGAGTCCCAGTACGTTGCCCTCGGCGTTGATGATCCCGGCGATGTTCCGTGCCGAGCCGTTCGGGTTGCCGGCCTCGCTGGCCTCGCCGGCCTCATCGATGTAGCGGAAGACCACCCGGTCCTCGGCCTCCAATCGGTCGAGCGTCCCGGCATCCGCCTGGTAATTCCCCTCGCCGTGGGCCACGGGGAGCGTCAGCTGCTGGCCCGGCGCGTAGTGGTCGGTGAAGATCGTGTCGGTCCGCTCCACCCGGACCCGCACCCGCTTGCCCAGGAACTTCAGGTCGCGGTTCCGGACCAGCGCCCCCGGGAGCAGTCCGGCCTCACAGAGGATCTGGAAGCCGTTGCAGATGCCGAGCACGGTGCCGCCGCCGTCGGCGAACCGGATCACCGGCTCCATGACGGGGCTGAACCGGGCGATGGCGCCGGCCCGGAGGTAGTCTCCATAGCTGAAGCCGCCGGGCAGGATGACGAGGTCCGGGCTCCCGATCCCGGTCTCCCGGTGCCAGACGAAATACGCCTCCTCGCCCAGCACGTCGTTGACGGCCTTGTAGCAGTCGTAGTCGCAGTTGGAGCCGGGGAAGGTGATGACCGCCACCCGCATCACGCCTCCTCGATGCCGATGGTGTAGTCTTCGGTGACCGGGTTGGCCAGGAGCTTCCGGCACATCTCGTCAGCCTTCCGCTCCGCGTCGGCGGGATCGGCGGCCTCGAGCCGGAACCGGATCAGGCGACCCATGGCCACGCCACGGACGCCTTCGAACTCCAGCGCCTGGAGGGCGTGCTCCACGGCTTTCCCTTCCGGGTCGAGCAGCCCCTCCCGGGGTGTGATCCGGACTTCCACTCGGTACGTGCTCATATCCCCCTGTACTTGTTGAGTTGCTGCTCCGTCATCACCGCGGCGCGGTACTTCCGGCCGGCCTCGCCCGTTTCTCCGGTGTCGAGGTTGTGGTCCGGCAGCTCCGCCAGCTCCGTCTTCTGATGCCGCTCCATGTGCTGATGATACTCGTACATGGCCGTCTCGACAGCCGCCAGCAGCGCGCCGGTGGGCTCGACCCCTCGGAAAAGTCCCGGGATCGGCGTGTCGCCCGCCACCGCCCGGACCATCATCCCACCGGCGGCGAGCCCCACGCCCGCCACCTTCGGTGACACGCCCCGCCGCGTGAACGACGCGTGGGTCAGCCGCGTGACCGTCCGCATCGGCCCCTGGTAGCGGGCCCCGGCGGCGAACGCCGTGTCGAACGTGGAGCGGGGGATCCGCACGCCGTAGGTGGCGTGGTAGCCCCGGACCATCAACCCGGTCTCGCCGTCGAGCACGTCCCGCAACGGGGGCGTACCATAGCGGGCGTCGAAGTAGGCGTCGAGTCCCACCTCCACGCGCAGGTGCGCCTCGGGGTCGTCCGCGTAGGTCAGGAGGCCCGGATCCCCGCGCAGCACGGCCGCCGCCCGATTGACCGCGGGGTGCAGGAGCACGTCGCCGATGACGTGGGACAGCCACCCCCAGACGAAGGCCCGCTCGACGGGGAAGAAGGCCTCGGCCATGAGCGCCCGCACCAGCTCCCCGCTGCCGACGTAGTGGCACAGGTCCGCGATGAACGCCTGGGCGCCCGGGTAGTAGCCGGTGTCCGGAGCCAGGGCACCGAAGTGAAGCGCATCGATGACGCCCGGGTCCTCCAGCTCCACCGGCGCGGTCCCAACCCGGTCCCACCGCTCGATGGTCTCCCGGACCAGTCGCAGGTGAACGGAGGGCCCCGGCACGGCTAGCGCTCTCCTCTCTCGCCAGCGGCGAAGCGCACGGCCATCACGGCGAGCCTCCGTGGGCCCGGGCGAGGATCGATTCGCCCGAACGCACCCGGTGGGCCGGCCCGACGGCCAGCTCGACGCCGTACGGAACCAGCACGACCAGCTCTCCCCCGGCCCGGACCACGCCCACGCGCTGCCCTCGATCCAGGAGCTCGCCTTCCGTGATCCGGATCACCGGCCGCCGCTCGCCGAAGTCCATGAGCACCCGCGTCAGACCGGTGCTCAGCCCCACGCGGTGGCGGGCCGGTTCGGTGTAGTCGACCACACCGTCCACGGGCGAGCGCAGGGTCCGGAGCTCGAATAGCCCGGCGCGGATCCGGATCCGGCGGGCCTCGCCCCCGAGATAGGGCTCCTCCACGGCGTCGATGGACAGGACCCATCCATCGGCGGGGGCCACCACCAGGTCCGGGCCCATGGGGGTGGACCGGGGTGGGTCCCGATAGAGGAAGGCCGCCAGGACGGCCGTGGCGCACGTCAGCAGGCCCAGGAGCCACAACCGCCACCGTCCGGACCATGCGGTCGCCAGGAAGAGCAGCAGCGCCACGGCCGTGAGCCCCAGGACCGAGAGGGCGGCCTCCGACGCCAGCGCCGGCCCGATCACGCCAGCTCGCTCCCGGACAGCCGGCGGTAGACCTCGAGGTAGCGCCGGGTGGTGGCCTCCACCACTTCGTCGGGCAGCTCCGGGGGTGGCGGCTGCTTGTTCCACTCGCCCCGATTGGTGAGCTCCTGGAGGTAGTCCCGGACCGGCTGCTTGTCCAGCGACGGCTGGCCCCGTCCCGCCTGGTAGCTCTCCTCCGGCCAGAAGCGGGACGAGTCGGGGGTCATGACCTCATCGATGAGGATCGGCTCGCCATCGACCAGTCCGAACTCGAACTTCGTGTCGGCCAGGATGATGCCGCGTTCCGCCGCGGTCTCCCGTCCGCGCTGGTAGATGGCCAGGCTCAGCTCCCGGAGCCGGTGGGCCAGCTCCTCTCCCACGATCTCCTTCATGCGGCCGAAGGGGATGTTCTCGTCGTGGCCGGACACCGCCTTGGTGGCGGGGGAGAAGATCGGGGGATCCAGGCGACCGCTCTCCACCAACCCGCCGGGCATCGGCTCGCCGGCCAGCGACTGGCTCCGCTGGTACTCCTTCCACGCGGAGCCGGAGAGGTAGCCTCGAACCACGCACTCCACGGGGACCGGGTCCGTTCTGCGGACCAGGAGCGCGCGGCCGGCCCACCGGGCGCGGCTGTCCGCCAGGGTGGGGACGGCATCGATGATGGCGTCGGGATCGTCCGCGATCAGGTGGTTCTCGACCAGGTCCTCGAGCCGCTCGAGCCACCAGACGGTGACGGCGGTGAGGACGTGTCCCTTCTCCGGGATCGGCCGACCCATGACCACGTCGAAGGCGCTGAGGCGATCGGAGGCGACCATGAGGAGCCGGTCCTCGCCCACGTCGTACATCTCCCGGACCTTCCCCTTCGCGTGGAGCGGGAAGGGGAGATCGGACTGCCAGAGCGGCTGCGTGCCGGTCATGCCCGCAGCTCCGGTGCCTCACCGGCCCCGGCCTCGGCCAGCACGGGCTCGATCCCGGCCAGGAAGGCGTCGACCTGCTCGGCGGCCCGACCGATGTGCCGCTCGGGGTCGAGGATGGAGACCACCTGGTCGCGGGTCAGCCCGAAGGCCTGGTCGTCGGCGATCCGCTCCGGGAGGTCGTTCTCACCGCCCTCGGCCTTGAGGCGGTTCGCGGCGGCCACGGCGTGCTGGCGGATCCGCTCGTGCAGGTCCTGCCGATCGCCGCCCTGCCGCACGGCGTGCATCAGGATCGACTCGGTGGCCAGGAACGGCATCTCCTGCTCGAGCCGCCGCCGGATCACGCCCGGGTGCACCTCGAGCCCCGCGGCCACGTTGTGAACCAGGAGCAGGATGGCGTCGGTGGCCAGGAACGCCTCACCGAGGGCGATCCGTCGGTTCGCCGAATCGTCCAGCGTCCGCTCGAACCACTGGGTGGCGGCGGTGAATGCCGTGTCGGTGCCGAGCGCCAGGACGTGGCGGGCGAGCCCGGTGATCCGCTCGGTGCGCATCGGGTTCCGCTTGTACGGCATGGCCGAAGACCCGATCTGCTTCTTGCCGAACGGCTCCTCGACCTCCCGGAGGTGGGCCAGGAGGCGGATGTCGTGGGCGAACTTGGAGGTGGAGGCCGCGATCCCGCCCAGCGTGCTCACCACCGCGTAGTCCACCTTCCGCGGGTACGTCTGCCCGGTCACGCCGTAGATGCGGTCGAAGTCCATGGCGTCGGCCACCCGACGCTGGAGCTCCTCCACCCGGTGGTGGTCTCCGTCGAAGAGCTCGAGGAACGACGCCTGGGTGCCCGTGGCACCCCGGACCCCCCGGGCCCGGAGGGTCTCCAGCCGGTGGTCGACCTCCTCCAGGTCCAGCACCAGGTCCTGGAGCCAGAGGGCGGCCCGCTTCCCGACGGTGGTTGGCTGGGCCGGCTGGAAGTGGGTGAACCCGAGGGTGGGCAGCGCCCGGTGCTCGCGGGCGAACGCGGCCAGTGCCGCGATGCACGAGAGGAGCCGTCGTCGGACCAGCTGCAGCGCCTCCCGGAGCTGGATCAACTCGGTGTTGTCGGTGACGAACGCGCTGGTGGCGCCCAGGTGGATGAACGGCCGGGCCTTCGGCGCCACCTCGCCGAAGTGGTAGACGTGGGCCATGACGTCGTGCCGGAGCCGCTTCTCGTGCTCGGCCGCGGCATCGAGGTCGATGTCATCGAGGTGCTCGCGCATCTCGACGATGGCCGCGTCGGGGATCTCCACGCCCAGCGCCTGCTCGGCCTCGGCCAGCGCCAGCCAGAGCCGACGCCAGGTGCCGAACTTGAACGCCGGGGAGAAGATCCGGCTCATCTCCGGCGAGGCGTACCGCTCCGTGAGCGGGTTCCGGTATTCGGTCCCCGGGCCGCCGGCCTCGAGGCGCTCTCTCAACGTTGGGTCCAACCTGCCCTCCCTATAGGTAGAAGGCCGTGTAGAACTCCCGGCCGCTTCGTTCCACCAGCATCCGCACGGAGACCCGGCCCTGGGTCCGCTGTAGACCGCGGAGCAGCTCCGCCGCCTCCTCGGCCGACTCCACCGCTACCCGGTTGATCCCGACGATCAGGTCTCCTTGCCTGAGCCCGAGGGTGCGCTGCACGGTCTCGGACACGCCCACAATCAGGGCGCCCCGCCGATTGCTCAGCCCGCGCTCGGACCGGATCGCCGGGGTCAGCGTGATCAGCTCGAACTCGTCGAGGGCGCTGACCCGCTCGGCCGCCAGCGATGGCAGGTCCGTGGGCTCCAGGAGCACTGTGCGCTCGCCGTCGTCGCCCACCCGCAGCGACACGGTATGGCCGACCCGGACTTCGAGCATGGCGGCCTCCCAGTCGAGGGGTGTGCGGATCCGGCGGCCGTTCACGGTGCGCAGCATCATCCCCGGCTCCAGCCCCGCCGAATCGGCGGGGGAGCCCGGCGCAACGCCGGCGATCCGGACCTGGCGGCTGCGGCCGAACCGGTTCGGGTCCGCGGGCTCCAGCTCCAGCCCCGTCCATGGCCGTCGCACCTCGCCGTCGTCGATGAGATCGAGGACCACGTTCCTCGCCCGGTCGATGGGGATGGCGAAGCCCAGCCCCTCGCTCCCACCGCTCCGGCTGAAGATCGACGAGTTCACTCCCACCACTTCCCCCTCGGCGTTGACCAGCGGGCCGCCGGAGTTGCCCGGGTTGATGGACGCATCGGTCTGGATCATCCCGAGGTAGTAGCCGCTGTCGTCGTCTCCCCGGGGGATGATGTTCCGGTTCAACCCGCTGACCACACCGGCCGTCACCGTCGGCTCGGGGTTGCTCAGAAGATACCCGAAGGGGCTCCCGATGGCGACGACCCACTCGCCGATCATCAGGTCCTCCGATGTCCCCAGCGGCGCCACCGGAAGCTCCTCGCCATCGGGTTGGAGCCGGAGCAGCGCCAGGTCGTTCACCTCATCGGTGCCCACCAGCTCCGCGGCGAAGTCCCGACCGTCGGCCAGTGTCACTACGATCTCCGTGGCGCCCCGGACCACGTGCTCGTTGGTCAGGACCAGCCCGTCCGGGTGGATGATGAAGCCGGAGCCCAGCCCCGCCACCCGACGCTCGCTCCCCGGCGGCAGGAAGAACTGCTCCCAGAGCGAGCGGGGCCGGACCGTCTGGCGGCGGATCACGTTCACGCTGGCCACCCCCGGCGCCACCTTCTCCGCGGCCCGAACGATGGCGGTGCGGCGAGAGACATCGAGAGCCTCCTGCGTGCTCCCGTGCGAACCTGCGTCCGCGCCCTCCTGCGCGTGATGGGTGGGCCGCGCAGCGGACGCCCCGGCGGAGGTCGCGGCGGAGCCAGCGGCGGATGCCCCGGTGGGATCCTCGACGGCCGCCTCCGTCGTCGGGTCTTCCACCGGGCCGCCGAGGACGATGGCCGAGTCCGGGGCCGAGTCCGGGGCCGAGTCCGGCGCCCGGTCTGTGGTGCGGCCCGGGGCCGC
>CAZSBL010000061.1:0-18862 GCA_964605205.1 uncultured Gemmatimonadaceae bacterium
AACGGGCGAAAATCGGGCCGGTCGAGGACCGGCTTGGGCCACCACGTTGGCCCTTCTATGAGGCCGCATCTGCCAAGGCCGGGGGCACACGGCACACGGGCTTGTTACGGATGAGAGGTGTTCTTCTGATCCGTTCTGTTCCTTTCGACCGGTGGCTTCCTGTGTGAAGCGTCGGGCTCCCTTTTGGAGCCTCGGACGACCTTCTATGCGTGCCGGCTCTCCATGGTTGCGCGGTCCGGTCACCGAATGCTGCGTCCGCCGCGAAGCGTCTGTCGAAGCCAGGTTGAAGGAGCGGACCCCATCTTGACTGCGGGCCTGTGTTGAGAGGTCCCAAGGGCAATCCGTCGGGCCGCTCCTCCGGTCGTCTGTCCTTTCGATCCGTCTTAGGCCTTGAGCGTGGCCCCACTCTGATGGCCCGTCGGTGTGAGACCGGCCAGCCCACCGACCTCTCGGCGATTGCGGAACCATGTCCGCTGCTCCCAGGCTTGCTCCAGTCGAGCTCGCAGGCGGGGCGGCAGGCTCGAGCCGTCCCACAGCCGAATCTCGAGGAGCCGCTCGGGTAGATCGTTCCGTACTTCCAGGCGCACTCCCTGCCTGCCACCAGCCCCTTGATCCGGTTGGTGACGCGCACCAGGTCCCGCTTCAACGCCGTCAGCTCCCGGTGCAGATGTCGCGCGTCTTCGGCCTCCACTGAAGGCACCCGCACCACGCTCCACACGCCGCTCTCTCCCGACTGGTGTCGGATCAGCAGCCGAAGTAGCTTTCTGCCGTCTAACCGGTCGGCCTTCACGCGACGCTTGCGCCGGTTCACCTCGATGCTCGCCGAGTCCACCACACGGTTCTCGACACCCTCCGACTCGAGCCACCGGTGCAGCCAGAATCCCTCCCGACCGGCCTCGTAGCAACTCACCACGTGAGTGCCAGGCGCCAGCCCGAAACGCCGTTTCGTTTCCTCGACCTCGCACAACACTGCTTCCCGGTCGCGCGGGCTCACCCGCCGCTGCCTCGGGCGCTTCCCCATGCCCGTCGCCATCGTCAACGTCCAACGCAGATCGTCCAACTCGAACGCCACGTGCAACACCGCCGGCCCCGCCGTATCTTTGCTCCCACGGGTCGTGCCTGTCATCGAAGCTCCTCCTTCTCACGCCAATGAGTGTGGAGCTTGGCAGGTGCGGCCCGTCTTCACTTCGCCGCAAGGGGCCTGCATAGCATCTTGACACAGAAGGCCTTCTCATAGAAGACGCGGAGCACACGCCGTGTACCACGCCCTGGGGAGGCGGAAGGCTTGCGGGCAGGGCCGGGTTAGCGGCGAAAGTCGCTGGCTTCATTTCGACTACAACTACGATTACGGGTCCTTTCCGGGCGAAGGAAGTCCCCACAGCTGGTGTGGGTGAAACCGAACCCGGCCTCTGGGATGCCAGCGCAGAGCTTGCACCTTTCCGCCGACGAGAAGTTCTCCGCGTGTGCTCCGAGCCTCGGCGGCTCCGCGGTTAACAATGCCTCCGGCGTGGAGCGCGCCGAAGAGTATCTGCGGATCCACTTCTCGACGGTTGAGTGAACGCGGGGCCGCGGCTTCCCGCGTGCGAGCCCCCGCCCTCAGGCGGCCGGGGGCTCTTCCTCGAGGCGGAAGGTGCGGCGCACGCCCAAGCCGCGGTCGCGGAGGACAACCTGGCGGGCGAGTCCGCGGTCGAGGTTCAGCGCCACCGGCCCCTGGAGGTTGGCGGTGGCGGGCTTCCCGTCCTCGCCGGGTAGGGTGACGATGGCCAGGATCGCCACGTCGGTCCGGGCATCGGCCTCCAGCGCCCGGACATCGGTGTCCGGGAGTTCGACCACGTAGTCGTGGAAGTGGAGGAACGGGTCGATGACCAGGAACACGAGGGAGCTGTGCTCGGCCGACTGGAGCCAGTAGGTCCCGGTCCGCTGGGCCGGGGCGAGCACGAAGTTGCGCGCGTCGGGAAATCCCAGGAGGCCTTCGGCGAAGCGCACGAGCTGGTGGTCCGCGGCGCGGATCCGGCCCAGCAGGTCGCTCTCGATGGTCACGGTCGGCAGAGGATCGGTTTCGAGTGCGGGCATGCTCATCGCAGGTAGTCGGTCAGGGTGGTGGACATGATCTTGGAAGCGGCCAGCAGCGCCGACTGGTAGGCCATCTGGCGCCCGACGAGCTGCGTGACGGCCTCTTCCATCTCGGCATCTTCCAGGTCCGAGCGCAGCGTCTGCAGGTTCAGGTCGAACGCTTCCACGTTCGAGCGGGCCACCGACAGGCGATTGGTCCGCGCCCCGACTTCCGCCAGCAGCTCCTGCACCTCACTGAAGGCGGTGTCGACCCCGGTGATGGCCGGCCCGATGGACGTCGCCTCACCCGACCGCAGCGCAGTGGACAGTTCGCTCAGCGCGTCGAAGACGCCCGTATCCAGGAAAACTTCCTCACCGTCGTGATTCGTGGTGAACCAGCTCGAGGTCCCGATATCCACCCGGTGCGCCCCGGCCGGCTGCGCCCCGTCGGCCACGGCTCCGGCCGTCTCGAACGGGGCCGTGTCGGAAGTGGCGCCGCCGAAGAGGTAGCCGGCGCCGAAGCGGGTGTTGGCCTGCTGTACCGCCGCGTCCAGGAGCCCGTCCACCTCGCGGGCCGCCGACTCCAATGTTGATGCGTCGGCGGTGGGCGACAGGGCGGTATGGGCCAGCTCCTTGGCACGGCTCAACAGGTTCGTGACCGTGTCGAGGACACTCTCTTCCGCCCGCAGCCGGGAATCCGCCCGGTCGATGTTGCGGGCGTACTGGTCCAGCGCCCGGCTGCGGCGCGCGGAGCGCAGAATGCCGTCGGCGGCCACCGGGTCGTCTGATGGGGCATGCACACGCTTGCCCGTCGCCACCCGGCGCTGCGCGTCCGCGAGTCCACTCATGGTGGTGCGGATCGCCGCCAGCGTTTCCTGCTGGATGGCGTTGCTTGTGATCCTCACGGCTCTCCATGGCTGGGTGAATCTTCGCTCGACCCCTTGACGCAGCACGCTAAAGGCCGATGCTTATCACGCACTGATTACTATCGGCACGACGCCGAAAGACTTTAGCGACGACTTTCGAGGGGCATGGCCACAGTCCTCTGCGTAGACGACGATGCGACGGTCCTGAAGACGTTCCGGGCCACCCTCGAACGGGCGGATCATCGTGTGATCGCCGTCACCAACGCACCCGCCGCCCTCAAGGTGGTGGACCGGGGCGGCGTCGATCTGGTGGTCTCCGACTACCGGATGCCTGATATGACCGGGCTGGAGTTCGTGACCAAGCTCCGGGCCGATGGCTACGATCTCCCCGTCATCATGGTCACCGGTCACGGCAGCATCGAGCACGCCGTCTCCGCCATGAAGGCCGGCGCCACCGATTACCTGGCCAAGCCCGTCCGACCTCGGCAGCTCGAGATCTCTGTGGACCAGGCACTGGAGTTCGACCGGCTGCGCCGCGAGAACGAGTCCCTGAAGGCCGAAGTCCGACAGCTCCGCGGGGAACGCTCCATCGTGGGCGACAGCGCGGAACTCAAGCGCGTCATCGATGTGGTCCGTACCGTGGCCAACACCCGCTCCACCGTGCTGGTCCAGGGCGAGTCCGGAACGGGGAAGGAGCTGGTGGCACGCGCGCTTCACCAGTGGAGCGACCGGGCCGACAGCTCCTTCATCTCGGTCAACTGCGCCGCGCTCCCCGAGACCCTCATCGAGAGCTCCCTCTTCGGGCACGAGAAGGGCGCCTTCACCGGCGCCACCCGCATGGTGAAGGGCGCCTTCGAGCGCGCCGACGGCGGGACCCTGCTCCTCGACGAGGTCAGCGAGATGCGGGCCGACCTCCAGGCCAAGCTGCTCCGCGTCATCCAGGAGCAGGAGTTCGAGCGCGTGGGCGGGGGCACCCCTATCCACGTGGATGTCCGCATCGTGGCCACCACCAACCTCGACCTCCAGAAGGCGGTCCGCGACGGGCGGTTCCGCGAGGACCTCTACTTCCGCCTGGCCGTGGTCCCCATCACCGTGCCCCCGCTCCGGAACCGAAAGGAAGACATCCCGGCCCTCGTCCAGCGCTTCCTCCAGCGCATGGCCGCCGAGGTCGGCAAGGACATCAAGGGCCTCTCCTCGGACGCCATGGATCGGCTCATGGACTACGACTGGCCGGGCAACGTCCGCGAGCTCTCCCACGCCGTCGAGCGGGCCGTCATCCTCGGCTCCGGCAAGGTCCTGGACGCCTCCGACTTCCACTTCGCCGGCCACGCCACCCTGAGTCCGGAGCGGGCCCCCGCCCACGGCGAGGTGGTCCTGGACACTCTGGATGTGAAGGAGGCCGAGGAAGCGCTCATCGCCCGCGCCCTCGAGAAGACCGAGAACAACCGCACCAAGGCGGCCGAGCTCCTCGGCATGAGCGTGCGCACCCTGCGCAACAAGCTCAACAAGTAGGCTGTTCGCATGGGCGGGGCGAACGCCGTCTCGAGTACCCGGGAGCCGGCTCGGCCTCGTTCTACCCGATCCAGATGTCGAAGGCCGAACAAGTAACACCACCCGGCAATGACATCCTGTGGGGCGGAACTTCCTGCCGGCCGCACCCCCCTCCCGGGCCGTTCCTGCGTACCTTTCCAGGCCCGTACATCACGAAAAGCCAGTAGAACGATGTAGCCCGTAGGACGTTGCCGGCCAAATATTTACACCGTTTGGCGCACGAATCTTTACACCTTTTTTCGCACCTGGAACAGCGGTTGCCAGGATGACGGCGCAGTCACACGTCACACGAATCGCGGGAACGGCGCAGATGCTGAACAGAATCCTGGGGGAGGGCACCCGGTCGGCGGTGCTGAAGAGCGGGCTGGACGCCAGCAGCCAGCGGGTGCGCGAGGTGGCGAGTCGGGTGGCGAACGCGTCGAACGCGGACTTCGCCACGGAGCTCGAGGCCGCCCGGCAGGCGGTGGACGTGGAGCGGGAGATGGTCACCCTGGCCGATGAGCAGCTCCGGTACGAGGCGGTCACGCGTCTGCTGCAGAAGACCTACGCCCAGATCCGGTCCAGCGTGAGGGAGCGTTGATGCCGGGGATCGAGGGGGCTGGGTCGCGTCTGTTCCGGGGTCTATCCATCGCGGCGAGCGGGCTTTCGGCGCAGCGGCGGCGGATCGAGACGGCGGCGGCGAACATCGCCAACGCGGAGACCACGCGAACGGCGGACGGTACGGCGTACCAGCGGCGGGTGGTGGGGCTGGCGCCGGGCACCGAGATCGAGCCGGGCCGGATCGAGGCGGGCTCGCTCCCGGTGGCGATCCAGGCCGGGGAAATCCCGGGCCGTACCGAGGCGGACCCGGCGGGCGTGGTTGTCACAGGCGTGGAGGAAGACGCCACGGAGGGCCCGATAGTCTACGACCCCGGTCACCCAGATGCGAACGCGGACGGATACGTCCAGTACCCGAACGTGCGTGTCACGGATGAGCTGGTCTCCATGATGGAAGCGCGACGGCTGTACGAAGCGAACGCCACGGTCTTCGACGCGGTGAAGTCCATGCTGCGGCGGGCCACCGAGATCTGACGGAGGGGAAGACGATGGAAGGGATTGGGAGCGCGGCGGGGCTCCGCGGGCCGCAGGCGCCAGACCGGCGGATCCAGCCAGAGCGGCTGGATCGTGCCGCTGGGGCCGACCGGCCGGATCGGGCGGGCGAGGCGGAACGTTCGGGCCACTCGAACGGGCCCGAGGGAACGCAGGTCGCCCGGCAGGAGCCGGCGATCACGGCGCCGACCGTGGACGCCATGGCGGACGCCTCTGTGGCCATCCCCGAGGGCGTGGATCCGGAGCTGTGGAGCCTGCTGACCACGGAAGAGCGGGCGCACTTCGCCCGGTTCGCGGCCATGGGCGGGGTCACGTACGGCCCGGAATCGAGCGCGAAGAAGCCGTTCGTCCGCGGCCAGCGACTGGACCTGCGGATCTGACATGGAGATCCAGAGGGTCGGCGGGGTCACCCCGCAGCGGCTGGATCAGGGGACGCAGTCGGTGGAGGGGATCGCCGGCTCGGACCGCTCGTTCGCGGATGTGCTGGAGGACGCCCTCGGAGAGGTCTCCGAGCTACAGGACGAGGCCCGGGACGCCGTGGGCGCGTTCCTGCGCGGAGAGCCGGTGGAGCTGCACCAGGTGATGGCGGCCACCGAGGAGGCGGGGATCGCTCTCGAGCTCCTGATCGAGATCCGGAACAAGCTCACCGAGGCGTATCGTTCGGTGATCAACATGCAGGGATAGAGGCATGGACCTTCTCTCCTCGGTGCAGGCGCGCCTGAGCACGCTCGGCCCGCGGAACCTCCTCCTGGGGCTCGGGACGCTGGCCGTGGCCGCCCTGATCCTGGTGATCGCCGTGGTGGGCAGCGGCCCGGCGTGGGTCCCGGTGGCGGGGAACCTGGCCATGGAAGACGTGGCCGCCGTCACCCGCATGCTCGATGACGCCGGCATCGACTACCGCCTCGGGGCCGGCGGACTCCGCGTGGAGGTGGCGGAAGGCGACCTGGCCCGGGCCCGGGTGGAGCTCGCCACCGGCGGGCTGCCGGGCTCGTCCGGCCCCGGGTTCGAGCTGTTCGACCAGCCGTCGTGGGGGATGACCGACTTCACGCAGCGGATCAACTACCGCCGGGCGCTGGAGGGGGAGCTGGAGCGGACCATCACCGAGATGCAGGCGGTGGAGAGCGTCCGGGTCCACCTGGCGTTGAACCAGTCATCGGTGCTGCGCCGCGACCGGCGGCCGTCGGAGGCCTCGGTGGTGGTCCGGATGCGTTCGGGCGCCCGTCCGGACGCGGGGATGGTCGAGGGCGTGGCGTTCCTGGTGGCGAGCAGCGTGGACGGGCTTTCCAGCGAGCACGTGACGGTGCTGGACCAGTCCGGCCGTCTGTTGTCCCGGTCCGTGGAGGGCGGGTCGGAGCTGGCGCTGAACAGCCGGCAGCTTGAGCTCCGGAGCCGGGTCGAAGAGTACCTGGAAGGTCGGGCCCAGGGCCTGCTCGAGGACATCGTGGGTGCGGGGAACGTGCGGGTCCGGGTGGCCGCGGAGTTGAACCTCGACCGGGTGGAGCGGACGGTTCAGTCCGTGGATCCGGACCAGCAGCTGGTGACCCGGGAGGAGCGGACGGAGCTGGCGGGCGCCGGCGATGGGGAGTCCGGTTCCGTCGCCTACAAGACCGACTTCGAGGCGACCCGGAGCGTGGAGCGCTTCATGGCCGGGGTGGGGGAGATCCGTCGGCTGTCGGTGGCCGTGCTGCTGAACGAGCAGCTCCAGGACGCGAACGGGGAGCGTCGGGCGGCCCCTGACCCGGGGCGCATGCAGGCGCTGGTGGCGGCCGCCATCGGCGTGGAGGCCGGGCGGGGCGACGTGGTCTCGGTGGTGAGCGTGCCGTTCGACCAGGGGCAGCCCGTCCCGCCGGTGGCCTCCGGCCCCGGGTTCTGGGAGATCTGGGACACGCTCCAGCGGCCGCTGCTGACCGTGGTGGCGCTGGTCCTGGCGTTCCTGCTGGGGCTCAAAGTGGTGCGCACGATGGCCGCCTCGGCGCCGTCACGGCCGCGGCTGGCGGATGGGGCCCAAGGGCTGTCGGAAGGTGAGATTCCCGCGGGCGGTCTGGAGGAGAAGGGAGCGTCGCTGCGGAAGCAGCTGAGCCCCGCCCAGGCGGAGCGGATGCAGGCGATCACCACCGGCGTTGTGGATCGCCCGGACCTGGCCGCCCGGGTGGTCCAGGCGTGGCTGAAGGAGTAGGGGCATGACGGTCAAGAACGCGCCACTGAAGGTGGATCAGCTCAAGGGTCGGGAGAAGGTGGCCGTGCTCCTGATGACGCTGGGGCCGGAGGCCTCGGTTCGCCTGACCCGCTCCATGAGGCCGGAAGACCTGGAGGCCGTCACCCTGGAGATCGCCCGGATGGAGACGGTCCGTCCGGAGCTCGCAGATGCGATCCTCGAGGAATGGTACGAGACGGAGCGCGCGGCGGCTTCGCTGGCCACGGGCGGCGTGGGAGTGGCGCAGGAGATCCTGGAGAGTGCGCTGGGGCCGGACCGGGCGGCGGCGGCGCTGCAGCGGATCGAGCTGCAGCTGAAGGACCAGAGCGGGCTATCGGACCTCCGCAAGGTGGATCCGCAGCAGCTGGCCAGCGTGCTCAGGAGCGAGCACCCACAGTCCATAGCGTTGGTGCTGGCCCACCTGGACGCGAGCCAGACGGCCGCCGTGATCCGTGACCTGGAAACCGATGTGGGCGCGGATGTGATCTTCCGGATGGCGCGTATGGACAAGGTCTCTCCGGAGGTGCTCGACGCCATCAAGAGCTCCGTGACCGGCACGTCGGAGCTCTCCCTCTCGCAGGACATGCAGGCGGCCGGGGGGCCGCAGGCGGTGGCCCAGGTGATGAACCTGCTGGCCGGCAGCATGGAGAAGGAGCTCATGGAGCGGCTGTCCGAGCGCGACGCCGGGCTCTCGGAAGAGATCAAGGACCTGATGTTCGTTTTCGAGGATATGGTGAAGCTGGATCCGAAGGCGATCCAGCGGCTGCTGCAGGAAATCGAGTCGAAGACGCTGGCCATGGCCCTCAAGGCCGCCAGCGAGGATCTGAAGGAGAAGATCACCGAGACCATGTCCCAGCGGGCCACCTCCGCCCTCACCGAAGAGATGGAGTTCCTGGGTCCCGTACGGCTCAGCGACGTGGAAGGGGCCCAGGCCGAGATCGTGAAGATCGCCCGGGCACTCGAGGAATCGGGCGAGATCGTCATTGCCGGCGGAGAGGACGATGTCCTTGTCGAGTAGACGCCGGGCCCGGGGTGGGCTCCACGAGGCGACGCAGGCCGGTCCGGCCACCTGGCGCCCCCACGAGCTGGAGGGCGGGGTCGGCGATCCGGTGCCCAGTGTGCCCCCCGGACCTTCGGCGGAGGCCGCTAAGGAGACCGCCGAGGTCGATCACCAGACCGCGCTCGACGGGGCCTACCAGCAAGGCTACGACGACGGCCGTGCCGAGGGCGCGGCCGTGGAGGCCGCGAAGGTGGGCAATGCGCTGAAGGCGCTGGACGATGTCATCGCCACAATGCAGGACGAGCGGCCCCACTGGATGGAGGCGATGGAGCAGAACTTGGTGGCCCTTGCCACGGCCATCGCCCGGCAGATCGTGGAGCGGGAGTTGAAGGGCAGCGCGGATGACATCACGGAGCTGGTCCGGCGGGGGATCGCCGAGTTCCCCCTGGAGGCGGCCGTGAAGGTCCGGCTGAACCCCGCGGACCTGTCGGCGATCTCGTCGCCGCTGCGGGGAGACGTGGTGGAATCGGGCCGCGAGGTCCGGTGGGTCCCGGACCCCTCGGTGGCCCCGGGCGGGTGTGTGGTGGAGGGCCCCCGGGCGGTGGTGGACGGCCGGGTCGAAAAGGCGCTGGATCGCATCTACACCCAACTGGTCTATGGTTGACGCGCTGGTGGCGAAGCTCGACGGGGTGGAGCGCTTCACCCGGCACGGCCGCGTGAGCCGCGTGGTGGGGCTCGTGATCGAGGCCACCGGGCTGGACACCGGCGTGGGGGAGCTGTGCCGGATCCAGAGCCTGGACGGCGAGCACACGCTCCTGGCCGAGGTGGCCGGCTTCCACGAAGACGGGGTGCGCCTCCTCCCCTTGGGCGAGATCGGCGGCGTGCACCCGGGGAGCATGGTGGAACCGCTGGGCCGGTCGTTCGGCGTGGATGTGGGCCCGGGGCTCCTGGGCCGGGTTCTCAACGGGCTCGGTAACCCCATCGACGGGAAGGGCGACGTGGCCGCGAACACCCGAATGCCGCTGGTGGCCGACCCGCCGAGCCCGTTGAAGCGGCAGGCGATCACGCGGCCGCTGGAGACCGGGGTGCGGGCGCTGGACGGGATGATGACCATCGCCCAGGGGCAGCGGGTCGGGATCTACGCGGGGAGCGGTGTGGGGAAGAGCACGCTCCTCGGGATGATCGCCCGCTACGCTTCGGCGGATGTGAACGTGATCGCGCTCCTGGGCGAGCGGGGCCGGGAGGTGCGGGAGTTCATGGCCCATTCGCTGGGCGAGGACGGACTGGCCCGCTCGGTGGTGGTGGTAGCGACGGGCGACGAGGCGGCGCTGATCCGGGCCCGGGGCGCCCTGGTCGCCACATCCATCGCCGAGTACTTCCGCGACGCCGGCAAGAACGTGCTGCTGATGCTGGATTCCATCACTCGTGTGGCCATGGCGTGGCGGGAGATCGGCCTGGCGGTGGGCGAGCCGCCCACTACCAAGGGGTACCCGCCGTCGGTGTTCGCATCGCTGCCCCGGCTCCTGGAGCGGGCCGGGAACGGCGCGCATGGGGGCATCACGGGAATCTACACGGTGCTGGTGGAGGGCGACGACTTCAACGAGCCGGTGGCCGACGCGACCCGCTCGATCCTCGACGGGCACGTGGTCCTGAGCCGGCAGTTGGCTACCGCTGGTCACTACCCGGCCATCGATGTGCTAGAGAGTGTCAGCCGGGTCCGGGATGCGGTGATCTCCCCGGAGCACCGGCAGGCCGCCATCCGGATCGGCAGTCACCTGGCCACGTACCGGGAGCGGGAGGATCTGATCTCCGTGGGCGCCTACCAGGAGGGGGCTGACCCGGCGGTGGACCGGGCCATCGAGATGCGGGATCCCATCAACGCCTACCTCCGGCAGGACGCCAGTGAGCACACGCCACTGGCCGATAGCCGCGACCGACTGATGGCGCTGGCCGGGGTGGAAGGAGAGGACGGATGAGCCCCTTCGAGTTCGGGCTTCAGAAGGTTCTCGACCTGCGGGAGCAGACGGAAAAGGAGCGGGCGCGTCAGCTGTCCGATGCCGAGCGGCGCGTGGAGGCCGCCCGGGCGAGGCTGGAGGAGTTCCGCGAGATCCGTGACACCGAGGCCGAGAAGCTGGCACAGGCCCACGGCCAGAGCCGCCGGGTGGGCCATATCCACAACCTGACCCGGGCGATCCAGCAGCTCTCCGAGCGCGTGCACCGGGCCGAGGCCGCGTGTCGTGAAGCCAGGGCGGATGTCGAGATGTCACGCACCGAGCTGAAGGAGGCCATGACGGAGCGTCGGGTCCTGGACACGCTCCGGGAGAAGCAGGAGTCGGCCTGGCGGTACGCGATGAAGAGCGATGAACAGAGACGCATGGATGAGCTCGCGCTCACACGGTTCCAGCGTCGAGACGAGAACGGAGGGGCGCGGTGAAGATGATCATGGCCGCCATCGCGGCGACGGCGATGGGGATCCTGGGTGGCACGGCGTTCACGGTGATGACCCACGAGCCGGAAGCGCCGGCGCTGCCGGCGGACTCGGCGGCTGCGGAAGTGGCGGTCGTGGAGGCGGCCGAACTCGAACAGGACTCAACGGCCGCGGAGGCCACCACCGGCCACTCCGGTGCTGACCATGAGGCCGGGCCCCCGCCCGACGAGGGTCCGGCCGGCACGGCGCAGCCGGTCACCGCGTCCGGCCCTGTGGGTGCCACACCGAGCCCGGCCCCGTACCCGGCGCCGTCCCCGGCGGCCGCAACGGGCCCGCGGGCCGACCCCGACCAGGACGCCGACGTGGAAAACGGCGCGGACCAGCTGGCGCGGATCTTCACCGCCATGCAGCCTCGGGATGCGGCCCGGGTGCTCGCGCAGCTCACCGACGGGGAGATCCGGGAGATCCTGACCCGTATGGGTGCGCGCCAGGCGGCGTCGGTGCTCAGCAACATGGAGCCCGAGCGGGCGGCGATCCTGAGTCGCACCGTGCTCGACGGCGGGAGGAGCTCTCCATGATCAACGCCATTCTGCGCCTGTTCGGCGGGACCTCGAGCACACCGCGGGAAGGACCGGCACAAACCGGTTTCCAGTCGGCGCTCAGCGCCCTGATTCCCGGGGTGGGTATGGAGACCGGCGCCGAGCCCGTCGAGGGACGAACGCCGCGACCGGCTCCGAACCCGCTCCAGCTCAGCGCCATCGGCGCGCCGCTGCAGCTCGGCCTCGTCCGGGCCGGGTCCGACGAATCGGACGGGGAGAAGACCGTTGCCGGCAGCCTCAGCGACGGGGGCCGGGACGTGACCGCGGACGGAGAGAACGCCCGGGCGAAGACCACCGTCGAGGGCCGCGAGGGTGGGGTAGAGCGCCGCGCAGAGGGCGAAGCGGCCGCCTCGGGATCGGGCACCGTCCGGACCGGGCGGGCCGGAGAGCCCGAGCCGGCCGCGGGGCTCGGACGAGGCGAACAGGGCTCCGAGCTCCGGCGCGAAGCCCCGGGTCACGCGGCTGTGGACCGGTGCGTGGAGGGGACCGACGAGTCCGACGTTGAAGCCACCGGGAACAGGGCGGTCGCAGCCCCCGGGAAACCGGAGGTGGCGATAAACGTGGAGGGGAACGTGCAGGCCGACGCGGAGGCGGGCGTCCGGACGAACAACCCGGCGGACCACGCGGTAAGCGACCGGGTGAACCGTGAGGTCGGCGACCCGGTGATACCCGTGGGCGCTGGGAGCCCGGCCGGACTCCCGGCGCCGAGGCCGGCCCCGGAGGCGTCTGCCGCGGCGCCGCCAATCCAAAGGGCGGCAGCTCCCGCGCCGGTGAACGCCGGACCGACGGCGGGTGAGTTGGAGGCGCAGGCGCCCGGCGGCCCCCATCGTACCCCCATCGTACGGGTTCACCCTATCGAGAGGATCACCACCGCCACGCTGCGAGCGCAGCGAGATGCCGGTACCGCGGCAGGTGTGTGGACCGTCGGTAGCACGGACCCGTGCGACGCCGAGATACGGTCACCGGAGCGGACAGGGCGGGCCACGATCTTTACCGGGTCCGGGGCGCTGGTGGTCGAGGCTGAGCCAACCCGACGGGCGAATCGAGAGGGCGCGAGTGCACCGCTGGAGCGGGTCCCTACCTCCTCGATGGAGCCGAGCGCGCAGGCCGCCAAGGACCGGTCGGGTGGGAGCGATGCCTACCGCGGCGCCCGGCCCGGTCGGACCTCCATCACCGCTGGAGACATAGGGCGAAACGAGGGCCCGCCGCCGGCGTCCGGGAGCGATCCGGCGCCTGCCCGGGACGCCGCGGCCGAGCGACGAGCCGGTGACCTGCTCGCCGCCCACCGCCAGGTGGCTGACGAAAGAGCCCGGAAGCAGGCCGGCGGCCCGGAGAAGGACACGAAACCCGACGGGCGTGCCTCGTCGACCCCGAGCCGCGGAGCGACCACGTATGAGGCGGCCCCGATCCGGTCGGCGGAGCTCCACGGCACCGACACGGCGGGACGTGTGGATTCCATAGAGGCGCTGCGGGATCACGACGCACGACAGCCGCTGCGACGCGTCTCGGTGCGGGTCGGCGAAGGAGAGTCGGCCGCCCGGGTGCGCGTCAGTGTCCGCGGCGACGCCGTCCAGAGCGAAGTGGCCACGGAGTCCGAGCGCCTCGCCAACCGGATGGGGCGTGAGCTGCCGGAGCTGAGGCAGTCGCTGCAGCGTCAGGGGCTCGAAACCGATGCGCTCCGGGTCCGCCACGCAGACCGGGTGCTGGCCAGTGACGTCGCCACGGCACGCTCCGACCCCGGCCGGTCCAGCGACGGCCACGAGGACACCAGTCAGAAGTCCGGGAGTCGTCGAGAGGCCCACGATGGCCGCGAGCGATCCCGGGATCACCAGAACCAGGAAGGGAACGAATGATCGATCCCACGGCCGGAGCCGTCACAGGCGGCGGCTCCAATGTATTCGAGGCTCCGGGCGGCGAGATGGGCAAGGAGGAGTTCCTCCAGCTCCTGGTCGCACAGCTGCGCCACCAGGATCCCATGAACCCAATGAAGAGCGATGACTTCGCCGTCCAGCTCGCCCAGTTCTCATCGGTCGAGCAGCTGATCAACCTGAACGAGGGGATGCTGGGCCAGGCCCAGTACACCTCGGCGCTGGCCCAGGCCATGAACAGCAGCTCCGCCGTGGGTGTGATCGGCCGCGAGGTCCTGGCGGTCGGTGAGCAGACCCAGATCGCCGGCGGCGCCGGCACCCTGGAGATCGACGTGGGCGCCGAGGGCGGCGAAGCCACCGTCCGCCTGTACGACCAGGATGACCGCCTGATGGGCGAACTCGATGTCGGCGCCCTCGAGGGCGGACGACAGACGGTGCAGCTCGACGGCCTCAGTCTGCCCGACGGCGCCTATCGCTACGAGATCGACGTGACCGACACCGCGGGCGAACCCGTGTCCACGACAAGCTACGTCAGCGGAGTGGTGAACGGTGTGAAATACGGTGACGACGGCCCCGTGCTCCTGCTCGGGGATATAGAGATTTCACTCAGCGCTGTCGTAGAAGTCAGCGCCAACTGAAGGAGAGACACACCATGATGCGATCCCTCTTCGCGGGCGTTTCCGGCCTGCGGAATCACCAGGTCCGGCTGGACGTGATCGGCAACAACATCTCCAACGTGAACACGGTGGCGTTCAAGTCGTCGCGGGTCACGTTCAAGGAAGCCTTCGCCCAGATGGTCCAGGGCGCCAGCCGGCCCGCCGGCGAGGCCTCCGACGTGGGAGGCGGCACGAACCCGATCCAGGTCGGGCTCGGGATGAATATCGGCAGCGTGGACCTGCTCTTCACCCAGGGCAACCTGGAGAACACGGGCGTGACCACCGACCTGGCGATCCAGGGCGACGCCTTCTTCGTGGCCTCCGACGGCCGCAAGAGCTACTACACCCGCTCCGGCAACTTCCAGCTCGACGCCGACGGCCGCCTTGTGGCGTCCACCAACGGCTACGTGGTCCAGGGCCGCGTCGCTCAGGACGGCGTCCTCACCGACACCATCGGAGACATCGTGCTGCCCTTCGGCCAGAAGTCCGCCGCACGGGCCACCACCCAGGTCTCCATCGGCGGGAACCTCGACGCCGAGGCCGCCAGCGGCTCCGACTCCACCCGCGAGACCACCATGACCGTCTACGACTCCATGGGGAGCGAGCACGAGCTCAGCGTGGCATTCCAGCGGGAGGACGCCGCCAACGACGTGACCCTCCCGGACGGTAGTACCGGGCAGGTCTGGTCCTACACAGTCACCCTCGACGGGGACCCCGTGGACACCGGCGCCTCCGGCTTCGCCATCTTCGACAACGACGGCCGCCTCTTCCACACCGAGTCGGACGTGGCCGTGGGCGACCTCCAGGCTATCATCGATGACGCGAGTTTCTCCGCAGGCGCCGAGCAGGGCGTCACCTACGGCGACATGTCCCTGACCATCGACTTCGGAGAGCCCAACGCCCTCAGCGGGCTGTCCCAGTTCGCCGGCCCGTCCACCGCGGTGGCCCGGGAACAGGACGGATACACCATGGGCCAGCTCGAGCGCATCGGCATCGACCAGACCGGGAAGATCACCGGTGCCTTCACCAACGGCGTCAACCTCACGCTGGGGCAGTTGGTCCTGGCCGACTTCAACAACCCCGCCGGCCTCATCCGGTCCGGTGACAACATGTACAGCACCTCCGCCAACTCCGGCGCCGCCGTCCTCGGCTTCGCCGGCGAGGGCTCCCAGTCCGTCGTCACCTCCGGGGCCCTCGAGATGTCCAACGTCGATCTGGCCCAGGAGTTCACCAGCATGATCACCGCGCAGCGCGGCTTCCAGTCCAACGCTCGCGTCATCACCGCTTCCGACGAGATGCTCCAGGAGCTGGTCAACCTGAAGCGGTAATCGCAGTACCAGGCGGTCCTGACCGGCCGCCTCCGTTCGTCGCCTCACGGCGACTTCACCGGCCGGGCGCCTCCAGCGTCCGGCCGGCTCTCCTTTCCCCGGCAGTTCTCGCCGGTGCCGGTCGGCAGATGCTTCCGGCCGCCCCGCAGGCGCGGTGTGGGGGATCTCCCTACAACATGCTAAATGGTTGCTACAGGCAGGTTTACAGCGGTGTTGTCGGCCCGCGTTACGGTACGGGTCCTGCCCTGGAAAAGGGACCGTACGCAAGACGGGCGAGGGAACCGAGCCGAGAGACGGATGCCAGAAGAAGCGAGCCAGGAACAGGAGACAAAAGGCGGCGGGAAGCTGGGGTTGATCCTGGTCATCGCCGTGGGAGCGCTGCTGGGCGGAATCGGGGGTGTGGCCTTCGTCGGCCCGATGGCGGCGGAGCGGGTGGCGGCATCACCGGCGGAAGCTACGGGCGACCACGGCGGAGGCCACGGGGGGGGCGGGTCAACGTTCGCGCTGGAGAATCTGGTGCTGAACCCGGCGCAGACGGGGGGCACGCGTTTCCTGATGGCGTCGATCGTAGCGCAGGTGGACGTCGACGCGACGCTGTCGGAGCTGGAGTCCCGGGAAGCGGAGGTCCGTGATCGCCTGATGTCGCTCCTCGGATCGAAGACGGTGGAGGAGCTGACGGATGTGAGGCGTCGGGATTCGTTGAAAGCCGAGATCCGCGCCGCACTTATGGAATTGGGCTTCGAAGGGATCGATGCGGTGTTCCTTCCCACGTTCGTGATCCAGTGAAGACATGAGCAACCAAGCGCTGTCACAGGACGAAATCGATGCCCTGTTCAAAGGGGGCGGGAAGGAAGCCGAAGCCGGAGCACCGCCGGCCAGCGGTCCGGAGGTACGGCTGTACGATTTCCGGCGCCCGAGCCGGATCTCGAAGGACCGGCAGCGGACGCTGGAGGGGATGTACGGGGTGCTGGCGAAGTCGGTGGAAGGGTGGCTGGCCGGGCGGGTCCGATCGCAGATGGAGGTGGACCTGAAGGCGGTGGAGCAGCTGACCTTCGGGGAGTTCGTGCTTTCGCTCCCGGATCCGTGCGTTTCGTTCGTATTCAACCTGGGGAGTCCGGGTGGCCCGCAGGCGGTGATCAACCTGGGTCAGGAGTTGACGTTCCACGCGGTGGAGCGGTTCCTGGGCAACGCCACCGAAACGTTTATCCCGGACCGCGCGCTGACGATCCTGGAGCGCCGTGTGGTGCGGATCGTGGCGGAGAAGGTGGCCTCGCTGGTCCAGGAGATCTGGGCGGACCACGCGGATTTCGACTTCCGCCTGGCCCGATTCGAGGCGGTGCCGGACATGCTCCAGGCCGCGAACCGTGAGGACCCGATGCTGGTGGCGCACGTGCAGGTCCGGTTCAAGGAGGCCACGTCGCCGTTCATGATCTGCCTGCCGTTCTCCTCCCTGGACGAGTTTTTCGCCAGCAGTGTGGCGTCGCGGATCCGGGAGCCGTCGGGGAACGGGAAGGAGGTCTCTCGGGATCGGGAGGCCATCGAAGGGAACGTGCGCCGGTCGCTGGTCTCCGTGGCGGTCCGGCTCGCGCCGTTCGAGCTCTCGGTGCGGGAGCTGTCGGAGCTCGAGCCGGGCGGGACGCTGGTGACGGGGATCCCACGGGAGACGCCAGTGGAGGTCCGGATCGGAGGTCGCCCGCGCTACACCGGATTCATCGGGACCATGAACGAGGCGCTGGCCGTCCAGGTGCTGGACGCCGTGGAGATGGAAGCAGAGGAGGAGTGAGGCGATGACGGAAGAGCAGATGGAAGGGGAGGGTGTGGCCATGCAGGAATCGGCGCCGCCCGCGGAGTTCCAGGAAATCCAGGACCAGGGGGTGGCGGTGCAGAACGCGGCGCTCTCCTCCCTCTACGACCTGACCATGCCGGTCTCCATCGAGCTGGGCCGGACGAAGATGACGGTCCAGGAGCTGTTGACACTGGGCCGCGGCTCGGTGATCCAGCTGAACCGGCTGGCGGGGGAGCCGATGGACGTGTACGTCGGTGAGCGGCGGTTCGCCGAAGGGGAGGTGGTGGTGATCGGCGAGCAGTTCGGGATCCGGATCACGCGGGTACTCACGCCCCAGGACCGGACGACGGACGCCGCATGACCGGAACCGCCCTCCTGGTCTGCGGGGCGCTCTGCCTCATCCTGGCGCTCATCGCGCTGGGGGTGCGGCTCGTGCGCCGGACCGGCGCCGCCCCCACACACGCGCTGCCGATGCGGGTCATCGGCCGCGTCTCGGTGGGGCCGCGCCAGGGGCTGGCCGCGGTGCGCGTGGGCGAGAAGGTGATGGTGGTTTCAGTGGGCGATGGCGGGGTGCGGCAGGTGTGTGAGCTCGACGACGACATCGCCGACCTCGCCACCGCCGGGGATCAGGATGCCCGTGTGACGAGGCTGCAGGGCGCCATGGGTTTCCCGGTCGGCTCGGCCCTCCGGCGGGTGCTGCGGGCCGTGGGCGCCGCCGCGTTGATGGCGGCCCTGGGGTTCGGCGCGCTGGCGGTGGGCCCGGCGCCAGCGCTGGCACAGGCCGCGGGCGAGGTTTCCGGGACGGCGTCGCAGGACGGGATGGCGGCGCTAAGCGAGGCGCTCCCGGACATGCAGCTCGCGGTGGGCGGCGGCGAGGACGGGCTCCGGCTCTCGGGCACCGTGGGTACGGTGCTGGTGATCGGGCTCCTCACGCTCCTGCCTACGCTCCTGCTGCTCATGACGAGCTTCACCCGGATCCTGGTGGTGCTCCACTTCCTGAGGCAGGCGCTGGGTACCCAGACGGCCCCGCCCGCCCAGCTGATCGCCGCGCTGGCACTGCTCCTGACGGCGTTCGTGATGGCGCCCACCCTGAGCCGCGTCAACGACGTGGCGGTGGAGCCGTGGATGGCCGGCCAGATCGATGAGGCCGCCATGATGACGCAGGCGGCGGGTCCCTTCCGCGACTTCATGCTCTCGCAGGTGCGGGAGTCGGACCTGGCCACCTTCCTGGACATGTCGAGGGCGCCGGCGCCGGAGACGGTGGATGATATCCCCCTGACCACGCTGGTCTCGGCGTTCGCCATCAGCGAGCTACGGACGGCGTTCCAGATCGGGTTCGTGCTCTTCCTGCCGTTCCTGGTGATCGACCTGGTGGTGGCGGCGGTGCTCATGAGCCTGGGGATGTTCATGCTCCCCCCGGTCATGGTCTCGCTGCCGTTCAAGCT
>CAZSBL010000062.1:0-18827 GCA_964605205.1 uncultured Gemmatimonadaceae bacterium
GGGGGCTGGAGCGGTGGGGTAAAGGAGGAAGCGCCCGGCCCTCCCGGACCCGGCGCTTCGCCCCGGAGTCAGATCACCCCGGTCAGTCAGCCCCGCCGCGAGCTCGAAGGTGCGGCCCTCACCCGCACTCGCTGTAGCCGCAGCTCAGGCACTTCACGCACCCTTCGGCGAACTGGAGGTCGCTGGAGCACTCGGGGCAGGTCCCGATGAAGTGCTCGCCGGGGTCGTAGTACTCGCCGCTGGGCTCGGCCCGGGTGCCCGACTCCTCGGGCGCGGGTGAAGGCTGGACGGTCCGGGCGGCCGGAGCCGGCGCCGCGGCGCCGCCGAGGCCGAGGTCCTCCTGGATCCCCTCCTTCTCCATCATGTGGGTCTGAAGGATCTGGCCGACGGCGTCGGGCATGGAGAGGACCTTGTTGGGCCCGATCCCCACGGCGCGGTCGCAGGAGATGCCCCGGAGCTGGTTCACGACGTCGTCCATGGGGATGCCGGACCGCAGGGCCAGGGATACGAGGCGGCCGATGGCCTCGGCGTGGGCCATGGCGGCGCCGCCGGCCTTGCCGAGGGTGGTGAAGACCTCGAACGGACGGCCGTCCTCATCCTCGTTGACGGTGACGTAGAGATCGCCGAGGGGGCTCCGGATCTTGCGGGTGGTCCCGTGCAGCTTCGGGGGCCGGGTCCGCTTGCGGAGCCGCTTCTGGTTCTTGATCTCGAGCTCCTGCATGGCCGCGGTGAGCGCCTCCATCTCCTGGCGGAGCCGGTGGTTCTCCTCGCGGGCATCGGCGAGCTTGGCCTCGAGGTCGGCGGTCTTCGCCGACGTCTCCTCGCCCTTCCCGGTCTTCCCGGTGGAGAGCACCTGCGCGGGCCGGCTCCCGTCACGGTAGACGGTCACGCCCTTGCAGCTCAGCTCGTGGGCCTCGATGTAGATCTCGCGGACATCCTCCTCGGTGGCCTCCTGGGCGAAGTTGCACGTCTTGGAGATGGCGCTGTCCACGTGGCGCTGGAAGGCCGCCTGCATCTTGATGTGCCACTCCGGGCTCACGCCGTGGGACGTGACGAAGACGCGCTGGACCTCTTCGGGCACCTCGTCGAAATGGATGTGACCCTCCTCGGCGATCCGCTCCATGAGTGCCTCGGAGTGCCAGCCCTGCTCCTCCGCCACCTTGACGAAGTCCTTGTTCACGTCGGCCATAAGAGAGCCGGCCTGGTTCCGCATGAACGCCACGGCGAAGAGCGGCTCGATCCCGCCGGAGCAGTCGGCGAAGATCGAAATCGTCCCCGTGGGCGCCACGGTGGTGATGTTGCTGTTGCGCAGCTTCCGCATGGGGCGGACCCGCTCGCCATCGACCCGGGCGGCATGCTTGTCGGGGCCCCAGATGCTCTTCTCCCACGCCGGGAAGGTGCCCCGATCCTCGGCCAGCTTCTCCGATGCGTTGCGGCTCTCCTCGGCGATGAAGCCCATGACCCGGTCGGCCGCCTCGATGGCCTCGTCGCTGTTGTACGGGATCCCGAGCCGGATCAGCATGTCGGCCCAGCCCATGACCCCGAGCCCGATCCGGCGGATCTTCTGCGCCAGCTCGTCGATCTCGTCCAGAGGGTAGTTGTTCGCGTCGATGACGTTGTCCAGGAAGTGGACGGCCAGGTGCACCACCGACCGGAACTCGTCCCAGTCGATCTTCTCGTCCAGCGGCGCGTCTGCGGCCACATCCTGCTTCACGAACATGCCGACGTTGATGCTGCCCAGGTTGCACACGTCGTACGGCAGGAGCGGCTGCTCGCCGCACGGGTTCGTGGCCTCGTAGCTCCCCAGCTCCGGGACCGGGTTGTACCTGTTCGCCTCATCGATGAAGAAGACGCCCGGCTCGCCCGTGGCCCAGGCGCCGTGGATGATCAGGTCGAAGATCTCGTTCGCGTCCTCCGTCCCCACCACCTCGCCCGTACGCGGGCTCTTCAGCTCGTACGACTCGCCCTGCTTCAGCGCCTCCATGAAGGACTCGGTGATGGCCACGCTGATATTGAAGTTCGTGACCTCGCTCACGTCACTCTTGCACGTGATGAAATGCCGGATGTCCGGATGGTCCACCCGCAGGATCCCCATGTTCGCGCCACGACGGGTGCCGCCCTGCTTCACCACCTCCGTGGAGCTGTCGTACAGCTTCATGAAGCTGACCGGCCCGCTCGCCACGCCCATGGTGCTCTTCACCACGTCGTCCGACGGACGCAGACGGCTGAAGCTGAAGCCGGTGCCGCCCCCCGACTGATGCACCAGCGCCATGGACTTCAGCGTGTCGTAGATCCCGTCCTTCCCGTTGGACAGCGTGTCCGAGACCGGCAGCACGAAGCACGCGCTCAGCTGACCCAGCGGGCGGCCCGCGTTCATCAGCGTCGGGCTGTTCGGCTCGAACAGACGCTGCGTCATCAGCCGGTAGAACTCCCGGGCCAGCGCGTCCACCGCGCCCTCGCTCGCGCCGTACTCCGCGTCGACCTCCGCGATCACCCGCGCCACCCGCCAGAACATCTGCTCCGGCTCCTCGATCGGCTGCCCGTCCTCGTTCTTCTTCAGGTACCGCTTGCCCATGATGATCCGGGCGTTCTCGGTCATGTCCGCCTTCGGCAGGTCGTCGGGCAGCACATGGCGGGGCGCGGGAGAGTTGGCGGGCTTCCGGGTCATGATCGTCCCTCTCGACTGATGGTTGATGTACGAGCGTGTTCGTGGATAACTCGATCTATATGGGGCTTCGCTCTCGCCGCCCTTCAACCGCCTGCCACGCAGGGCCGGCCCTTTGGGGTCGAGCCGCTGGAACACCCTACATGTTGTGCGGGGTAACCAAGCTACCACCACATGTTGTGGGTGTCAAGCCTCCCGTTATGCACACACTTATACACCACAGCGACCGTTGATTTCCCTGGGATTCCGCGGGTTTTCCACACTCTCCACAGCCACGGTTTCCACGGATTGAACGTCTTCCCCGCAGGCGGTTCCCCTCGGATTCGTACCTTAACGAAGCCAGCAATTTTCGCCGCTAACCCGACCCTTTACAAGAGGGGCCGGCCACGGCAGCCGGCGTGGTGATCCTCCCCTTCGCGTGACCGCGGCTTCGCGTCTTCCGCGACCCAGCATTCCGCGTGCTATCTTTCCGCTTCTTCCGCGAATTCCGGTGTGAGAAGCTGTTCCCTGCCCCCGCACCATCGCTTTCTTCAACAAGTCCGGAGAAGAGCCGTTGTTCGATTGGCAGCCCCTGTCAAGCACGGTGTCGTCATGGCGGCGGCCCAGGCTGCTCGGTTTCGCGGCGCTCGTTACTCGTCCTCGCCTTCCACGTTCTCCCGGGCCCGCTCCAGCTCGTCGGCCCGGTCCTTCTCCGCCTGCTTCTTCTGCTGCTGCAGCAGCTCCTGCGGCGTCGGCGGCGGCTCGGGTGTGGCCTCGGCCGGCTCGTCGGTCTCCGCCTCCCGGTCCGGATCGTCTCGGGTGACGGGCGATCGTCCACCAGGAACGTTCACGATCCGTGCCGGGAGCCGCTGCCGGCGAATCCCCAACTTGACGCGTCAGCCCGGACCGCGTACCGTACCCGGTAATTGAAAATGGTTCTCATTCTCAAAACCTCCAGCGGGGAACTCTGATGAAATATGCGGCGGCACTCCTGATCCTGGGGCTCGGACCTGTGGCGCTGGCCGGCCAGACCGGTGCCATCGAGGGGCGGACGGTGAGCGCGGAGACGGGCGAGGCGGTGTCGGGCGTCCAGGTATCGCTGGACGGGACGGAGCGGGGCACGGTGTCGGGCGGTGATGGCCGGTTTGTGCTGGAGGATGTACCGGCGGGGCCGCAGACGCTGGTGGTGACCAGCATCGGATACCGTACGGAGGAGCGGCCGATCCGCGTGGGGCTGGATCAGCGGGTCGAGGTTGTGGTAGAGCTGTCGGAGGAGGCCGTGCAGCTGGGCGGGATCCGGGTGGTGGCCCGGCGGGGCGGGCTGGTGGCGTCGGAGGCGGCGACGGCGATGAAGTTCGAGGCGCCGCGGGTGGAGACGGCCCAGTCGGTGTCGGTGATCACGGGAGCCCAGTTCGCCAAGCAGGATGTGGCATCCCTTTCGGAGGCGACGCGTTACTCGCCGGGTGTGCAGACGGAGCCGTGGGGGTTCGAGCCGCGCCTGACGTTCATCCGGATCCGCGGTTTCGACGCCACGACCACTGGTCTTTACCGTGACGGGCTGGCGCTCCGCAACCCGGGCTTCGCGGTGGGCTACAACCTGGAGCCGTACGGGGCAGAGCGTATCGAAGTGCTGCGGGGGCCGTCATCGGTACTGTACGGCGCGGGCAGCCCGGGCGGCCTGGTCAACTACGTGGCCAAGCGACCCACTAGCGTCCCGATCCGCGAGGTGGAGCTGGAGGCGGGCTCGTACAACATGCTGGTAGGGAAGGCGGACCTGGCGGGTCCCATGGGCGACGCGTTCGGGTACCGGCTGACGGCGCTGGTCCGGGAATCGGGGACCCAGGTGGACTTCGTCAACAACGACCGGATCTTCGTGGCGCCCACCTTCACCTGGCGTCCCGGGGAGCGGACCACGCTGACGGTGCTCGGCCACTACAAGGAGGATGAGACGCGGGCGTCGCAGGCGCTGCCGGCGGCGGGCGTGCTCTCGAGCAATCCCAATGGCACGGTACCGGTGAACCGGTTCACCGGTGAACCGGAGGTGGACCAGTACGACCGCACCGACTACACGGTGGGTTACATATTCGATCACGAGACGCCCGGCGGGCTTCGGCTGTACCAGAACCTGCGGTACTACGACATCGGGCTGGACGACCGGACCGTGTTCACACAGGGCCTGCAAGCCGATGAGCGAACCATCACGCGCTTCCTGTACGAGAGCTTCGGCGAGGCCGGTGCTCTGGCAGTGGACAATCAGGCCCGGCTGCAGGTGGCCACCGGTCCGATCCGCCACGCCGTCGTTGTGGGGCTCGACTATCAGACGGTGACGGCCACGTCGACGCAGACGTTTGGCGGCGCGCCCGGGCTGGACATCTTCGACCCGGACTACGGCCAGTCGGTGCCGGAGGCCCCGGTCTTCCTGGACAACGAGATCGACCAGTGGCAGACGGGGGTTTACGTGCAGGACCGGCTGGAGCTGGGTGGCGGACTGATCGCGTCGCTCGCGGGCCGGTACGACCGGACCGGTACGGAGGTGTTCGACAAGCTCACGGAGACCAGCACGACGCAGGAGGACGAGGCGTTCACCGGGCGCGTCGGCCTGGTGTACCGCACGGAGCTGGGGCTCGCGCCGTACGCCAGTTACTCCCAGTCGTTCCTGCCGGCGGCGGGCACAGACTCGCTGGGCAACCCATTCGATCCCGAGACGGGCACGCAGTACGAGCTCGGGGTGAAGTACCAGCCGACGGCGTGGAACGGCTTCGTCCGTCTCTCGGTCTTCGACCTGACGCGCAACCACTTCATCCAGTACGACCCGGACACGTTCGTTCCGGTCCAGACCGGGCAGGTGGTGTCCCAGGGCGCGGAGATGGAGGCGACGACGGCGCTGCGGTGGGGTCTGGACCTACTGGCGTCGCTCACCTACGCGGACGTACAGATCACGGAGAGCGCGGTGGAGAGCGAAGTGGGCAACCGACCCACGCAGACGCCGGCGCTTACCACGTCGCTGTGGGCGGACTACGCCTTGCCCGTGGAGACGGTTCTGGGCGGGCTGAGCCTCGGGGGTGGCGTTCGCCACGTGGGCGCGACCTACGGTGATGCCGCGAACACGCTGGAGGTCCCAGCCCACACGCTGACGGACGCGACCATCGCGTACTCCTGGGGCGACCTCCTGGGGTCGGTCACGGTGAAGAACGTCTTCGACGAGGCGTACGTGGCCGCGGCGTTCCTCCGGAGCACCCCGCTGGCGACGTACGGGCAGGCCCGCACGGTGACGGCGAGCCTCCGCTATCGTTGGTAGGATGAAGCCCGGGACGCTGAGGGCTTGGTTCCAGGTCCACAAGTGGACCAGCCTGGTGTCGGTGCTGTTCCTGCTGATGCTCTGCATCACAGGGCTGCCGCTGATCTTCCACCACGAGATCGACCATGCCCTGGGCTACAGCGTCGAGCCGCCGGAGCTGCCAGGCGTGGAGAGGCGGGCGAGCATCGACGCCATGATCGCCGATGCCCATACCCGCAACCCCGGCGACGCCATGCAGTTTCTGGTGGGCGATCCCGACGAGCCCGTCTGGTTCATCCGGCTGGGCGAGTCTGTGAACGGTGCCATCACGGCGTTCGACACCTATGACGCCCGAACCGGCGACCTCCTGAACGTCTACCCACTCGGGCAGGGGTTCATGGAAGTCATCGTCCGGCTGCACGTGGACCTCTTCGCCGGGCTGCCCGGGATGCTGTTCCTGGGCTTCATGGGGCTCCTGCTGGTCCTCTCATTGGTCTCCGGCGCGGTGCTCTACGGCCCGTTCATGGGCAAGGTCTCGTTCGGCACCGTCCGGCGGGAGCGCTCAGCGCGGCTGAAGTGGCTCGACATGCACAACGCCGTGGGGATCGTGACGCTGGTCTGGGTACTGGTGGTGGGCGCCACGGGCGCCATCCACACCCTGGGTGGCCCCATCTTCGGGAAGTGGCAGGCGGAAGGGCTGACCGAGCTGACCCGATCCGCGACCGGCGCCCGGCCGTCCACGTCGCTGGCCAGTGGCCCCGCGTCCGGGGTCGCGGTGGTGCCATCGACGCGCGTCTCCATCGACCGAGTCGTCTCGGCAGCGCGTGACGCCGTGCCGGAGCACGCCGTCAGCTTTATGGCGTTCCCGGGCAACGCGTTCGCCGGGCCCCAGCACTTCGTGGCGTACGTGCAGGGCACCGCAGGGCTGGACCGCTACCTCCTGCGGGCGGTGGCCGTGGACGCCGGGAGCGGGCGCGTGACCGGCGTGAGGCCGATGCCGTGGTACGTGAACCTGCTCATGCTCTCCCAGCCGCTCCACTTCGGGGACTACGGCGGGATGCCCCTGAAGGTACTCTGGGCGGCGCTGGACGTGCTGGCCATGGTCGTTCTGATCAGCGGGCTCGTCCTGTGGATCAAGCGTCGGAAGCTGGGCTTCGAGAGCTGGCTCCGGACCGCCGCCGGCGCCAGCGTGGGGGCCACATGAAGCGACTCTCGCGGCGAGAGGTTGGGCGGTGGCCTGCGGTCCTGGCCGCGGTGAGCGTGGTGGGGCTCACGGCGGCGCTCCTTCCGGTGCCGGTGGGCGACCCGATCTCGTGGCTCGCGCTGACGGCCGTCGTGGCCGTGTGCGTCTGGGCGCTCTGGCCCTCCGGCTCGGAACGCGCCTGACCCGGCGGCGAGCGCCGAAGCCACACCCGGGGATTGCCCTCACCCGCCCCACCGGCCACCGTTCGGTGTGATCACACTGGCAACGACCCTGGCACTGCTGGCCCTCGCCCTCCCGGCCCCTCCCCTTTCCCAGGGCCAGGCGGGCGCGGGCCATGCGGCCACCGACACCCTCCCCGCGGACACCGCGGTCCCTCTGGCCCCGATCCGGGTCACCGTGCTCCGCACACCGCTCCTCCTCTCGGAGACGCCGTTCGCGGTCACGGTGGAGCGCCCCGAGGGAGCGGGGCCGGGGCTCACGCTGGCGGAGGCGCTGGGCTCGATCCCGGGGCTCCAGGTGGACAACCGGTACAACTTCAGCCAGGGAGACCGGCTCAGCGTCCGGGGGCTCGGCGCCCGGGCCCAGTTCGGGGTGCGGGGGCTGAAGGTGCTGGTGGACGGGATCCCCGCCACGCTCCCGGACGGACAGACGTCGCTGAGCCACGTGGACCCCCGGCGGATCGAGAGGGCCGAGGTGGTGCGGGGCCCGGCGTCGTCGCTGTGGGGCAACGCGGCCGGGGGCGTGGTCCACCTGGAGACCGGCGGGCCGGCGGGCCCCGGCACCTCGGCCTCGGTGCTGGCAGGGGCGCACGGCCTCGTGCACTGGACGGGCGAGGCCGCGTGGGGCGGCGAGCCGGTCCATCGCCCCGGTGAAGCGACCGGTGGAGACGGTTGGAGCGCCTTGGCCTCCGCCAGCCGGCTCCTGTACGGCGGGTTCCGGGACTACGCCGGCGCGGACAAGTGGTTCGGGTCGGCCCGGGCGCAGTGGACGGGGGAGCGGGACGCGCTGCGGGTGGTGGCCCACGGCGTCTCCTACGACGCCCGGAACCCGGGCTCCCTCTCGGACTCGCTCCTGGCCGCGGACCGGACCCAGGCGTACGGCTTCAACGTGGTGCAGGAGACCGGGGAGGCGGCGACGCAGGGGCAGGTCGGGGTGACGTGGAGGCGGGCCTTCGGCGACGTGGAGGACGGCGCCTTCGGCGACGTGGGTGGCGACCCGGGCGGAGCCAGGTCGCCGGTGGAGCCGCGAGCTTCGTCGCGGGGCGTGGCCGGGGGACCGGGGGCGCTCGAGGTGACCGGCTGGGTCGTTGCGCGCCATCTCGACAACCCGATCCCGCCGGTGATCATCGACCTGGGGCGTGTGGCGGCGGGGGTGCGGGCGTCGGTGCGGGGTGCCCTGGACGCGGCGGGCCGGCGGCTCCGGTGGGTGGCGGGCGTCGACGCCGAGGGGCAGTGGGACGACCGGCTGAATTTCGGGAACGAGGCGGGCGAGCGGGGCGCGCTGGTACTGGACCAGGCGGAGGCGGTGACGGCCGTGGCGCCGTTCGTGGAGGTTGAGGCGCCGGTGGCGGGCCCGGTCTCGGCGCTGGCGGGGCTGCGGTACGATCGGCACGTCTTCACCGCCGATGACCGGCTGGTGGTGGCCGGCGACCCATCGACCGACGACTCGGGCTCGCGCACCATGGGCCAGCTCAGCCCGTCGCTGGGTCTGGTAGCGGAGCTGGGGCCCGCCAGCGTGTACGGGAGCGTGGCGTCGTCGTTCGAGACGCCCACTACCACGGAGCTGGTGAACCGTCCCTCGGGAGACCAGGGGTTCAACCCGGCGCTGGAGCCGCAGCGGACCCGGTCGGTGGAGGCGGGGGTCCGGGCCCGGGTCGGACCGGGCCGGATCCACATGGCCGCCTATCGGATGCGGATCCGGGACGCGCTGATCCCCTTCGAGGTGCCCGCGGAGCCGGGCCGCACCTTCTTCCGCAACGCGGGCAGCGCCGTGCACCGGGGTGTGGAGCTCGACGCCTGGCTGGCGCTGGGCGCCGGCTTCGGCGCGCGGCTGGGGTGGACGTGGGTCGATGCCCGATTCGACCGGTTCGCCACCGCGGACGACGACTACTCGGGGAACCGGGTGCCGGGCGTGGCGCCGCACCGGGTCTCGGGCGGCGTGAGCTGGCGAGGCCGCGGGGCGCGCATCGAGCTGGAGGGCCGGTGGGTCGACGCGGTGCCGGTCACCGACGCGAACGATGCCCGGGCGCCGTCGTATACGCTCCTCGGCCTCCGGGGCGCCACCCCCTCGCTACGGGTGGCGGGGGCCGATCTGGAGCTGTTCGGCGGCGTGGACAACGTCCTGGACGCGGCATACGTGGCGTCGGTGGTGGTCAACGCCTTCGGCGGCCGGTACTACGAGCCGGGGCCCGGGCGGGCGGCGTACGTGGGCGTCCGGGTCCGCTGACGGGGGCGCCGGGCCCGGGAGCGCAGCTAGAAGGCCGTGCCGACGTAAAGGACCGGGCTGCCGCCCGCGAGCGGCTGGGCCACACCGGCGGCCAGGCGGGCCGGCATGCTGTGGAAGACGCCCAGGTCCAGCGCCAGCTCGGCCCCGGCGGAGGCCAGCGGGTCGGTGCGGGCGCAGCCGCTCCCGAGGCGGTCCTGGTGGGCGGCCGGGCACCAGGCGTTGCCGGCGTCGAAGAAGAGGGATCCGGAGACCGAGACGAGGGAGAAGCCCAGGAGCCCGGCGGGAACGTCGCGGAGGTGGATCGGGAACCGCCACTCGGCGTTGGCCGTCCACCCCCGGGTCCCCCAGCGGTCCCCGAGGGTGTAGCCCCGGACGGGGTAGGTCGATCCGGCGTCTCTGGCCACCAGCAGGTCGCCCTCCGCCACGCCGCCGATGGACCGGGGCGGGACCAGCGCGCCGCGGCGGAGGAAGCCGCGGCCCCGGACCGCCAGCACATGGTTCGCGTACCCCCAGGCCGGGAGGCCGAGGTAGCCGGTGAGGCTGCCCGCCACCTGGTCGTAGGCGTGGGCGCCGCCACCCACGTCCCACCACCGGCCGGCGGTGGCCGAGAGGGACACCCCGTTCTCCGGGCTGATGGAGATCGGGTAGCGGCGCGCCGTGGAGAGTGACGGCCCCACGGCCACCCCGGCCAGCGTCAGCGAGCCCGGCAGGGTATCTCCGGCCGCCTCCAGCGCGGTCCGACTCAGGTCCCGGCCCTCGAGGTGCAGATGCTCCACCTCACCGGTCAGCTGGACCGCCGCGTCCCGACGCCAGCGACGGTGCCGGAAGAGGGCGCCGGCTGCCAGCTCGTCCTCCCGCTGGAAGACCGGCTCGCCGGCGTCGCCGGTCACCCCCACGCCGAGCCAGTGCCGCTGCCCCACCACGAACAGCTCCGGGGTGCCGAGGCCCCGGTAGGTCCAGAGGCCGAGGCCCCGGAGCCGGCCCGAGTGGAGGTCCGCGGCCAGCTCGAGATCCCAGCTGTGGCGACCCACCACGTCCCTCCCCCTCGCCCGGGCACCCAGGAACCGCAGATCGACGCCGGTGGCGCCGCCAACCTCGCGGTAGGTGGGCAGCCAGAAATACGGCCGGAGCGTCGGCCACGGGGAGTACGACGACGGGCTGCCGTCGGCCGGGCGGGCGGACCCGGCCGTCCCGGGCGCACCGTTCCGTTCGCCCCCGGTGAGCGGCGCCGGGGGCGGGAGCAGCGCGGCCGTGTACCGGTCCTGCGGCGGCGGCGCCTCGCGCCACCCGGCCGTGTCGAAGGGCATGGCCTCGATCCGCCAGCCGTCGGGGTGGTACGCCGCCAGGTAGAGCGTCTCGCCGTCCGGGCCCACCTCCGGGTCGATGACGCCCGTGACCACGTTGGTCACCTGCCGGACGGGGCCCGCGGGTCGGCCGTCTCGGAACCCCACGGCCAGGATGTTCGGGATCCCGGTCCGGTCGGACCACCAGAGGAGCCAGCGGCCGTCGGGCGACCAGGCGGGCGCCATGTCGAGGGGGGTGTCGTCGGTGACGCGCACGGTGCCGCCCGTGGCCGCATCGACCACCACCAGGTCGGTGCGCCCGTCGGTGTGCCGGCCCACGGCGATCCAGCGTCCGTCCGGGCTCCAGCGGGGCCCGTCGAACGACTGCCCGGGCACCGCCTCGGCCAGCGCTCGCACCCCGGCGTCGGGATCGTAGACCACCAGCCGGAGCGCGCCCTCCTCGGCGGCGATGGCCGCGATCCGGCCATCGGGGCCCACGTCGGGCTGGGTCAGCCGGAGCCCCCGGGTCAGCCGGTGCTCGCGGCCGTCGAGGTCCACCCGCCAGAAGTCGCTGTACAGCCGGTACGGACCCTGGAACTCGAGCTGCGCCACCACCACGCCGGAGCCGTCGGGGAGCCAGCTGGCGGGGTCGAGCACGATCCCGAACTGGTTCCGGCGGGCCAGCGTGCGGGGCTCACCGGACGGCAGCTCCAGCACCCGCGTGGCCGGATCCGAGCGCCAGTCGCTGGCGGCGAACGAGAGCCGGCGGCCGTCGGGCGAGACCCGGGGCGCCACGGCGTACGGCCCCCGCCCCGCCACGGGGCGCGTCTCCGTCTCGCCGGCGGCCCGGACCTGGCGGGCCACCGCCCGGGCCGAGTCGGCGGCCTGGACGCGCCACTCCTCGTAAAGCTGGTTGAACGGGGTGCCCACGGCCCGGTCGCCCACGTGGTCGAAGCGGAGGAAGGTGGGCCAGATCGAGCCCGCCGTGGCCTCGATGATCGCCCGGTGCGCCTCCGGCCCGTACCGGTCCGCGAGCCAGCGCATGAAGTGACCGCCGTAGATGTAGGCCCGGTTGACCGCCGGCCAGGTCGGGTGCGGCGCGCTGACGGAGGGGAGGACCGGCAGCGCGCTGTCCAGCGCGGCGGTCCGGATGAACATGTCGTGCAGCCCGGACTGGATCCGCCCGGCGCCGGTGAGGCGACTCTCGTAGTGGGTGGCCAGCCCCTCGGTGCTCCAGCGGGGCGTGGCGATCACCGGGAAGACCGGCCACCACGTCGGCAGCCGTCCGAAGACCGCCCGCACCCGCTCGCCCACCGCGCCGGACTGCTCGAAGTGGAAGGTGTGCACGAGCTCGTGGGTCGTGACCAGCTCGATCCAGTCCCGGGCATAGAACTCGCCGGTGGCCGCCGGCCGGGCGAACAGCACGATCCGGTTCGACGGGAACGGCTGGGAGAACCCGTTGGAGTAGTCTGCGTGATCGGCGACGACCAGGTCGATCACCCCCGCCGGCGGCTCCGTCAGATCGCGGCTCAGCACGGTGTACGTCCGCTCCGCCACCAGCGCCGCCCGCCGGGCCACCGGCTCCAGCCCGGCCTCGTAGGTGACCCGGAAATGCGTGGTCCGGAACGTCCGCCAGTCCGCGTCCGGCGGCACGGACTGCGCCGCCGCGGCCGTGGCGAGGGCCAGGGCGGTGAGCACGAACGCGAGCGTTCTCGTGGGTCGGATCGTCGGGCTGTCCATCGTCATGAATCGATAATCGAAATCGGCCCGCGCGTCAGGGCGGCCGGCTGCCGGGCCGGCGCTACCACGGCGACGCCTGGCGCTCGGCCACCGTCCGCAGCCACGCCTCGAGCCCCCGGACGTGGGCCCGGGCCACGCGGCGCCGTCCGGCGTCGGTCTCCAGGAGCGCCTCGTGCTCCGGGATCATCATGAAGAGCGTCTCGGTCAGGATCGCCGGCGCCCAGGTGAACCGGGCCTGGTGCAGGTCCGCGCGGCCCACGCCAAGGTCCCGGAGCCCCAGCTCCCCCAGCAGCGACCGGTGGACCGACCACGCCAGCCCCGCGGCCCGGGGATGATTGTAGTACACGCTGGTCCCGGCGTTCGGCCACGGCTCCACGCCATCGGGGAACGCGTTGTTGTGCACGCTGATCCACACGTCCACATCGTGGCGCCGGGCCAGCCGGGTCCGCTCGACCAGGGAGACCTCGGTATTCCCGGTCCGGGTCGTGACCACCCGGGCACCGCGGCCCTCGAGCTCCCGTCGGAGGGCCAGCGCCACGCCCAGGTTCGCGTCGGCCTCCGTGAGCCCCGTTGGGCCCATGGTGAGCGTGTCCGTGCCGCCGTGCCCGGGGTCGATGCCCACGGTCAGCCCCCGGAGCGGCCGAGCGCCGTTGATCCGGGGCGGGCGCCGGATCCGGAGCACCAGGTCGCCGCCCTCCCAGTGCGTGTCGTAGCCCCACGGCATCCCCGTCAGCCGCACATCCACCCGGAACTCCCGATCCGATGGCTGGCTCCACTCCGCCCGCTCGATATACGGATCCACGCGCCCGTGCTGCAGGAAGTTCGCCCGGCTCACGGCACCGTAGACGACGAGGCTCACCGACCGCTCGCCCTCCTCCACCCGGTACGGCAGCCGGCGCTCCAGTGCGACCCGGACATCCACGTACTCCGGCCGGGGATCCAGCCGCACCACCGATACCCGGGTTGTCGGCGGCGGCACCGCCGGGACCCGAAGCTGGACATCGCCCGCCAGCGTCCACGCCGAGAGGTGGTCGGTCAGCCGGACCCGGTACGCCCCGTTCCGCTCCCCGGTGAGCTCCAGCTCCACGCCGTTGGCCCAGACGTAGTGGTACGGCCCGCCGCCGGGCCCCGGCCGGGCCACCACCCGGCCATCCCCGTTCCGGCTCGGCGGATCGAGATCCATGCCGGTGCCCGTCCGCGGCCGGTGGGGATCGGCCAGGAGCAGGTTCAGGGGGAGCGGCCGGCGGACCGTATCGGCGCCCACCACCAGGACCAGCTCGGCGGGTGGGAGGAGATCGTCGAAGGCAAGGACCGGCCGGGGCTCACCGGTGAGCGTGGGCCAGGAGACCGCCGTGTCGGCGGCGACGATCCGGCGCGCCGTGAAGAAGCCGTGGTAGCGAGTCAGCCGGGCGCGCGATGCCGCGACGCCGGCATCCGTGTCGCCACCGGTCTCCTCGGTCCGGGGCTGGACTTCGAAGTCGGTGGCGCCGGGCGGGATGGGCCGGCGAGGGATCAGCGGCACCCGCTCGTCGCCCAGCCGCAGCCACGCCTCACCGCCGGCGGTGCCGGTGAACCCCACACCGATCCGCTCGCCGGGGAGCGCCACCCACGCACCGGCCGGGGTGATGGATCCGTCGACGATCGCCACGCTGTCCGGCCGCGGAGGAGGAGGGGGGAGCGAGACGGGGACTTCGAGCCGCTGCATCACGTCACCGAGCCGGGCACGCAGCCGGTAGACCGAGTCCTCCGGCACCGGCAGGAACGCCAGGAACCCGCCGTTCGGCTGCACCTCGACCTCCACTCCGTTGATCCAGACTTCCGCGCGCCCGCTCCCGACCGACCCGAAGATGAAGTTCCGCCCCCGGGTGGCGATGGCCATGGAATCGCGGGGATAGCTGACGCGGAGGTCGAGCGGGCCTTCTTCCGCCGGGATCGGCGGAAGATCCGGCGCTGGCGGCTGCGGGCCGTGCATCGCCGTGCCCGGACCGGAAGCGCAGGCCGTCACGGCCAGGGCACCGATCAGGGCGGCCAGCACCGGCCCGGCCCGTCTGGCGCGGCCACCGTCTTTGTGGCCGGCTGTCGATGAGGGGATATTCATGTGTTCCGCTGACTTTATCGATGCGCTTTCGCTTGCACGTTCATCTCTCATCCCGATGAGGCGAAGAAGGAATCCGCCCAGCCGCGAATCCGGCCTCGCCCGGATCATCCCCCAGTCGCTGGCGCGGCTGAGGAACGAAGCCGCCGCAGCCAGAGGTACCCCATGCCCGCGGCAACCAGGTTCATCCCCGCCACACCGGGCCGCAGCAGCACCACACCGCCCACGGCAAACATGAGCCCGAACAGCACCAGCAGTCCAGCGCCCACGCGCTTCAGGTCCCGGCCGAGGTCCTGGGCGGGGGCGAGGCCGGTCCGGGCTCGCTGCCGTTCCCAGCCCGGGCCGCCGGGGCGGACGCGGCGGTAGAAGGCGTCCAGCGTCTCGTCGTCTTCGGGCTTCGTGAGACGCATGACCGGTACCCAGACGGCGAGAGTGATGGCGGCGGTGACCAGGAGCCGGAGCCCGAAGTCGTCGATCCGGAGGGTATAGATGGGGTTGTCGATGGAGGTCAGCAGCCCCACCACGAACCCGGCGAGCATGGCGGCCAGCTCGGCCCAGGCGTTGATCCGCCACCAGTACCAGCGGAGGATCAGGACCAGCCCCGGCCCGGTGCCCACGGCCAGGATCAGCCGGTAGACGGTGGCCACGGAGTCGGCGTGGAATGCGGCGGTGGCGCCCAGGATGGTGACCAGGATCGACGCCACGCGGGCGAACCAGACCAGCTCCCCATCGCCGGCCTCGGGGCGGGCGAAGCGGGCGTAGAGGTCGTTGGTGATGTAGCTGGCGGCCCAGTTGATGGCGGTGGAGACGGTGGACATGAACGCGGCCACCAGGCTCGCCACCACCAGCCCCAGGACGCCGGCCGGGAGGAAGTCGAGCATGAGACGGGGGTAGCCCAGCTCCGGGTCGTCGAGCTCGGGGTAGACCACCAGCGCCACCACGGCCACCACCACCCACGGCCAGGTCCGGACCACGTAGTTCATGATGTTGAAGAACCACGCGGCCTTCTCGGCATCGGCCTCGGTCCTCACCGAGCTCAGCCGCTGGATGAACTCGCCGCCACCATCGCTCCGCCGGAACGCCCACCACAGGATCGCCACGTAGCTGAAGAACGTCAACGCGCTGAGCCCGGCCGCCTTCGACCAGCCGATGAGCGACCCGTCGCCGAAGGTGAGCGGCGTGAAGCTGAGCACGTCGAAGTCGGTCAGCCGCTGGGCGCCCGCCACCACCTCGCCCATCCCACCCACATGGGCCACGGCCACCACCGCCACGATGATGGCACCGAAGAGGCCGAGGAAGAACTGGAAGAAGTCGGTGGCCACCACGCCCCACAGCCCGGCGATCCCGGCGTAGACCAGGACGAACGCCGCCACCGCCGCCACCGTCCACAGCTTGGCCTCGGCGCCCAGCTCGAGCCCCAGCGATGGGAAGATGCCCAGCGCGTCCACCACCTTCACCATGGCCAGCATGGCGTAGCCGATCCCGATGGGGCCGATGACCAGGGCGAAGAGAAACCCTTTGGCCGCCCGGAGCACCGCCGCGGGCCGGCCGCCGTAGCGGATCTCCGTCAGCTCGTTGTCAGTCACGATCTCGGCCCGCCGCCAGAGCCGGGCGAAGACGTAGATGAGGATCACGTGAGCGATGGCGTAGCCCCACCACTCCCAGTTCCCAGCGATCCCCCGGGTCCCCACCACACCGGCCACGTAGAGCGGCGTGTCGATGGAGAAGGTGGTGGCGGCCATGGACGTCCCGGCCAGCCACCACGGCAGCGTCCGCCCCCCGACGAAGAAGTCCACCATCCCGCCGCTGGCCCGGCGCGCCAGCCAGATCCCGAGGCCGAGGGTGACCAGCATGTATCCGCCCACGATGGCGAAGTCGAGGGCGGTCACGGCGTGCCCCCGTGGCTGACCGCCGCCCGCCGATGCTCCCTCGAAGGGCCGCCTTCAGGCACGGCGGTTGCACCCGTTGGACGGCAGCGCCAGGATACGGCGGACACCGAGGCCGGAGGCATTGTGATAGGCGATCTTGCGTACAGGATCGGGACGCTGGTGGGCACCGGCGTGGGGGTGATCGAGCGGGCCGTGCCGGACACGGCGGACGCGGCGACCGGGACGGGCGCGTCGAACCCGTCGGACCCGTCCGGGCCGGGCGAGGCCGACGACCCCTTCGACGATGGCGAGATGCTGGTGAACACGCTCCTGGGCGGCGCGGCGGCGTGGACGGTGAAGAAGCTGCTGCGCCCCCGCCCGGTCTCGTGGCCGCGGGTGGTGGTGGCGGGGATCGGGGCCACCGTCCTCTCCGACCTCGTGGGCCGCGCGCTGGGCCCGACCTCGCCGGAGCGGGAGCGGGCGTACGCCGAAGACCCGGACGCGCTCCTGGTCCGCCTCGGCTCCGGCGTGGCCACGGCGGCGGGATACGCGGCGCTCCTGTACCCCCGGCTCCCCGGCTCGCCGCTGACCCGGGGGTTCATCTTCGGCGTCATGGAGATCGCGGCATCGCCGCACGGCGGGCTGGTCCGGGTGGCCACCGAGACCCCGGGACTCAAGTTCCCGCTCGCGGACCTGGCGACCCCGACGCACGATGCCGGGCCCCTGGCCCACCTGGCCTTCGGGCTGGCCGTCGGCATCCTGTACCGGCCGGACGACGGGTAGCCCACCTCATTCGCCACCAGATTCGCCACCGGCACCGCCCGGGGCGTACGTCGGCGGGCAGCGAGGCACCTCGAGCGGCTCGGCGTCCGGGTCACCGGAAATCCCCAGGGCGTCCGGGTCCCAGCGCGTGGGCAGGACCCCCAGGAGGGTGGCGGCCCGGTCGCCCTGCGAGAGCCGCTGCACCGCGCAGTACCGGCGGCGGTACTCCGCCACGGCCGGGATGAGGTAGGCAACCGATGACCCGCCGAGCTCGTCCAGCACCACGTAGCGGGCCCCGAGCTCCATCGCCTGCTCCAACACCTCCGACCGGTCCCGGGTGAACGGGTATTTCTCCCCCGGGTAGCCGCTGACCCAGTACCAGATCCGTGGCTTGCGGGAGATCACCACGGCGTCTTCCGGCAGCCGGTCCCGCGTCCACTCCGCCAGCTCGAAGAACGCCCGCTCCCCGGACGGCAGGCACGCGTACGGCCCATGGACCCGGACGGCCGCCCGGCAGTCCGCGGCGGAGGCCCACCGGCCGAGGAGCGGCGAGATCCCCAGTCCGAGGATGACGACGACGGCGATCCCCTGCGCCGCCCGGCGAGCCGAGCCCGCCGGGATCGCCGCCACGCCCCGGGCGGCGTAGACCAGGAGCACGGGCAGCAGCGGGATCAGGAACCGGTCCGAGGCCCACTGTTGCGGCCAGAGGAGGAGCATCCCGATGTACGCCACCGCGAACAGCTCCACGACGCCCACCCGATGGGCCAGCGGGACCCCATCGGCCTCCGTTTCCGGCGCATCCCCCGCATCCGCCACGGCCGGCCCCGACGCCATCAAGCGGTGAGCCAACCCTACGCCGGCGGCGACCACGACGAGCGCGCCCGCCACCGCGCCCACGGTCCCGACCCCGCCGGCCAGCGTCCGCATCACGATGGTGAACGCGTACGCCTCCCCGTTCTCCAGCATGCGGGCCAGGAGCCCTGCCACGTCCACGCGCCCGGCTGCCGGGTCGTACGGGTTCTCCATCCAGAACTGCGACACGTAGCCCGCCTCCGCCGCGGAGCCGCGGAGCGTCCAGACCGCCGCGACCGCCATGAGGGCACCGAGGGTCGCGGCCGCCCACTTCCACCGTCGCCGCAGCGCCTGCCACGCGATGAGCGCAACCAGGAGCGGGAGCCCGGCGGTGCGTACCGCCAGGGCCACGAAGGCCAGGACGGTGCCCCACCCTTCCCGGCCCCGTTCCAGCGCCAGCAGCGATCCCATGGTCACGGCCCAGAACGGCAGGTCGGAGAGGACCCATGCGTTCTCACTGGCCAGCCCCGGTGCCACCGCCAGGAGCAGTCCGAGGGTGGCCGAGGTGGCCGCCGTGGTCCGCTCCCGCATCCACAGGTAGCTGACCCCCACGGCCACACCGCTGAAGCCGATCATCATCAGCTTCAGCACGGCCCAGCCCCGGAGCCCGAGGGTCCACGCCACCGCCAGGATGGCCGGGAATCCGGGCGGGTACTG
>CAZSBL010000063.1:0-15225 GCA_964605205.1 uncultured Gemmatimonadaceae bacterium
TCGAAATCGACTACCGCCGCCCCGTGCTCCCGAACCCGCCCGCGCCCCGCTCCGTCTCCGGCAGCGCGTCGGTCTCGTCCCACTCGATCCGGGCCACGCGAGCCACCACCATCTGGGCGATCCGCTCCCCGTGCTCGATGGTCTGGGGCTCCCGGTCGTGGTTGATCAGCGGCACACGCACCTCGCCACGGTAGTCGCTGTCGATGGTGCCCGGCGCGTTGATGAGCCCGATCCCGTGTTTGATGGCCAGCCCCGACCGGGGCCGGACCTGGGCCTCCACACCCTCGGGCAGCGCCATGGCCAGCCCCGTACAGATCAGCTCCCGGGCGCCGGGGTCGAGCGTGACGGGGGGGCCCGCGTTGCGCAGGTCCACCGCCGCCGACCCCGGCGTCGCGTACGCCGGGAGCTCCCAGTCCGCCGGATAGTTCTCCAGCCGGCGGACCAGGACCTTCACGCCGTCCGTCAGAGGACGTCTTCCACCGGGGTGTACTCGAGGTCGAACGCCTCGGCCACGCCCGGATAGGTGACCTTGCCGCCCACCACGTTCAGCCCGAGGGCCAGGGCGCGGTCGTCCTGACACGCCTGCTTCCACCCCTTGGCGGCCAGCTGGCGCGCGTACGGCAGCGTGGCGTTGGTCAGCGCCAGCGTGGAGGTCCGGGCCACCGCGCCGGGCATGTTCGCCACGCCGTAGTGGATCACGCCGTCGATCACGTAGATCGGGTCCTCGTGGGTCGTGGGCTTGATCGTCTCCACGCACCCACCCTGGTCCACCGCCACGTCCACGATCACCGAGCCAGCCTGCATCAGCTTCAGGTCGCCACGCTGCACCAGGTTCGGCGCACGGGCGCCCGGCAGCAGCACGGCACCCACCAGAAGGTCCGCCCGCTCCAGCCAGCTCTGGATGTTGTGCCGGTTCGAGTAGACCGTCAGCACGTTGGCCGGCATGACCTCGCTCAGGTACCGGAGCCGGTTCAGGTTGATGTCCAGGATCACCGTCTGCGCGCCGAGCCCCGCGGCCATCTGCGCCGCGTTCGTCCCCACCACGCCGCCGCCCAGGATCACCACCGTGGCGGGCTCCACGCCCGGCACGCCGCCCAGCAGCACGCCCCGGCCGCCGTAGAACTTCTCCAGGTACTTCGCACCCTCCTGCACCGCCATCCGCCCGGCCACCTCGCTCATCGGCGTCAGCAGCGGCAGCTCGCCGCTCGGCAGCTGCACCGTCTCGTACGCGTTCGCGACGGCGCCCGAGTCGATCACGGCCTCCGTCAGGTCCTCGTCGGCGGCGAAGTGGAAGTAGGTGAAGATCGTCTGCCCGTCGCGCATCCGGGGCCACTCCGGCTCGATGGGCTCCTTCACCTTCATGATCATCTCGGCCCGCTCCCACACCTCCTCGGCCGTGTCGACGACCTCGGCGCCCGTGTCGATATACGCCTGGTCCGGGAACGCCGAGCCCTCGCCCGCCCCCTCTTCGATCAGCACTGTGTGGCCGTCCCCGTTCAGCGCCTCCGACCCGGCGGGCACGAGCGCGATCCGGTTCTCGTTCGTCTTGATCTCCTTCGGAACCCCGATGATCATGGCTTTCGCTCCTCTTCATGGGGTCGGGCCGAGCCGGACCGTGAGCCACCGCTCCGGGTCCATCAGCTCCGCCGCGACCTCGATTATGTCGTTGTGTGTCACACCATCGATCCGCGCGATCATCTCGCTCACCGTCCGGCGAGGCTCGTCGTACAGCTCCTGCAGCGCGAGCCGGGTGACCCGGCCGCCCGGCGACTCCAGGTCCAGCACCATCCGGCCCTTCACCTGGCCCTTCGCGTCGTCGAGCTCCCCGGCGGTCAATCCCTCCGCCGCCACCCGCGCCAGCTCCTCGCGGATCACCTCCTCGGCACAGTCGGCCCACTCGGGTCGGGTGCCCACGTAGACCCCCAGCGTACCGCCCGTCCGATAGAAGGACTGGAAGGTAAAGACCGAGTAGGCAAGCCCCAATTCTTCCCGCACCCTCTGGAACAGGCGCGATGACATGCCACCGCCGACGGCGCTGGACAGCAGGACCAGCGCGTAGCGCCTCGGATCCGCCTGTGGCACGCTCCGGCCACCCAGCACCAGATGGCTCTGCGTGCCGGCCCGCTCGATCCGCTCCGCCGTGGCGGTGACCGGCGGCGCCGGCGGCACCGCCGGCGGGCTCCCGCCCCCATCCACGTCGGCGAACAGCCGCTCGGTGGCACCCACCACCCGGTCGTGGTCCACGGCGCCCGCCGCCGCCACCACCAGGGTCGACCTCCGGTACGCGTCGGCGTGCAGCCTTCGCAGCCGGTCGGCGGTGAAGCCCCGTACCGTCTCGCGGGTACCCAGGATGCTGTGCCCGTACGGGTGCCCCGGCCAGAGCGCCTCGCTGTGCAGCTCGAAGACCAGATCGTCGGGGGTGTCCTCCACGGTGGCGATCTCCTCGAGCACCACCTCCCGCTCCACCGCCAGGTCCTCCGCCGCCAGCGTCGGGCGCACCACCAGGTCGGCGAGCACGTCGAGGGCCAGCTCCAGTTGTTCGTCCAGCACCCGCGCCTGGAACGCCGTGTGCTCCCGCGACGTGTACGCATCCAGACTCCCGCCCAGCCGCTCCAGCACTCCAGCGATCTCTCTCGCCGACCGGCCCCCCGTCCCCTTGAACACCATGTGCTCCAGCAGGTGCGCGCCGCCCAGCTCTTCCGGCCCTTCGTGGGCCGAGCCGTACCGGACCCAAACGCCGACGGAGGCCGAGCGCACTCCCGACACCGGTTGGGTCAGGACGCTCAGGCCTCCGTCGAGTACTGTCCGGGCGATGCCCTCGTCGCTCACCCGGCGGCGGCGCCCTCTTCCGCCATGGCGGCCTTCCGGGACAGCCGCAGCCGCCCCTTCTCATCGATGGCCAGGAGCTTCACCCGGGTGACGTCGCCCTCCTTCAGGACATCCTCCGTCTTCTCCGTGCGCTCCTCCTGCAGCTCCGAGATGTGGCACAGACCCTCGGTGCCGGGCAGGATCTCCACGAACGCGCCGAACGACGTCGTCGTCTTGACCACGCCCTCGTAGATCCGGCCGACCTCGGGCTCCTCGGTGATGGCTTCCACCATCTCCTTCGCCCGCTCCCCGCCTTCACCGCCAGGGCTCGAGATCATGACCAGCCCGCTGTCATCGATGTCGATCTTCGCGCCGGTCTCCTCCTGGATCCCCCGGATCGTCTTCCCCTTCGGACCGATTACGTCCCCGATCTTCTCCGGGTTGATCATGATCGAGATGATCCGCGGCGCGTACATGCTCAGCTCCTCGCGCGGCCCCGAGATCGTCCGCTCCATGTGGTCGAGGATCTGCATCCTCGCCGCGTTGGCACGCTTCAGCGCCGTCTTCATGATCTCCACGGTCAGCCCCTCGACCTTGATGTCCATCTGGATCGAGGTCACACCCTCCCGGGTGCCCGCCACCTTGAAGTCCATGTCGCCCAGCGCGTCCTCCACGCCCAGGATGTCCGTCAGGATGGCCACATCGTCGCCCTCCTTGATCAGACCCATGGCGATCCCCGCGCACGACGCCTTCAGCGGAACACCCGCGTCCATGAGGCTCATGCTCGCGCCACACACCGTGGCCATCGAGCTCGACCCGTTCGACTCCAGGATGTCGCTCACCACCCGGATCGTGTACGGGAAGTCGTCGTAGGCCGGCAGCAGCGGCTGGATCGCACGCTCCGCCAGGTGACCGTGGCCCTTCTCCCGCCGGCTCGTCCCCCGGATCGGCTTCGCCTCGCCCGTGCAGAACGGCGGGAAGTTGTAGTGCAGCATGAAGCTCTTCGACGTCTCCGGCGGCGTGTCCACCGTGTCTACACGCTGCTCGTCGGCCCCCGTCCCCAGCGTAACCACCGCCAGCGCCTGCGTCTGGCCCCGGGTGAAGAGCGCCGAGCCGTGGGTCCGCGGCAGCAGCCCCACCTCGCTCGACAGGTCCCGGACCTCGTCCAGCCCGCGACCGTCGATCCGCTTGCCGGTCTCCAGCACCTGCCGGCGCATCACCGCCCTCTCCGTGGTCCGGAAGTGCTCCTTGATGGCGGCCACATCCTCATCCTCCGGATAGTCCTCCGCCAGCGCTTCCATGACCTCGTCGCGCAGCTCCGTCGTGGACTCCTGACGCTCCGCCTTGTCGGCGATGGCCAGCACGTCCTTCATCCGCTCCGCCGCCAGCTCCTCGACCCGGTCCTTCAGCGTCTCGGTGATCTCCACCGCCGGGCTCCACTCCATCGGCTCCGGCACCTCGATGGCCGCCAGGATCTCCTTCTGGATCCCGATCAGCTCCTTGATCCCCTCGTGGGCCGCGTCCAGCGCGTCCACCAGGTCGTCCTCCGGCACCTCCATGGCGCCGCCCTCCACCATCGTGATCGCCTTCTCCGTACCGGCCACCACGATCTCAACGTCGCTGTACTCCAGCTGCTCGAACGTCGGGTTCAGCACCCACTGCCCGTTCAGCCGGCCCACACGCACACCGGCGATCGGCGTGTCGTACGGGACCTTGCTCATGCACAGGCTCAGCGACGCGCCCAGCATCGCCGGCATGTCGGCGTTGTTCTGCTGGTCCGCGCTGATGATCGACGCGTAGATCTGCGTCTCGTGCATGAAACCCTTCGGGAACAGCGGACGGATCGGCCGGTCGATCTGCCGCGCCGAGATCACCTCCGTGTCGCTCGGACGGCCTTCCCGCTTGATGAACCCGCCCGGGAACTTCCCCGCCGCGTACATCTTCTCTCGGTACTCCACCGTCAGCGGGAAGAAGGGCAGGTGCGTCGGACGATCCTGCACCGTAGCCGCCACGAGCACCGTCGTCTCGCCGTACTCGATAAAGGCCGCCCCGTGGGCCTGCCGCGCCATCTTCCCCGTCTCGATCACCAGCTTACGACCGGCGAATTCCTTCTCTACTCTGTGCATGTCCTCTTCTTTGCCTTTCCCTTGCCGCATTCCGCGCTCACGGGCCCCTCGGCCCGGGAGCTTGACATGTGGTCTTCGCTTTCGTCCCACCGCCGGGGGCCTTCCCCGACGGGCCCTGCTCCTGCGACGCCGGCATTGCCCGGCCCCGCCTACCGCTTACCTGTTCCTGCCGTGCTGCACGCCCGCGAGCCGCGGGCGCAGTGGATCGTCCTGATGCCGAACGACCCCGGCGCGTCGCTAGCGACGCAGCCCGAGGTCGGCGATCAGCTCACGGTACTGCTCCACGTCCTTCTTCCGGAGGTAGTCCAGAAGACGACGACGCTTCCCGACCATGGTCAGGAGCCCGCGTCGGCTGTGATGATCCTGGGTATGAGTCTGGAAATGCTCCCGAAGATCATCGATCCGTGCCGTCAGGATCGCGACCTGGACCGGGACGCTCCCCCGGTCGTTTTCGTGGAGCTGGTACTTCTCGATGATGGCTTCTTTGTCGATACTCATTCCGGGTGCCTCTCCGAGAGACGATACGCTGATCGGGAAGCTGACTTCCTGATAATGAACAGTCTTGTAGCCTAACAGCGGCCCCCGCATTCAACAACCCCCGCCACCACCCTCGAAATCGATCTCGATCTCACCCGCACGCTGTCGCTTCGTTCTCGAACAGCTCCAGCGCCCGGTCGCAGTCCGCCTCGATGGCCGCCACCAGCTCTCCCTTGCTCTCGAACCGGTGGATCCCGCGGAGCCACGCGCAGAACTCGACCCGCACCTCCTCGCCGTACAGGTCACCATCGAAGCCGAACAGATGGATCTCCACCGACGGTGGCGAGCCTTTGAACGTGGGGCGCGGGCCCAGGTGCAGCACACCGTGGTAGGAGCCGCCCCGGTAGGTGGCGCAGACGGCGTAGACGCCTTCCATGGGCAGCATCTTGTGGGGGTCGGAAACCTTGACGTTGGCGGTGGGGAATCCGAGCTCTTTGCCCCGCCCGTCGCCTTTCACCACCGGTCCCCGCAGCGAGTACGGCCGACCCAGTCCCCGGGCGGCCTCGGTCACGTGGCCTTCGTGCAGCGCGTTCCGGATCTTGGTCGACGAGATGGCGTCGCCAGCGGCGGTGAGCGGGCCCACCACGTCCACGGTGAAGCCGTACTTCGTACCGATCCCCTTGAGCGTGTTCACATCGCCCGAACGTCCCCTCCCGAAGCCGTGGTCGTAGCCGATGACCAGGTGCTTCATCCGGAGCCGGTCGATGAGGATCTCCTTCACGAACCGCTCGGGCGGGTAGGCGCGGAGGGTCTCGGTGAACTCGAGGAAGACGGCGTAGTCCAGGGCCGACTCGGCCAGGATCTCCTTCTTCTCCAGCGGCGTGGTCAGGAGCCGGGGCGCGTCCTCGGGTCGAACGATCTGGAGCGGATGGGGGTGGAAAGTGACCAGCACGGCCGGCATGCTCGCCTGCCCCGCCCGGCGCCGCAGCGCCTCCAGCACCAGCCAGTGGCCCCGGTGCACGCCATCGAAGGTGCCCACCGTGATCACCGTACCCGCCGTCTCCGGCGGCAGCCCGGTGGGGAGCCCGGGGTCGATGGCGTACGTCACGCGAACACCGTCCGTGGCCGCACCCAACGCCCGTTCGACTCGGCCACCGCCCGCAGCTCGCCGCCGTCCACCAGCGCCACCAGCCCTTCCTCCATCGCCACCTCGATGCTCTGGCCGTGCTTCACACGGCCGAGCTGGGCCGCGTCGAGCTCCAGCCGGCGCAGGTGGCCCAGTGCGTCCAGCGGCGCCATCAGTGCCGCCTCCACGGCCGACCGGGCCGCCGCGCCCTCCGACTCCGCCACCGGCGCGCCATCGGCGTCCTTCCCGCCCGCCCTGCGCAGCGCATCGAAGCCCACCGCGTCGGCCGCCCGGTGCGGGCCCACGGCGGTCCGGCGCAGCGCGGTGAGGTGCGCGCCCACGCCCAGCGTCTCGCCCGCGTCCCGGGCCACCGCCCGGACGTACGTCCCCGTGGAGCAGCGGATCCGGAACCGGACATCCGGGCCATCCACGTCGAGTACGTCCAGCGCGTGGATCGTGACCTCCACCGGCGCCAGCTCCACGGCCCGCCCGGCCCGTGCCAGCTCGTACGACTTCTTCCCGCCCACCTTCTTCGCGGAGTACGCCGGCGGCGTCTGCTCGATCACCCCCTGCTGCCGTGTGAACGCGTCGCGGATCGTGACCTCGTCCAGCGACTGCCACCCGTCGATCTCCGCTTCCACCGCGCCCGTCCGGTCGAGGGTGTCCGTGCGCACCCCGAGCCGGGCCACCGCCTCGTACGTCTTCTCGAGCCCCGTGAGGTACCGGGCCAGCTTCGTCGCCTGTCCCACGCACAGGATCAGGAGCCCCGTGGCGAACGGGTCCAGGGTGCCGGTGTGGCCCACCCGGCCGGTGTCCAGCGCCCGACGGGCCGCCGCCACCACGTCATGCGACGTCGGCCCCTCCGGCTTGTCCACCAGGAGGACACCGCTCATCCCCTCATCCCCCCATCCCCTCAGCCATCGGTCGAGGGCCCGTCCTCGTCCTCATCCTCACGCTCTTCCCCCGTAGCCACCTCGGACAGCAGCTCCTCGATCCGCATGGCGTGCTCCAGGCTCCGGTCACGCTCGAAGCGCAACTCGGGGACCCGGCGCATCTCGATCCGGTCGGCCAGCATGGTGCGGATGAACGGCGTCGCGGCCCGGAGCCCTTCCATCGTCTCCGCCCGGTCGGCTTCCTCGCCCAAGAGCTGGACGTAGACGCGGGCGAAAGTGAGGTCCGGCGCCGCGGAGACCCGGGTCACCGTCACGGCCTCCACCCGCGGGTCGGCCACCTGGCCCACCACGATCCGCGAGATCTCCCGCTTCAGCTGTTCGTTGACCCGCTCGATCCTGTGTCCGCCCATACCGTCCCACCGACAAGTACGGCGGCGACCGGGGTGGCCGCCGCCTCAGTAGAAGTCGCGATAGCTGGCGGCGATCCGGCCCAGGGCCTCGGCCTCCACCAGCGCGTCCGCCTTGTTCAACACCTTGTCCGCGTAGGGCGTGTCCGTCGCCACGATCGCCGCGGTGATCTCCGCCCGCTGCCAGCTGTCCTGGTAGCCGGTCTCCGCCACCGACAGGTTGAACCGGGACCGGAGCCGTTCCTTCAGGCTCTTGACCACCTTTCGCTTCTCCTTCAGCGAACGGGCGTCGAAGATCTGGATCTCCCAGGTGATCACGCCGATGACCACGGCTCGACCCTCCTCACGAGGCACCCGTCGGCCACACCCGCCCGGATTCGGCTAGCCCTGATCCGATTCCACGCCGGCCAGCGTCCGGGCCACCTCTTCCACGGTGAAGCACTCGATGACGTCGCCGACCTTGATATCGTTGTAGCCGTCGATGCTCATCCCGCACTCGAAGCCCTCGCGGACCTCCCGCACGTCGTCCTTGAACCGCTTCAGGCTGTCCAGCTGGCCCTGGTAGATCTGGACGCCGTCCCGGACCAGCCGTACCGGCTCGCCCCGCTGGATCACGCCCTCGGTCACGTAGCACCCGGCCACCGTCCCGGCCTTCGGGACCTTGAACAGCTGCCGGACCTCGGCGGCGCCCAGGAGCACCTCCTTCTCGTCCGGCGCAAGCATCCCCTCCAGCGCGGCCCGAACATCCTCGATCGCCTCGTAGATCACGTCGTAGAGACGGATGTCCACGTCCTCCTGCTCCGCCACCTGACGGGCGTCGGCGTCCGGGCGCACGTGGAAGCCGATGATGATGGCGCCCGACGTGGCCGCCAGCAGCACGTCCGACCGGTTGATGGCGCCCACGCCACGGTGGATCACGTCCACCTCCACCTCGTCGGTGGAGAGCTGCTCGATGCTGTCGCTCAGCGCCTGGATCGAGCCGTCCACGTCACCCTTGATCACCACGTTCAGCTGCGCCGTCTCACCCGCCGCCAGCAGCTGAGAGATGTCCGTCAGCTTCACGCCCCGATCCTTGATCCGCAGCTTCTTCTCACGGTCCAGCCGCTGGCGCGTCTGCGCCACATCCGCGGCCCGATCGGCCTCCATGACCACCATCTTGTCGCCCGCCTGCGGCACATCGCTGATCCCCAGGATCTGCGCCGGCATCGCCGGGCCCACCTTGTCGATGTGGTTGCCACGCTCGTCCAGCAGCGCACGCACACGGCCGGCGTGCAGCCCGCACACCACGTCCTCGCCCACTTCCAGTGTGCCCGAGGTGACCAGCACCGTGGCCATGGGGCCCTTCCCCACGTCCAGCTTCGATTCGATCACGATCCCCTGGGCCGGCCGGTCCGGGTTCGCCTTCAGCTCCAGGAGCTCCGCCTGCAGCAGCACCTGCTCCAGCAGCTCGTCGATCCCGTCCCCCGTCTTCGCGCTCACCGGCTGGCTCAGCACGTTCCCGCCGAACTCCTCCACCACCACCTGGTGCTCCAGCAGCTCCTGCTTAACCCGCTGCGCGTCCGCCCCCGGCAGGTCCATCTTGTTGATCGCCACGATCAGCGGCACGCCCGCGCTCTTCGCGTGGCTGATGGCCTCGATGGTCTGCGGCATCACGCTGTCGTCCGCCGCTACCACCAGGATCACCACGTCCGTCACGTCCGCGCCCCGGGCACGCATCGCCGTGAACGCCGCGTGCCCCGGCGTGTCAAGGAAGGTGAGCGCCTTCTCCCCCTCCCCGTCCAGCTTCACGTGGTAGGCGCCGATGTGCTGCGTGATCCCGCCGCTCTCGCCCGCGATCACGTTGGTCTTCCGGATGTGGTCCAGAAGGCTCGTCTTCCCGTGGTCCACGTGCCCCATGACCGTCACCACCGGCGGCCGCGGCTTCAGGTCCTCCGGCCGCTCCTCGACCTCCTCCTCGGCCTCCGACTCCCCGCCGTACTCCTCCTCACGCTTCGCCTCGAAGCCGAACTCGTCCAGCAGCAGCTCGATCTGGTCGAAGTCCAGCCGCTGGTTGATGGTCACCATCAGCCCCAGGTTCTTGAACGCGCTCGCGATGATCTCGCTGGCATCCTCATCGATCAGCTCCGCCAGCTCCGCCACCGTCAGGAACTCGTTCACCCGGACCGTCCTCGACTCCTCCTCGGCCCGACGCTCCTGCTCCTGCTCCTGCTCCTGCCGCACCTCGTCCCGGCGACGACGACGCTTCCGGCTGCTCCCGCCGCTGCCACCTTTCAGCTCGGCCATCACGCGCTGCACGTTCTCCTGCACCGCGTCCTGGTCCACACGCTTGCGACGCTTCTTCTTCTTCCGCTGCCGACGCCCCTCGGCGTCGTAGCCCTCCGCCTGGATCCGGACCTTCCCACCCGGACCCGCGCTCGCCGCCGGCGCCAGCCCCGGCAGACTCTCGCTCACGCGCTTCGGACGCCGCCGCTTCTTCTCCTCCTCCGACGGCTCCTCGGGCTCGGCTTCTTCCTCGGCTTCCTCGGCCTCGGCTTCGATCTCCTCGGCCTCCCCTTCCGCCTCTGCCTCGATCTCCTCGACCGCTTCTTCTTCCTCTTCTTCTTCCTCTTCTGCTTCCTCTTCTCCGGCCTCGGCAGCCACAGCCTCTTCCGCCGCTTCTACCGCTTCCTCTGCCTCCACGGCTTCCGCTGCGTCCGCGGGCTCTCCGAGATCCAGCTCATCGAGGAGCGCCCACGCGGCCTCCTCGCTCCGCTGGCTCTTCCCGATCTGCTCGTCGCCCGGCCCGAACAGCTTGTACCACGAGCCCGACCGGCCGATGTAGTAGCCCGCCGGACGCGCCGCCTCCGACTCCGCTTCCTCTTCCTCGGCCTCTTCCTCGGCCTCTTCCTCGGCCTCTTCCTCGGCCGCCGCGGCCTCGGCCACCACAGCTTCAGCCTCCTCGGCCTCTTCCGCTTCCTCGACCTCTACAGCTTCCTCCGCTTCTACGGGCTCCTCCGCCTCGGCCGGCTCCCCGGCGACGACCTCCTCGACTTCCGCCTCTTCGGCCTCCGCCGCTTCGATCTCTTCCGCCTCCTCGGCTTCCGCGGCCTCGGCGGCTTCCTCGGCTTCCGCGGCCTCGGCCTCTGCGGCCGCCTCCTCCGCCTCCTCCGGCTCCTCCTTCTTCCGGCGACGGCGACGACGACCGGTGGTGGGCTGCGCCTCTCCCAGCGCCGCCTTCACGATCTCACTCGAGTCCGTGAGCCCGGCCCGACGATGCCGCTCGAACAGGGCACGGAGCTTGGCCACCTCCGTGTCCTCCACCGTCGACGCCTCCGACTTCACCGACACACCTATCTCCCGCAGGAGCTGGATCAGGCTCTCCGCCGGTACGTCGAACTCTCTCGCTACCTCGTAAACGCGCATACCCTACCTGCAACTCGAGTCAAACCCGCCTGTCGTCCTTTTCATCACCGAGCAGCGCCGCCAGCCCATCGCCGAACCCGGCATCGGCCACGGCCACCGCCGCGAGGGGGCTCTTCCCCACGGCCCTGCCCAGCTCCGCACGCGTGAACCGCTCCGTCCACCGCACGCCCTCCCGCTCCAGCAGCGGGATGATCTTATCCCTTCCGGTGGCCGTAAGGTCCGCCGCCACCACCACGTACGCCGCGCCACCCGCCCGGACCACGTCCACCACCCGCCCCGTACCGGCGGCCACCGCCCCGGCCCGCGCCGCCAGCCCAAGGAGCTGCAGCGCCGGCTCACCCCGGGACATCAACTCGCCGGCTCTTCCTCTTCTTCGGCCTCTTCTTCGGCCTCGTCTTCGGCCTCTTCTTCGGCCTCGTCCACGTCCTCGTCCACGTCCTCGTCCGCCCCGGCCTCGGCTTCCGCTTCATCCTCGGCCGCCAACGCCTCCTCGATGTCGACCTCGTCGAGGTCGGCGTCCGTCTCTTCCTCTTCCAGGGGCTCTTCGACGGTGAGCTCATCGATCAACGCGACGAGGGTCTCGATGCCCTCCTCTTCCAGCCCTTCGATGCCGGCGAAGTCCTCGCGTTCGAGATCGATGATGTCGAAGAAGGTAGTATACCCGGCGGCCTCCAGAGCCGCTACCATACTCTCTTCGAGCTCGAGCTGGTCGAGGGGGAAGTCCCCCATCTCGTAGTCCGCCTGCCCGCCGCCGAACAGCGCCGCGTCGGCGCCTCGCTCCAGCCACTCCCGGCTCCCGTACAGGTCGATCTGCCACCCGATGAGCTGGCTCGCGAGCCGCACGTTCTGGCCGTTCCGGCCGATGGCCAGCGACAGCTGGTCCTCGTCCACGATGGCGGTGATCACGCCCCGATCCGGGTCGCTCAGCACCTTCGCTACCCGCGCGGGGGCCAGCGCACGCCGCGCGTAAACCTCCGGGTCCGGATGCCACGGCACGATATCGATCCGCTCGCCGCCCAGCTCGCTCACCACAGCCTGCACCCGCGATCCCTTCAGGCCCACGCACGCCCCCACCGGGTCGATGCTCTCGTCCCGCGAGCTCACGGCCAGCTTCGTCCGGCCGCCCACTTCCCGGGCCAGCCCTTTGACCTCCACGATCCCCTGGTAGATCTCCGGCACCTCGAGCTTGAACAGCGCCGCCACGAAAAGCGGGTCGGCGCGGCTCATGATCAGCCGCGGCCCCTTGCTCGTCTCGTCCACCTTCTTCAGCACCGCCCGGATCGGCTCGCCCTGCCGGAACCGCTCCCGCGGGTTCTGCTCTTTCCACGGGATGATCGCGTCCGCTTCCCGCGCCTCGTTCAGCAGGATTACGAGCTTGCCACGCTCCACCTGCTGCACCTCCGCGCTCAGCAGCTCCCCCTCACGGCCCTCGAACTCGTCACGGATCTTCTGCCGCTCACCCTCGCGCACACCCTGGATGATCCGCTGCTTCGCCGCCATCACCGCGTTCCGCCCGAAATCGCTGAACGCCACCGGGATCTCCAGCACGTCCCCGGGCTCGAAGTCCGGGTCGTCCCACCGGGCCTCCTCCAGCGAGATCTCACGCGACGCGTCCTCGACTTCCTCCACCACCTCCTTCAGCACGACGATGTTGATCCCACCCTCGTTCTCGTCGATGGTGATCTCGGCCTCCACGTTCAGCCCGAACCGCTTCGCCAGCGCCGCCATGATGCCGTCACGGATCAGGTCATGCAGCTCCAGCCGCGAGAGATTCTTGTTGTTCGTCATCTCCCGGAATGCGGCCAGTACCTGCAACCCCTCGTCTGACATATGCCTCCCCTATCCGTTCCAGTGGAAGACCAGGTGCGCCTTCGCGATTTCCTTCCGCCGCACCTCGACTTCGTCTCCGTCTTCGAGCCGGAGCCCCACGGCCTCGCCGTCCGACCCATCGACCAGCCCCAGCAGCTCGCCCTCCAGCCGCTTCCCGCGACCCGCGAGCGGCGCGTATCCCTTCACCACCACCTCCCGACCCGCGAACCGCTCGAAATCCCGGGCCCTCACCAGCGGGCGCTCGACCCCCGGCGACGACACCTCGAGCACGTAATTGCCCGACAGCGTCTCCAGCCCGTCCAGGTACTCCTCCAGCGACCGGCTGATCCGGGCGCAGTCCTCCAGACCCACGCCCTCCCCCGGCTCCGACTCCGGCCGGTCCACACGCAGACGCAGCACCGGGCGGTTCTTCGAGCCCGTTCGCTCGAACTCCACCACCTCGAATCCCAGCGCCTCGGTCCGCTCCTCCAGGACCTCTTCCAGCGTTCCGCTCATCTCAACCGACGAGTGCCCAGACAAAAAAAGTGGGGGTGTGCGCCCCCACTGCATAGCGGCCCCTCCCGAGGCCGCGCACAGCACGTATCCTAAACAGACAGTCGCCCTATCGTCAACCCCGTCCGGCTATTCCGATCCGGCATTTCCCGCCCGACGGCCCGCCACCGTCACGCAACGCAAGTAGATCGATCTTTCTGACGCGAACGACACCGGCACCATCTTCTCCGGACGCCACCGCTACCCGGACACCGCGCCACCCCGAGCTCCGCATCACCCCTCATCCGCCTCGGGCCGATACCCTGCACACGCCCGCACCGGCAGCACCGGGTATTTCCGGAACCGGGGGTCCGCCGTGTGCAGCTCGCACAGCCAGAACACCGATCCCCGCCGGTTCTCCACCCGTCGGGCGTTCACGCACGTCTCGCACAGCCCTGCCTCAACCATGCCCCTGCCCCGAAGGTTGCCCTGCCCCGAACCACTCAGATCTCAGCTCTCAGATCTCATCGCCTGACCCCCAGGATCCCGACCTGCCGGCCCGTGTCACCCGCGCGGTGGGAGAAGAACCCGTCGTCGTGCTGCACGCACCACTCCGAGACGCTGATCCGTTCGGCGGCGACGCCGGCGTCGATCAGCCGCCGGGCCTGGACCGCCCGCAGATCCACCGGCGCGTTCCCTGCGGGCACGTCGAGCCCGAGCCCCTGGTGAACCTCGGGCCCCACCTCGTAGCACCGGCCGCAGATGGCGGGGCCCAGGTGCGCGTGGAGCCGGGTCGGATCGGAGCCCATGGCATCGACGCCGTTCTCCACGATCCCGGCTGCGGTGCCCCGCCAGCCGCCATGGAGCAGCGCCACCCGCTGCAGCTGGGGGTCCACCAGGGAGATGGGGACGCAGTCGGCTACCGAGACGGTCAGCAGGATCCCCGGGTAGCCGGTCACGTGGCCATCGTAGCCGTGGGTCACGAACAGCCCCGGCAGCCGCTCCATGTGCTCGACCACGCGGGCGCCGTGGACCTGCTGGCTGTGCACCGCACGCGGCACCCCGACGGCGCTCCGCAGCGCGGCCCACCGGGCCTGGGCCTCGCCGGTGGGCACGGCGCCGAACAGCCCCAGGTCGCCTCCATCCCCGGCGCCCGTGGTCCCGTGCACGAGCCACGGCAACGCGACCGTCCACGTCGGGACGGGGTAGAACGGGATCGCGCTATCGGCCCGGGGCTCCCGGACTGTGATCACGCCGTCGGGAAGTGCTGGAGTCCCCTTCAAGCCCCGGTGCGGTCCGTGGGGGCGTGGTCGTGGGCCTGATTCTCCAGCCGCTCCACCCGGCGCCGGAGCTCCTTCACGTCCTCGGCCAGCTCGTCGTACTCGACCCGGGGCACGAAGTCGAACCGGGCCCGCGTCTCATCGAACGTCTCGGCCGCCCGGTCCATGGTCTTCTTCATCGCTTCCCGGGCCCGGTCCTGCGACAGCTCGCCCCGGTCCATCATGTCCTCGAACGTCTCCTCGATGGCGCCCTTCAGCGCGCTCAGGATCCCGAGCCCCGCCCGGATCCCCTCCCGCACCTCGTCGCCCACATTCCCCCGCTTCTTCTCGTCACTCACGCGCACCTCCCTGGCCTTAGCCTTCGCCTAAGCCCTAGCCCTAGCCCTAGCCCTAGCCCTAGCCCTA
>CAZSBL010000063.1:15325-18404 GCA_964605205.1 uncultured Gemmatimonadaceae bacterium
AGCCCTAGCCCTAGCCCTAGCCCTAGCCCTAGCCCTAAACCCTCACCCTCACCCTCCCCCTCGTCACTCCTCCAGCCGCCGGATCCGCGCCCCCAGCCCTCGCAGCCGCTCGTCCATCCGCTCGTAGCCCCGCTCGATCTGCTGGATGTTGTGGATCTGGCTCTCGCCCTCGGCCCCGAGCGCGGCGATCAGCAGCGCCATCCCCGCCCGGATGTCGGGGCTCTCCACGGTCCCGCCGTAGAGGTGGGACGGCCCGACCACCACCGCCCGGTGGGGATCACACAGCACGATCCGTGCGCCCATCCCGATGATCTTGTCGGCGAAGTACATCCGGGACTCGAACATCTTCTCGTGGATCAGCACCGTCCCGGTGCACTGGGTGGCCGTGACCAGCGCGATGGAGGTCAGGTCCGCCGGGAACGCGGGCCAGGGCCCGTCGTCGATCTTGGGGATGTGCTCGCCCAGGTCCATCTGGACCACCATCTCCTGGTTCCCCGGGACCCGCAGGTCCTTCCCCTGCACCTCGCACTGCACGCCGAGCCGACGGAAGGCCAGGAGGGTGGAATCGAGGTGCTCCGGCGCGGCGTCCTCGATCACGATCTCGCCCCGGGTCACGGCCGCGAGCCCGATGAAGGAGCCCACCTCGATATGGTCGCTCCCGATCCGGAACGTGCCGCCGCCGAGCTTCTCCACCCCCTCGATCTCCAGCACGTGCGTCCCGATCCCGGAGACCTTGCCGCCCAGTGTGTTGACCAGGTGGCAGAGGTCCTGGACGTGGGGCTCCGAGGCCGCGTTCCGAAGCCGCGTGGTCCCATCGGCCAGCGCCGCGGCCATGATGGTGTTCTCCGTGGCCGTCACGCTCGGCTCGTCGAGGAACACGTCGGCGCCTCTGAGCCGGTCCGCCGCCACCCGGTAGCCGTCCCGGACCTCCACGTCGGCGCCCATCTGCCGGAGCGCCAGGAAGTGGGTGTCCACCCGCCGGCGTCCGATCACGTCGCCACCCGGGGGCGGCAGGTATATCCGTCCCATCCGGGCCAGCATCGGCCCGGCCAGCAGGATCGACGCCCGGATCCGCGCCGCCGCGTCCCGGTCCACCGCCGGGTCCGGGATTTCCGCCGCGTGGATCCGGACCGTGTGGTCACCCGTCCACTCCACCTCCGCGCCCAGCTCCTGCATCAGCTCCAGCAGTGTGCGCACGTCCCGGATGTCCGGCACGTTCTCCAGCGTGACCGGCTCGTCGGTCAGGAGCGTTGCGGCGATGATCGGCAGCGCCGCGTTCTTGTTCCCCGCAGGACGGATCCGCCCCTTCAGGGGGACGCCCCCTTCCACGACATATCTGGGCATGGCCTCGTGCGTTCGGTGTGCGGAGCCGGAGCCGACGGACCCGGTATCCGTGCGAACATACCCGGCGGCGCGGACGGCCGTCAAACCCGCCGCCCGCTTGCGGGTCCGCGCGGCGGCGTCTAGCTTCTCGCCGAGCCCATCCCCTGCACATGTTCCATGCACCTGAGCCAATACCTGGAGCCCGACCTTGTGGTGGTGGACCTCGAGGCCGACGGCGTCGACGACGCCATCGGCGCCATGGTCCTCCGGCTCCACGAGACCGGCAGGATCCAGAACCCCGCCGCCATCCGGCAGGCCGTCCTCGATCGCGAAGCCAGCCACACCACCGCCCTCGGCAACAGCGTCGCCCTCCCCCACGCCACCGTGCGGGGGATCGACCGCGCCCACATGGTGGTGGCCATCGCCCCGGATGGGGTGGCCTTCGGCCCCGATCCCGACCGCGGCCCGCTGGAGCGACTCTTCTTCATGCTCCTCTCGCCCATCGACGAGGCCGCCACGCACATCAAGCTGCTGGCCCGCATTGTACGCCTCGTCCGCCGCCGTGATTTCGTGGACGCGCTCCTCGAGGCCCACTCCCCCGCCGAGATCATCGACGAGATCGAGCGCGAAGACGCCCTCCACGTCTGAGCCGCCCCAGTCTGGCCATCGCCCGCGGCGCCACGTTACCTTAACTTTGCCATCCCGGCGGCCCGAGCGTTGCAACAGGAATGCACCGGCCGCGAGCCGCGGGGCAGCGGCCGGTCCTTCGAATCGAATGGAAAGCTGCCATGGATACGGATCAGACCACGGAATACGCTTCTGCCTTCGCCGTCGGGCTCCTGGTGGGCATCGGGGCCGCGCTCCTCTTCGCGCCCAAGCCGCCCACCCGCAAGGAGCGGCTGATGAAGCAGATCAAGCCGTACCGCGAGAAGCTCGAGAAGCAGGCCTCATCGGCCAGGAAGCGGGTGAGTGACCGCGCCACCGCCGCCGCCGACTGGCGAGACGAGATGTTCGACGCCAGCCGCGCCGTCATCACCGACATGAAGGGCGAGGTGGCGAAGATGGTGGCCGACGCGCGCAAGGAGATCGCCGACGCCGTCGCCGACCAGCTCGACGGCGCCCAGAAGTCGCTCAAGACCAGCGCCAAGAAGCTCCGCGGCTAGGTCGACGCCCCGTTGAAGAAGCCCCTCGTCGCCCTGCTGGGCGCCCTCGCGCTGCTCCTCTTCACGCCCGACCGCCTCCTCGCGTTCGGACCGGCCACCCACGTCTTCCTGGGTGAGCAGCTCCTCAGCTCCCTCTTCCTCCTCCCGCCCGCCATCGCGAACCTGCTCCGGGCGTACCCGCTGAGCTTCCTCTACGGCTCCGTGGCCGCCGACATCTCGTTCGCCAAGAAGTACGTCCCCGCCGGCCGCCACTCCCACTACTGGCACGTGGGTGAGGAGATCCTCGACGCCGGCCGCAACGACCGCCTCCGGGCCGCCGGCTACGGCTACCTCTGCCACCTGGCCGCCGACACCGTGGCCCACAACTTCTTCGTGCCCCGACAGCTCATGCTGACCAGCAGCACCAAGAGCCTCGGCCACTCCTACTGGGAGCACCGGCTCGACGTGGAGCTCGGCGAGGGGTACACCAGCCGGGCCCGGGAGGTGGTCATGGACTACGACCACGCCGAGGCCGACAACCTCTTCGACACCGTCCTCTCCGGCACCCTCTTCAGCTTCGAGACCAACCGCCGGATCTTCCGCGGCATGGTCCG
>CAZSBL010000064.1:0-18153 GCA_964605205.1 uncultured Gemmatimonadaceae bacterium
CCCGTCCTAACAGCCTTGCCAGCTGGCCCCTTGCCCCTGCCCCTGCCCCTGCCCCTGCCCGCCAGTTCGCCCGCGCAGGGGGAGGCCAACTGCTAGGCCAGGGCACTCTCCCGCCCGGAATCCCGGGCGAAGACGCAGGTGCTGCGTGTCTGCTCGACCATCCGCCGCTTGAAGGCGAAGTCGATGGTGTCCCCGAGGCCGAAGATGGACACATCGGCCTGGGGCGCCTGGGGGAGGTACTCGTCGAACGGTGTGGCCACGGCCATGACGCGGGTCCTGGGGATCCGGCCGACCTCGAGGACGGCCTCGAGGAACTGGCGGGCGGCCTCGGTGTTCGCCCCGTCGTCGAGGACGGTGATCAGTCGCATCCGGGCGTTCCAGTTCCGGAGCAGCTTGTAGCCGGCCAGGATCGGGAGGTCGAGGTTCCCCATGTCCATGGAGATGCTCCAGTCGGGGCTCCGGTCGCGGATCCAGACGTTGACGGTGCGGCGCTGGCCGAGCCCGGCCCGGGGGTGGGGCGCGTGGACCAGGACACCGATCTCCTCGCGGACCGCCTCGGTCAGGATACGGTTGTAGCTTTCCTCGCGGGCATCGTCGTCGGGGAGGTTGAGGAAGAGGATGTTGGGCTTGAAGAAGGCGCCGCGGAGTGTCTGCATCCCGGAGACCAGCCCGGTGGTGAAGCCGGCGGGGCTGTCCACCACGGTCCAGGAGGCGAAGACGCCCTGGTCCTTGAAGGCGTTGGAGAGGGCGAAGACGCGGGCCTCGAGGCGCTCGTCGGCCGTTTCGGTCCGGAGCCCCACGAGCTTGACGGAGCCCCGCGGGTAGGCCAGGTCGTGGAGCATGAGGAACGAGCCCCGGACATCGGCCGGGTCCTCCAGCGGGACCAGCACGTTGGGCTTCCACGCCCGCTCCTGCATCTGCGGCAGGTCGGCCGTCTTCTTGGCCGCCCATTCGGCCAGGCTCACGAAGAGGCCGCTGCGCATATCGCCGAACGGCGCCTCCAGCCGGCGCCGGAGCAGGATGACGTAGAAGGCCACCACGGTGCCCACGGCCACGAGGCTGAAGATCGGGTGGACCACGAACATGACGAACAGGGAGCCGAGGAGCCCGGCGGCGGATACCCAGCGCGGGATCTTGAGGAGCGGTCGGAAGCTGACCAGCCCCATGCTCTGCTCGATGAGCACCACCGCGTTGATCATGGCGTAGGTGATCAGGTAGAACATGGTGATGAGCGGGGCCACCACGTTCAGGTCCCGGAGCAGGAGGCTGCCGAGGATGAGGGCCCCGGTCACCATCATGGCGTTGCGGGGCTCGGCCTTCTCGGTGAGTCGCCCCAGCCAGGTGGCCTTCGGCAGGACCCGGTGCTCGCCCATGGCCTGGAGGATCCGGGCGGAGCCCACCAGGCTCGCCAGCGCGGAGGAGAACGTGGCGCCCAGCAGCCCCGCCAGCACGGCCGGGCCCCACGCCGCCTTGTCCACCATCACCGTGTAGTTCGAGGCCAGCTCCTCGGGCGTGGCCGAGCGGGCCAGCCAGATCGCCAGCAGCAGGTAGATGACCAGGCTCACGCCGATGGCCGCCATGGTGCCCAGCGGGATGCTCTTCCGGGGGTTTCGCAGGTCGCCGGACAGGTTCGCCCCCGCCATGATCCCGGTGGAGGCGGGGAAGAAGACGGCGAAGACCACCCAGAAGCTGGTGCCGCCGAAGCCGGCCTCCGGCGCGCCGGGGAACTCACCCCAGAGCTGGACCTCGCTCAGCGGGATGACCATCGACCCCTGGTAGGCCGCTACGCCCACCGAGACCAGAGCGCCGATGATGATGGCCATGATCAGGTACTGGACTTTGATGGCCAGGTCGAGACTCACGTACGCGATCACGTAGAGCCCCAGGAAGACCGCGGCGTCCACCAGCAGCGGGCTGTGATCCGGGAAGATCCACAGCCAGCCCTCCCGGAACCCGAACACGTACATGGCCACGGCCAGCGCCTGGGAGACGTAGCGGGGGATCCCCAGGCTGCCGCCGATCTCCAGCCCCAGGCTCTGGGCCACGATGGCGTACGCGCCGCCGGCACCGATCCGGATGTTCGTGGTGATCGAGCTCATGCTGAGCCCCGTGATCCCCGTGATCGCGAACGCCAGCACGATGATCAGCCCGCCCCCGAGCAGGCCGGCGTTCCCGATCACCCAGCCCTCCCGCAGGAACATGATCACGCCCAGGATGGTCAGCAGCGTGGGCGTGAACACCCCGCCGAACGTGCCCAGTCCCCGGCCCGGACGGGCCAGGCCCAGCACCTCGCGGGGCGATCGGGTCTTTCTGGACGGCATCAGCGGCTCCGGCTCGAGACTGCCGAAAAGCTAGGGGCTGGGCCGATGGAGCGCATACCCCCGAACGGCCGCCGGTTTCTAGATCCGCTCCACCTCGTGCTCCAGGGCCACACCCCGGGCTTTCAGATACGCGACGACGTGGTCCAGCGCGCCGTCCACCGCGCCCACCACCTCCGGCGGCGAGATCCCCGGCTCCCGGTACCGTTCCCCGAGGACGAAGCGCGCCAGCGCGGTGGCCGTGTAGCCCGTGGTCCGGGCCATGGACGAGACCCCGGTTTCCGGGTCGTACCGGTCCACCAGCCGGTAGCTGTGCCGCACGCCGCCCTCGTCATCCTCGCCCTCCACCACCGCCCGCATCACCGTCAGGTCCGCCTCACCCGGATCGTAGCGCCAGACCGCCTCCAGCAGCGCCGCCGAGAGCGCCAGAGGCGTGACCTCGGCGTCGCCCACCTCCACCGGTGCCTCCCCGAAGAAGCCGCTGTCCCGGAGGATCCGGACCCGGTCGGCGTGCCCCGGCCAGCGCATGGTCTTCTCCACCAGCTCCGGAACGCGGCTCGTCCGCAGCAGCGTGCGAAGCCCGTCGGTGTTGAAGGCCTCCAGGCGACCGACTTCCGCGAGCTCCACCGTCTCCACCTCGCTCAGCGCCGGCAGCGTCACCTCCTCACCGCCACGACGGAGCCTCGCCGGACGCGTGTACTCGGCGATCACGTCGATGGGGCTGAACGGCGCCTTGTACTCCCACGGTGGGCTCGGCTCCGCCGGGATCCCGCCCACCAGGCACTCGAACCGGTGCACCGCCCGCAGCCGGCTCTCCCAGTGCCCCAGGATCAGGTTGCTCAGCCCCGGCGCCACCCCGGCGTCCACCACCGCCACCCGCCCCCTCCGCCGGGCCACCTCGTGCAGCTCGAACGCGTCTTCCCCGAAGAAGGAGATGTCCACCACGTCCACACCGGCCTCCAGCACCCGTCGCAGCGTGGCGAACCCCATGGGGCCCGGCACCGCGCCCATGGCCAGGTCTTGGCCCTCCAGCGCCCGGGCCAGGCTGCCGGGGTCCGAGAGGTCCACCGGGAAGGTGCGGATCGCACCGTCGCCCGGTCGCTCCTTCAGACGGCGCAGCGACCCCGGGTCGGCGTCCGCCGCCGAGACCTCCAGCGTACCGTCCGCCGCCAGGTCACGGACCATCGCCGCGCCCACCCGCCCCGCGCCCAACACGATTACCGATGCCATGCGTTCTCCGCTCCGGTTTCCATTCCCCGCGTCCGCCTCCCGGCCCAAGCTACGGCCCGCACCGGTACCCGGCCATGTCTCGGGGCGATGGTTTCGCGGGTGCCGCGCGCGCGGGTACACGAGTGAGAGTGCGCGTGGTGGCGTGGCGGGCGCCAACGCTCACGCGCACACAGGCACGGTGCGCCGCGTCATGACATTCCAACGGTCGTTGGATCAGGTAAATTCCCACAAGGCCCCCGGATAATTCCCTCACGAATTCCAGCAATCTTCCTACAGCGGGGGGTGGCCGTGCCGCGTACTTTGGAGCACATACCCCCAGAGGATCCCTCCACCAAATCCGCCAAACGGGAGGAAGCATGATCGTTCCGAATCATGCCGATGCGCTCACGCGTACCGGTGGGCCTGATCGCCGCGAGTTCGTCAAGAGCATGTGCGTCATGGCCGCGGCCGCGGTCGGGCTGCCCGCCACGGCTGCCGAGGCCTTCGCCCAGGCCGTGGCGAAGAAGAAGCCGTCGGTGATCTGGCTCTCGTTCCAGGGCTGCACGGGGTGTACGGAGTCGCTCCTGCGGCCGAGCCACCCGGGTCTCGCCACACTGATTCTCGACCTGATCTCCCTGGACTACAACGAGACGCTGAACGCGGCGGCCGGCCACCAGGTGGAGTCTGCGCGGCATGCCGTCATGGAAGAGAACGCGGGTGCGTACGTGCTGGTGGTCGAGGGCGCGATCCCGACGGCGGACGGCGGGATCTACTGCAAGATCGCGGGCAAGACGGCGCTGGAGCACGTAACGGAGGCGGCGGCGAACGCCGGCGCCATCATATCCATCGGCTCGTGTGCTTCGTGGGGCGGGATCCCATCGGCGGATCCGAACCCCACGGGTGCCCGGGGCGCGCCCGGGGTGCTCCAGGACTACACCGTCGTGTCGATCCCGGGCTGCCCGGCGAACCCGTATAACCTGCTGGGCACGGTGCTGCAGTTCGCCACCTACGGCACGCTGCCGGAGCTGGACGACCAGGGCCGCCCGAAGTTCGCCTACGGTCGGACGATCCACGAAGACTGCCCGCGGCGGGCCCATTTCGACGCGGGCCGGTTCGTGAAGCAGTTCGGCGACGAGGGCCACCAGAACGGGTGGTGTCTGTACGAGATGGGGTGCAAGGGCCCGGAGACGTACAACAACTGCTCGACCCAGGGCTTCGGCGAGGTTGGCGGGGCGTGGCCGGTGGGTACCGGTCACCCGTGCTTCGGCTGCTCCGAGTACGGCACCGGCTTCAACAAGCCGCTCTTCGAGACGGCCGAGGTCCTCCGCCTGACACCGTCGGCGGCGTTCCCGTCCATCGATGAGGACGCGACGGGCGGGATCAGCCCGTGGGCCACGGGCGTGGCCGGTGCGGTGGGTGGCCTGGCGCTGGGCGGGGCCGCCATGGCCAGCCGTCAGCTCGGTGAGTACGACCCGCAGATGGAAGAGGTCAAGCCCGAGGAGTCCGGCGGGGGAGAGGAGGCGTGAGATGGGGGTCGACCGCAGGACGGCACTGAAGACCCTGGCCGCGGCCGGCGCCGCGGTGGCGGGTTCCCCCCGGCGGGCCGAGGCGCGTGAGCCGCTCCAGCCGCCGGAGGACGCCGTGGGACTGCTGTACGACGCGACCCGGTGCATCGGCTGCAAGTCGTGCGTGGTGGCGTGCTACGAGGCCAACTTCGACGAGCCGATGCCCGGCGACCGATACTACGACCCGGCGCGGCTGAGCGCCGACTGCCGGAACATCATCAAGGAGCACCGGGACGGAGACGAGCAGTCGTTCATGAAGATGCAGTGCATGCACTGCGTCGATCCCGGCTGCATCAGCGCGTGCATGCTCGGTGCGCTGAGCAAGCGGGAGTACGGGATCGTGACCTGGGAGGCCGACAAGTGCGTCGGCTGCCGGTACTGCCAGGTGGCGTGCGCGTTCAACGTGCCGAAGTTCGAGTGGCATGACGCCACGCCGGAGATCATCAAGTGCTACCTCTGCGATCACCGGCTGGCGGAAGGCCTGGAGCCGGCGTGCTCGGACGTCTGCCCGACGGACGCGGTCATCTTCGGTCCCCGTGAGGAGCTGCTGGGCGACGCGCACCAGCGGATCGAGGAGAACCCGGGCCGCTACGAGCCGAAGGTCTACGGTGAGACTGACGGCGGCGGAACGCAGAACATGTATCTGTCGGCGGCGGGGATCTCCTTCCAGGACCTCGGGCTGCCGGAGCTGGGAGACCGGAGCACCGCCCACACCTCGGAGACGGTGCAGCACACCATCTACAAGTGGTTCGCGGCGCCGGTGGTGCTGTACGGGATCCTGGGCGCGGTGGTGTGGAAGACGCACCGCCAGCACGAGATCGCCGAGCCGGAGCTCGCGCCGGAGAAGGAGGTGGAGTCATGAGCACCCACGCCAATATTCCACAGCCTGTCGGCGGGAAGCTCTGGACCAAGCCGATGAAGGTGATGGCGGCGCTGTTCGGGATCGCCATCGCGCTCCTGATCTACCGCTTCTTCTACGGCCTGGGTCCGGTGACCGGGCTCTCCGACGGCTACCCCTGGGGGCTCTGGATCTCCTTCGAGGTGGTGGTCGGGACCGCACTGGCCACCGGCGGTTATGCCGTGGCGATCCTGGTCTACATCCTGAACAACGGGAAGTACCACCCGCTGGTCCGGCCCGCGCTGCTGACCAGCGCGCTCGGCTACACCATGGGTGTCATCGGCGTCATGATCGACCTGGGGCGCTGGTGGAACGTCCCGTGGATCCCGATCAAGTTCTGGGAGTGGAACCTGAACTCGGTGCTCCTCGAAGTGGCGCTCTGCATCGCGCTCTATGTGATCGTGCTGTGGATCGAGGCCGCGCCGTTCCTGCTCCAGCGGTGGCAGGCCGAGGAGAGCTGGCTCGGTCGCTTCTCGCGCTCGGCGATCCCGAAGCTGAAGAAGGCCATGCCGTGGATCATCGCGCTGGGGCTCCTGCTCCCCACCATGCACCAGTCGTCCCTCGGGTCGCTGATGCTGCTGGCGGGCACCAAGCTCCACCCGCTCTGGTACACGCCGATGCTGCCGCTCCTCTTCCTCCTGTCGTGCATCGCCATGGGATACGGCGTGGTGGTGCTCGAGGGGATGACCACCCGGACCGCGTACGGCCGGCTCCGGGAGACCCCGGTGCAGGCCGGGCTCACCAAGGCGGCCATGGTGGTCATGGCCCTCTACGTGGTGGTCCGCTTCGGTGACATCATGGTGCGCGGCGTGCTCGGCGAGGCGCTGGCGCTGACGCCCATGAGCGCGCTCTTCTGGACCGAGATGGCGCTCTTCGTGGTCTCGCTCATACTCCTGGCCCAGCGCGCCGAGCACTACAACCGCGGCCACCTGTTCCGGGCGGCGGGATTCATCATTCTGGCCGGCGCGCTGTACCGGTTCTCGACCTTCCTGATCGCCTTCGATCCAGGCCCGGGCTGGAGCTACTTCCCGGCCATCGCGGAGCTCATGATCACCGTCGGGCTCACGTCCGGCGAGATCATGGCCTACGTCTACATCGTCAAGCGGTTCCCCATCGTGGGCGGGGTGAAGCCGAAGGGCTGGCCGAAGGTGCCCGCCCCCAGGACCCAGCCCGCCCCTGCCCACTCGTGAGGAGGAGAACATGGCAAGAGTCGTAGTCGACCCCATCACCCGAATCGAAGGGCACCTCCGCGTGGATGTGGAGGTGGATGGCGGCGAGGTAACGAACGCCTGGTCGTCGGGTCAGATGTGGCGTGGCATCGAGCTGATCCTCCAGGGCCGCGACCCACGCGAAGCGTGGCTCTTCACCCAGCGGATCTGCGGCGTCTGCACCACGGTGCACGCCATCACCAGCGTCCGGGCGGTGGAGAACGCGCTGGGGATCGAGATCCCGCCCAACGCGCAGTACATCCGGAACCTGATCCTCATCGCCCACGCGCTGCACGACCACATCGTCCACTTCTACCACCTTTCGGCCCTCGACTGGGTCGACGTGACCCAGGCGCTACGGGCCGATCCGGCCGCGACGGCGAGGCTCGCCCAGAGCATCTCGCCGTGGCACCGCAACAGCCGCCAGGAGTTCCAGGGCGTGAAGCAGAAGGTCCAGGACCTGGTGGACAGCGGCCAGCTCGGCATCTTCGCCAACGGCTACTGGGGCCACAGCGCCATGCACCTCAGCCCCGAGGTCAACCTGCTGGCCGTCAGCCACTACCTGCAGGCGCTGGAGTACCAGCGCAAGGCGAACCAGGCGGTCACGATCCTCGGGAGCAAGACGCCGAACATCCAGAACCTGGCGGTCGGGGGCGTGGCCAACGCCATCAACCTCGACAACCAGACGGCGCTCAACATGGAGAAGCTCTACTGGATCAAGGAGCTCCTCGGCGAGGTGAAGACCTTCGTGCAGCAGGTCTACCTGCCCGACCTCGTGGCCGTGGGCGCCATGTACCCCGAGTGGCTCGGGTACGGCGCCGGGGTCACCAACTACATGGCGGTACCGGACCTGCCCACGGACGCCGCCGGCAGCGAGTTCGACCTGCCCGGCGGGACCATCATGGGCGGCAACCTCGACACCTATCGCCCGATCTCGTCTTTCGACGATACGTATTTCGAGGACAACGTGACGGAGACCGTGGCCCACTCGTGGTACGAGGGCAGCGACACGCTCCACCCGTACGACGGTGAGACGGTCCCCGACTACACCGACTTCCAGGAAAACGGCAAGTACTCGTGGGTCAAGGCGCCGCGCTGGGACGGTGCCCCCATGCAGGTGGGGCCGCTGGCACAGGTGCTGGCCGGGCTCGCCTCCGGCCACGACCGGATCGGTCACTGGGCCAACCACGCCCTGGACACGGCGTCGTCCATCGCCGGCACCCAGCTCGGCCTCGACGTCATGCACTCGACCCTCGGCCGACACCTGGCCCGCGGCATCCGCGCCGCCGCCCTCGCCGACCTGGCCGATAAGCACTGGGGGCTGCTGGCCAACAACATCGGCTCCGGCGACCTCGAGGTCTTCACGCCCTTCGAGTTCCCCCGGGGCGAGATCCGGGGCTTCGGCTTCCACGAGGCGCCCCGCGGCGCCCTCAGCCACTGGGTGGTCATCGAGAACGGCGCCATCAAGAACTACCAGTGTGTGGTGCCCTCCACATGGAACGCGGGGCCGCGGGACGCGCGTGACCAGATGGGACCCTACGAGGCGTCCCTCATGGGGAACCCCGTAGCGGACACGGAGCGGCCTCTCGAGGTTCTCCGCACCATCCACTCCTTCGACCCGTGCCTCGCCTGCGCGATCCACACCATGGATCCCGAGGGCAGGGAGCTGTCCAACGTCATGGCCGTGGACTTCTGCACGGTATGACCCGGATCGCGGTGGTCGGGCTCGGGAACATCCTCGTCGGCGACGATGCCTTCGGGCCGTACGCCGTGCGTCAGTTCGACGCCCTCTACGACGTGGATGAACAGGTCGACATCCTCGACCTCGGTACCCCCGGGCTCGACCTCGCGCCCCACCTCGAAGGGGTCGAAGCGGTGATCGTCCTCGACACGGTCAGCGCCGACGCCCCGCCGGGGGCCATCCGCACCTACCGCAAGGACGAGCTGCTCGCCAGGCCGCCGCCCCAGCGGACCAATCCGCACCAGCCCGGCGTGAAGGAGACTCTCCTCACCCTCGAGCTCGAGAGCGAAGCGCCCGGGGAGGTCCTCCTTCTCGGCGTCGTCCCGGAGAAGATCGAGACCGGCGTCGGCATGTCCGACACCCTCCGGGCCGCGGTGCCGGCGGTTCTCGAGGCCCTCGCCCATGAGCTGGCACGCCTCGGTCACCCGGTCACCCGCCGGGAAGTCCCACGCGACCCGGACATCTGGTGGGAGCGGCCCCGGCGCAGCGCGTGACGGGCAGCGCTGAATACCGCCGCCAGCCGGTGTAGGTGGGGAGCCGCCTGACAGGAAAGAGGGGCCCGGGTCGTAGGAGATATCACCACACCCGACCCATGACATTCCGCACGAGGGGTCGGGGCGATCTCCCGATGGCCCTGCACGGGCGCGCGAGGTAATTTTCACCCATGCATGAGCTACCGGCTACCCAGGGGCTGCTGGAGGTGGCGCTGGAGGCCGCCCGGAAGGCGGAGGCGAAGCGCGTCCACGCCATCGACCTGGTGGTGGGGGATCTGACGAGTTTCGTCGATGACTCGATCCAGTTCTATTTCGATATCATCAGCCGGGACACGCCGGCGGAGGGTGCGGCGCTGCGGTTCCGGCGGGAGCCGGCGGAGGGGCAGTGCGGGGATTGCGGGCACGTGTTCCCGGTGAAGCCCCCCGTGCCCCGGATGTGCCCGGAGTGCGAATCCCTGGCCCTCCGCGTGGAGGGTGGCCAGGACTTCTACGTGGACAGCATCGAGGTGGACGAATGAAGGTTCCGGTAGTGAAGGAGATTCTGAAGGCGAACGACCAGGTGGCCGGCGAGAACCGCGAGTTGTTCGAGGGCGCCGGGCTCCGTGTAATCAACGTGATGGCGTCTCCGGGGGCGGGGAAGACGTCCGCGATCCTGGAGACCATCGACCGGCTGCCGGAGGCGATCCGGCCGGGCGTGATCGAGGGCGATGTGGCGAGCAGTATCGACGCCGACAAGATCGCGGAGCGGGGGGTTCCGGTGGTGCAGATCAACACGGGCGGCAACTGCCACCTGGACGCGCCGATGGTGAAGTCGGCGCTGCCGCACCTGCCGCTGGACGAGCTGGAGCTGCTCTTCATCGAGAATGTGGGCAACCTGATCTGCCCGGCGAACTACCAGCTCGGCTCGGACCTGAACCTGGTCATCGGGAGCGTGCCGGAAGGGCACGACAAGCCGTTCAAGTACCCGGGCATGTTCACCCACGCCGACGCGGTGGTGCTGAACAAGGATGACCTGGCCGAGGTCTTCGAGTTCGACCACGCCGAGTACGAGCGGGGGATCCGGATCGTGAACCCCGGCGTGCCGATCTTCCGGATCTCGTGCAAGACGGGCGAGGGGCTGGAGACGTGGATGGAATGGCTGGTGGCGCGGCTCGAGGGGTCCCCCGCACCGGCCGCCGGCTGAGGCGCGCCGTGGGCGTGGCCACCCCTCCGGGCATCCGGCGCCGCCTGCGCATGCGGGTCACCGGCGCGGTGCAGGGGGTGGGGTTCCGCCCGTTCCTCTACCGGGCCGCCACCGAAGACGGGCTGGCGGGCTGGATCCGCAATGACACCCGGGGCGTGATGCTCGAGGTGGAGGGCCCCGAGCCGGCGCTCCGCCGCTTCCGCGACCGGGTCCGGACCGAGCCGCCGCCCCGGGCCGTGATCCACGACGTGGCCGAGGAATGGCTCCCGGAGGTCGGCCTCGAGGGGTTGACCATCGTCAAGAGCGACGCCGTGGGCGAGCGCGTGGCCGCCGTGCTCCCGGACCTGGCCACCTGCGACGCCTGCCTCGAGGACGTAGGGATCCGGCTCGCCGACGAGCCCGCTTTCCGCGACGAGCCCGCCTCCCGCGACGCGCCCGCCTCCCGCGACGAGCCCGAGCCCGACCGTCGTCTCGGCTACGCCTTCACCAACTGCACCGACTGCGGCCCCCGCTTCAGCATCATCCGCTCGCTGCCGTACGACCGGCCGAACACCACCATGGCCGGCTTCGAGCTGTGCGACGCGTGCCGGGCCGAATACGAGGACCCCCTCGACCGCCGGTTCCACGCCCAGCCCACCGCGTGTCCCGAATGTGGCCCGCGGCTCTGGGTGGAGGAGGCAGGCGACGCCGAGGTCCGACCCCCCGGCGAGGGCACGGCCTCCGCGGCTGGTTCCGGCGTCGATCCCGGCGTCGATCCCGGCGCGAGCGCGGACGCGGTCGCACGGGCCGCCGCCGCGATCCGCGCGGGGAAGATCCTGGCGGTGAAGGGGCTCGGTGGGTTCCACCTGGTGGTGGACGCCGCCGATGAGGCGGCCGTGGCGGCGTTGCGGGCGAGGAAGCACCGTCCCACCAAGCCGCTGGCCGTGATGGTGCGTGACCTGGAGCAGGCCCGGACGCTCTGTGTGGTCCCTGCCGGGGCCGAGGCGCTTCTGGTGCAGCCCGAAGCGCCGATCGTACTCCTGGAGCGGCGCCCCGACGCGCCGGTGGCCGATGGCGTGGCGCCGGGCAACCCGTACCTGGGCGTCATGCTCCCGTACACGCCGCTGCACCACCTCCTGATGCGGGCGGTGGACCGGCCGATCGTTGCCACCAGCGGCAACCTGACCGACGAGCCCATCTGCACCGAGAACGACGAGGCCCGCCAGCGGCTGGGCGCCATCGCCGACACCTTCGTTCTCCACGACCGGCCGATCCAGCGGCCGGTGGACGACAGCGTGGTCCAGCTCGCCGCGGACGCGCCCCGGCTCCTGCGTCGCTCCCGGGGCTATGCCCCGCTGCCGGTGCGGCTCGAGGCGGAGGTCCCGCGGATCCTGGCCGTGGGCGGCCACCTCAAGAACACCATCGCCCTCTCCCGGGGCCGCGATGTGTTCCTGAGCCAGCACATCGGAGACCTGGAGACGCCCCAGGCGCTGGACGCCTTCCACCGCGTGATCCACGACTTCCTCGCTCTCTACGATGTCCGCCCGTCGATCATCGCCCACGACCTGCACCCCGACTACGCGTCGACGCTCTGGGCCATGGACGCCGCGGAGGACGGCCTGGCCGGGAGGGCTGGACTCGCCGGGACGGACAGCCTCGCCGCGAGGGACAGCCGCGCCGGCGAATCCGGGCCGGTCGAGGTGTCCGGGGGGTCGACCGGCAAGGCAGCCATCCCTCTCGTCGCCGTCCAGCATCACCACGCGCACCTGGCGGCGTGCCTGGCCGATACCGGCGAGGACCGGGCGCTGGGCGTGGTCTGGGACGGCACCGGGCTCGGGCCCGACGGCACCGTGTGGGGCGGCGAGTTCCTCCTGGGCGACGCCGCCGGATACGAGCGGGTGGCGCACCTGCGACCGTTCCGGCTGCCGGGCGGCGACGCGGCGGTGAAGGAGCCCCGGCGGATGGCGCTGGCGTTGGCCCATGCCGCGTGGGGCGACGAGGGGGTCGACCGGGTGCTGAGTCGTCTGGGAGACGCCTTCGACACTCACGACCTGCGGGTCCTCCGGCAGGTGCTGGAGAGCGGGTTCCGGGCGCCGTGGACCACCAGCGCGGGGCGGCTCTTCGACGGCGTCTCGGCGCTCCTGGGGCTGCGGCAGCGGGCCGGGTTCGAAGGCGAGGCGGCCATGGCGCTGGAGTACGCGGTGGACCCGGCGGAGGACGGGGCGTATCCGCTGGAGGTGCGGGCAGCCGGGACCGGTGATCGGCCCGAGGGCATGGGGCGCCCGGACCGCGGGGAACGCCCGGAGCGGGGCGATGTCCTGGAGCCCGAGGGTACCCGGGAGGTGGCCGGCCCGTCGTCGCCGCTGATCGTGGACTGGGCTCCGGCGCTGGACGCGCTCCTGGAAGATCTGGAGGCCGGGGCCGATACCGGCCCGGCGGCGGCCCGATTCCACAACGGGTTGGTGGACGCGATCCGGGCCGTGGCGGAAGCGGTGTGCGGCCCGGCTGGCGAGCCCCGTGTGGCGCTCACCGGGGGTGTGTTCCAGAACCGGATCCTGACGGAACGGGCGGCGGAGGGACTGCGGGCGGACGGGTGGGAGCCGCTGCTGCACCGGCGCGTGCCGGCCAATGATGGGGGTCTGTCGCTGGGCCAGGTGGCGGTGGCGGCGGCAACAGGCGAAGCCAACTAGAGGGGGGAACCATGTGTCTCGGCGTACCGGGGAAGGTCATCCAGCTCGAGGAGAACCCGCTGGGAATGACCATGGGCAAGGTCAGCTTCAGCGGGATCACCAAGGACTGCTGCATGGCGTACGTGCCCGAGGTGCGGGTGGGCGACTACGTGGTGGTCCACGTGGGCTTCGCCATCAGCATCATCGATGAGGAGGAGGCGGAGCGGACCCTCGAGTTCCTCCGGGACATGGACGACCTCGACGAGCTCGACATCGAGCAGCCCACATGAAGTACATTGACGAGTACCGCGACGAGGCGGACGCGAAGAAGCTGCTGGCGGCCATCGAGAAGACGGTGACCCGGCCGTGGTCGCTCATGGAGGTCTGCGGCGGCCAGACCCACACGTTCGTGAAGTTCGGGATCGACCGGATGCTCCCCGACGAGGTCCAGCTCGTGCACGGGCCCGGCTGCCCGGTGTGCGTCACGCCGCTGGAGATGATCGACAAGGCCCACGCCATCGCCCGGCGCCCCGACGTCATCTTTACCTCCTTCGGTGACATGCTCCGGGTGCCCGGCACCACCGGCGACCTCCTCAGCGCCAAGGCGGCGGGCGCGGACGTGCGCATCGTCTACTCGCCGCTGGACGCCGTGAAGCTGGCGCAGAAGCACCCGGACCGGGAGGTGGTCTTCTTCGCCGTGGGGTTCGAGACCACGGCCCCGGCCAACGCCGCCGCCGTCTTCCAGGCCCGACAGCTGGGGGTCGAGAACTTCTCCATCCTCGTCTCCCACGTGCTGGTGCCGCCGGCCATGGAGGCGATCCTGGGCGCCGAGCAGAGCCGCGTCCAGGCGTTCCTGGCCGCAGGCCACGTGTGCGCCATCATGGGCTACTGGGAGTACGAGCCGCTGGCCGAGAAGTACCAGGTCCCCATCGTGGTCACCGGCTTCGAGCCCACGGACCTCCTCCAGGGGACCCTCATGGCCATCGAGATGCTCGAGGAGGGCCGCTGGGGCGTGGAGAACCAGTATACCCGGGCCGTGGCCCGGGACGGGAACCGGCCGGCCCAGGAGCTGGTGGGCAGGGTGTTCACCGTCTCCGACCGGAAGTGGCGCGGGATCGGGCCGATCCCGGCCAGCGGGCTGACCCTCCAGCCCGAGTACGCCGCCTGGGACGCCGAGCGGAAGTTTGGCGTGGAGGCCGTCACCGCCGACGAGAGCGCCGAGTGTATCGCCGGCCTGGTCCTTCAGGGGCTCAGGAAGCCGAACGAGTGCCCGGCGTTCGGGACGAAGTGTACCCCCGAGGACCCGCTGGGCGCACCCATGGTCAGCTCCGAGGGCGCGTGCGCGGCGTACTACCACTACGGGAGGACGGATGAGCCGGTCCGGATCGGATAACGGCGCCGACGCCACGGCCGCCGCAGGGCCCGGCCCGGCTGCCGTGGACCCCGCCGGCATGGTCTGCCCGCTACCCCTCGACAAGTACCCGGCGGTGACGCTGGCCCACGGTGGCGGCGGGAAGTTCTCCCGCATGCTCACCGAGGAGGTGTTCGTGCCCGCGTTCGGCCGCGACACCCTCGGCGAACTCCACGATGGCGCGGTCTTCGATGTGCCCGGCGGCCGGGTGGCGTTCTCCACCGACACCTTCGTCATCAGTCCACTGTTCTTTCCGGGCGGCAACATCGGCTCGCTGGCCGTGCACGGCACCGTCAACGACCTGGCCATGTGCGGCGCCCGACCGCTGGCCCTCTCCGCAGGCTTCGTCCTCGAGGAGGGCTTCCCCATGGGCGACCTCTGGACCATCGCCGTCACCATGGGCGCCGCGGCCCGCGACGCCGGCGTCCGGATCGTCACCGGAGACACCAAGGTGGTGGATCGCGGCAAGGGCGATGGTGTCTTCATCAACACCACCGGCGTGGGCGTACTCGATGACGGGGTCGACATCGCACCCCACCGGGCCCGCCCCGGCGACGCCATCCTGGTCAGCGGACCCATCGCCAGCCACGGGATCGCCATCATGAGCGTCCGCGAGGGGCTCGAGTTCGAGACCGCCCTCGAGACCGACTCCGCCGACCTCTCCGGGATGGTCCGCCGGCTCATGGACGCCCTGGGCCCGGACCTGCACGTACTCCGCGACCCCACCCGCGGCGGCGTGGCCAGCGCCGTCAACGAGATCGCCGACAGCGCCGGCGTGGGGATCACTCTCGACGAGGCCGCCATCCCCGTCGAGGACCCGGTCAGGGGCGCGTGCGAGATCCTCGGGCTGGATCCCCTCTACGTGGCCAACGAGGGCAAGCTCGTGGCCTTCGTGGCCACGGAGCGGGCCGACGAGGCGCTGGACGTCCTCCGCGCCCACCCCCTCGGCGGACAGGCCGCACGGATCGGCTCCGTCACCGGCCAACACCCCGGCAAGGTCTTCCAGCGCAGCCGCATCGGCGGGATGCGCGTGGTGGAGATGCTCTCCGGTGAGCAGCTGCCGCGGATCTGTTGACCGGGGCACTCGCCCCTGCCCGGTCGTTTGTATGATAGGCTCTTCGACATTTCGAGTGGGTCGTGGGCTCCGGAGGCATCGTCAACCGCGTTAACCGCGGAGACACGGAGGCGCGGAGCACGCGCGGAGAACTTCTGTTGAGTTTGATCCGGGCAGGGCAGGCTGGGTGGCGGAAGACGCAAGCTCTGCGTTGGTGGGGACGTTCGCCCGGAATGGCAGCCTCGCCGGCACCCCGCTGCTCCGCCGGCTGCGCTGTCTCACCGGAAAAGACAGAAAAAGCTCCGCGTATGCTCCGCGTCTCCGTGTCTCCGCGGTTCACCGGGCGTTCGCCCCGCCAGTGTACCCGGGAGCTGACCCTGGCTTCGTTTCACCCACTCCGGATGTCGAAAACCTGTATGAAATGCCCCGAACAATCGGTGCGGCCCCGGCTTCGTGGGCGATTTCATACCATATGTGTAGTCTTTCTCCCAAAGATCCGGGAGCCGGACCCGTTGTTTGGGTGATTCCCTACGATATTCGTAGGAAAGTCCCCAATCCCGACGGCGCGGGACACTTGTTCGGGGGATTGTCCCGTTGGATGGCACTCACAGGCACAACCGACGTCCCGACCTGCCGGGCCCATGCCCTCAACCATTACCCCCGCCCTCGCCCGTGAGCCCGCCCTCGCCGGTGAGCTGCGCCCTCGCCGGTGAGCTGCGCCCTCGCCGGTGAGCTGCGCCCTCGGCCGTGAGCTGCGCCCTCGGCCCGGACCCTGGCCGGCGACCCTGGCCCGCGACCACGACCCTGCCCGAATCCATGATCCGGGGTTTTATTCTACTGTTCGCTTATATAGATTACTCGCTGCGGCTCGGGGTCTTTTCCGACGGACGCGAACGGGCCGAAGGGCCATCGTGGAGGCATGGTGAACTGGAAGAGTCGAAAGGTGATGGCGGCGCTGGTGGTGACGGTGCTGGTGCTGCTCGGGGGCGCCTGGGCGCTGACGCGGGCCGCCGAGCCCGAGGGTGAGCCCGCGCCGGCTGTGTCGGTGCAGCTGCTGAGTGGCGACATCGTCTCGATGGCGGATCTGCGGGGCCAGGTGGTCCTGGTGAACTTCTGGGCCACGTGGTGCCCGCCGTGCCGGGTGGAGATGCCGGGGTTCCAGCGGGTGTACGACGCCCGTCGGGACGACGGCTTCACCATCGTGGGGCTGAGCACCGACCGGCTGCCGGAGGAGCAGATCGGGTGGTTCCTGGAACAGCGAGGCATCGACTACATGGTGGGGCGTGCCACCCAGTACGCGGCGCAGGCGTTCGGGGGTGCCAACACGCTGCCGACATCGTTCCTGATCGACGCGGATGGCCGGATCCGGCGGACGGTGGTGGGCGTGTACGAGGAGGCCGACCTGGTGGCTGACGTGGACATGCTGCTGCGGGAGGCGGGCCGTGAGCCCACGGGCGAGGTGGCCGGTGCGCCGGAGCCGGAGCTCGGGTGGATGCAGCTCAAGGAGGTGGGCCACCCCCTCGGCGACGAGGCCGCCCCGGTCACGGTGGTGGAGTTCAGCGACTACGGCTGCTCGTACTGCCGTCGTTTTGCCCAGGAGACGTTCCCGCGGCTGTACCAGGAGTTCATCGAGCCGGGCCGGGTCCGCTGGGTGCACATGCCGTTCGTGCTGGGCAAGTTCGCCAACAGCGAGGAGGCGACGCTGGCCGCGGCGTGCGCGGCGGAGCAGTCACTGTCCGTATTCTGGGCGGCGCACATGGCGCTGTTCCGCACCCAGCCGCAGTGGCGATCCGGTGACCCGCGTGCCGCGTTCCGCCAGACCGTGACGAACGCGGACGGCGACCCGGCGGCGTTCGACGCCTGCTACGAAGCCGGCCGGCCCGGCGGGAAGCTGGACCGGGCGAAGCAGATCGCGGCGGCGGCCGGCGTGTCGGCCACACCCACCTTCTTCGTGAACGGCCGCCGCGTCCAGGGCGCGCTGCCGCTGGACGAGTTCCGCCGGGTGCTGGAGGAGGCGGAGACCCGGTAGCCACCCGTCGGCACTGGCGGCGGCCGGCCCGGTGGAGTGGGTGTTGCAGACACGTTTGGCACGAGGCCGATGGAAGCAGTATCCTGACCACCATGCGCTGGCTCTTCATCGCGGAGTGGGCGGTCCGCCTGGTCATGTTCGTGGTCATCGTGACCCGGAAGCGGTCGGCGAACGCCGCGCTGGCGTGGCTGGCGGTGGTGGCGTTCGTCCCGTTCCTGGGGGCCGCCGCGTATTTCCTCTTCGGCGAGGTCCGCCTGGGCGACCGCGATGCAAGCTTCCCGGTCGGAGGGGAAGTCTGGCGCTACTCCGTGGTCGCGTGGAGCTTCAGGCCGAGGGCGCGGACGACCTTCAGGACCGTGGCGAACGCGGGGTTTCCCTCGGTGGAGAGGGCTTTG
>CAZSBL010000065.1:0-1916 GCA_964605205.1 uncultured Gemmatimonadaceae bacterium
TTCTACATCGACGCGTGCCGGTTCGCGGAGAACGCGTACCTGATCAAGCGGAACGAGGACGGGCCGGGAGACCGGAGCGTGGAGGAGATCGCCCGGGAGATGTTCAGCTACGCCGATGGGTGCACGTTCAGCGCGAAGAAGGACGGGCTGGCGAACATCGGCGGGTTCGTGGCCACGAACGACGACCGTCTGGCGGAGCAGGAGAAGGAGCTGCTGATCCTGACGGAGGGGTTCCCGACCTACGGCGGGCTGGCGGGTCGGGACCTGGAGGCCATCGCGGTAGGGCTGGAGGAGGTGGTCCACGAGGACTACCTGGAGTACCGGCTGGCGAGTGTCCGGTACCTGGGCGAACACATTGCCGAAGAAGGCGTACCGATCGTGCAGCCGCCGGGCGGGCACGCGGTCTATATCGACGCGGCGGCGTTCCTCCCGCACCTCGGCCCGCTCGACCTGCCCGGCCAGGCGCTGACGGCGGAGCTGTACCTGGAGGGCGGGATCCGGGGCGTGGAGATCGGGACGGTGATGTTCGGGAAGCGTGACCCTGAGACGGGCGAGGAGGTGCCGGGCCCCATGGAGCTGGTGCGGCTCACGATCCCTCGCCGGGTCTACACCCAGAGCCATGTCGACTACGTGGTGGAGGTGATCCTGAACGTGTTCGAGCGACGGGACGGGATCGGCGGGTTCCGGTTCACGCACCAGGCGCCGGTGCTGCGGCACTTCACGGCGCGGTTCGAGCCCGCGTACGCGTTCGGAGCATGACGGACCGGGCTGGCGGTACACGGGAACTGGTGAGCGACGGCACGCCCACCACGCTCGAGTTCGACTATCTGACCCGGCGTCGCTCGTTCGAGGAGATGCGGGAGCTGGCGCTGTCTTCGTCGAAGGCGCAGCCGCGCTCGTCGCTGGTGGACGAGGAGATGTGGCGCGCGTTCCCCCGGGGTTACGTGGGCGCGTGGGTGGGTGCCCACCTGCGGGGCGTGATCCTCCTCTGGCCGCTCGACGCGCGACAGGCCGGTGATTTCCTGGTGGGCGCCCGCTCGGAGGCGGAGCTCGCGGCCGGCGACTTCTCGGTAATCTGCAACAGCCCGAACGTGGTCTGGTACTTCGCGGGCTTCATCGTCCATCCCGAATGGCGGGGCCGGGGGATGGCGGCCCACCTCTTCGCCGAGGCCATGGGCCGCTGGGCGCGGGACCTGCCGTGGTGGGCGCCCGTGCACTTCGCCGCCCTCGGAGCGAGCCCCGCCGGGCTCCGGTTCATCGAGGCGTTCGGGATGCGGGAGGTGCGACCGGCGAGCGAGACCGCCGACGGGATGCCGCTCTTCATCCGGAAGTTCGAGTCGGAGTCGGCGATGCGGGAAGTGGTGAAGTCGGCCCGGGCGGCGGCGGATCGGAAGGGACGCCTGACGGAGGTGGAATGACCGGGTCGACCCTGACGGAGCGATACCGGACGGCCCGTGGCGATCCCTCCCTGGCGGTGCTCGAGGGACTGCACGCGCTGAAACACGCGCTCCGGTTCGGCGCCCGGGTCCGCGACGTTCGGACCCGGGACCCGGCCGCCCTCCACGCTCTGGCCGGCGAGCTGGCCCCGGACGTGGCGGATCGGATCGCGACACTGGCCGAGCCCGTGGACGACGCCACCTTCGACACCCTCGCCCCTTCCCCCCACCCCACCGGCGTGATCGCCCTGGCCGACCGCCCTCGTGTGGAACCGGGCGACGTTCTGGCCTCTCCTGGCCCGGCGCCGATCGTCCTGCTGGAGCGGCCCACGCACCACGGCAACATCGGCGCCGTGATCCGGGTGGCGGCGGCAGCCGGCGCGGCGGGTGTGCTTACCACCGGGCGGCACGATCCGTGGCACCCCGCCTCGATCCGCGGCGGGGCCGGTCTCCAGTTCGCGCTGCCGGTGACGTGGCTGG
>CAZSBL010000065.1:1926-17908 GCA_964605205.1 uncultured Gemmatimonadaceae bacterium
GCGGTGCTGGCGACCGATCGCCCCGTCGTCGCCCTGGACCCGGGAGGCGAGGCGCTGGTGGCACCCGACCGCTCCCCCGGCGGTGAACCGGGCCGTGACGGCGTGGACGGCTCGGCGGCGGGCGGCCCCGTTCCGCCCCGCTCTGTGCTGGTGTTCGGCTCCGAGCGGACGGGGGTCAGCGAGGCCCTTCTGCGCCGGGTCGATCACCGGGTCGCGATCCCCATGCGACCGGGCGTCTCGAGCCTGAATCTGGCCACGGCGGTGGCCGTCACCCTTTACGCGGCGGGGGGCTGGACCGCATTTTCGTAGGTGAGGTCTCTCCGGGACACCCCCCTTTCCCTCCCCGAGCACGGCGGGCACAGGCGGTCCGGGCCGGCGATCTGGAGGCCGCGTTCCTCGAGGCCGCCGCCATCGGGCTCCAGTCCAGCTACCTCCCGCTGGGTGACAGGGTGGACGCGTTGAAGCGCGTGCTGGAGAAGAGCCTGGCGATCCTGGAGCGTGATCCGGAGCACGCGGGCGGGAACTACCTGGTCGGCCGGATCACCGCCGCGGGGATGCGGATCAACCCGGTCACCCGTTTCGTGGCCGCCAGGATCATCGGCGGCGACCTCCTGCGGCAGGCCTCATGGGAGCGGGCGGAAGCGTCGCTGGTCACCGCCGTCGAGGCGGAGCCTTCGAACCCGATGCACCGGATCGAGCTGGCCGCGCTCCTGGCGGACACCGGCCAGGAAGACGCCGCCCGGGCCCAGCTCCGGCGCGTGCTGGCGCACCCGGACACGACGTCCCTGGTCGCGTACTACAAGGACCAGGCCCGGGCGATCCTCCAGCGCCTGCCCTGAGGGCTGGACGCGCCGCCGCCCTCGGCCGGATCCCGGTCGCTACTCGGTCTTCAGCGCCCGGACCGGATCGACCGCGGCGGCCCGACGGGCCGGGAGCCAGGTGGCCAGCCCGGCAGTGGCCAGGAGCACCAGGGTCACGGTCAGGAAGGTGACGGGGTCCAGGGCGTTTCCGGTGTAGAGGAGGCCCTGGATCAGGCGGGCGGCGATCACCGCGCCGACGAGCCCGGCCGCGACGCCGATCCCCACCACCCACATCCCCTGTCTGATGACCATGCCGACCACATCGGCCCGGGGCGCGCCGAGGGCCATGCGGATCCCGAGCTCCCGGGTCCGCTGCGCCACCGAGTATGCCATGACACCGTAGATCCCGATGGCGGCCAGGAAGAGCCCCAGGACGCCGAAGAACCCGAGCACGACTCCGCCGAGGCGAGCGGGCAGCATCGCGATCCCCAGGTGCGACTCCATGGTCCGGGCCTCGTAGAGCGGCATCAGGGGGTCCAGCCGCTCGACTTCCTCGCGAACCCGGGCCAGGATCGCTTCCGATGGACCGGCGGTGCGGACGTGGAGCGTCATCTCCGAGTTGAACGCCTGCGCCCACGGCAGATACATGTACGACAGCGGCTCCTCGCCGAGCCTTTGGTACTTCCCGGTCTCGGTGACCCCGACCACCGTCCGCTCGGTGCTACCCACCTGCACGACCTTCCCCAACGGATCCTCGCCCGGCCAGAACCGGTCGGCGAATCGTTGGTTGATGAGGATCGTGGGTGCAGCGCCTTCGACATCGGCCTCTGTGAACGGACGACCCCGAAGGAGCCGGATCCCCATCGCCTCGAAGTAGCCGGGTGTGGCCTCGTTGTAGTCGATACTCATGACCTCGTCGGGGCCCGGCTCGTACCCCGGGACCGCGACCCCCGTCTGCTGGGAGCCGAACCCGAGGGGAACGATCTCGGCCAACCCCGCCGCCACGACGGTCGGGTATTGACGGACCCGGTCCAGGAGCTGTTCGTAGAACGACACCGTCCGGGCGTAGTCGTACCCCTGGAGCGCCGGGTCCATGGAGACCAGCATGAGGTTCTCGGCCTCGAAACCCTTGTCGAGGGTGGTCGCGGCCCGGAGGTTCCGCAGGAAGAGGCCGGCGCTGACCAGGAGGATGATGGACAGGGCGACCTGCACGCCCACCAATGTCCGCGTGGCCCGCGACTTCGACCGCCGACCTTCGTCGCCGCCCTTGAGCGCCGTGACCAGCTCCGGCTTCGAAGCGGTCAGCGCCGGGGCGAGGCCGAAGAGCAGACCCGTGAGGATCGCGGCTGCCACGGTGAAGACGAGCACCGGACGACTGATGGTCACATCGAAATCCATGGGGACATCCGACGGCATCTGGATCCCGTTGAGGAGATCCACCGCGAATACGGCCAGCGCCAGCCCGGCCGCACCGGCCACGAACGCGAAGAGCGAGGCCTCGGTCAAGAGCTGCCGGATCACCTCCCCTCGCGATGCGCCGAGACTGACCCGCACGCCGATCTCCTTCCGCCGGTCCCGGGCCCGGGCCAGGAACAGGTTGGCGACGTTCACGCACGCGATCAGCAGAAGCAGTCCGACCACCACCATCATCAGCACCGACATGGCCGTCTGAGTACCGGCGAACATGGGGTGGAGCCCCGCTTCCGACTGCGCAACCAGATGGATGGTGTTGCCCTCGTAGTGCCCCGGATACTGCTCACGGAAGCCTGCGATCAGCGCGTCCATGGCGCCCCGCGCCTGCTCTACGCTCACCCCATCTTTCAACCGGGCGACGGTGGTCATGAAGTTCGCGCCCCGCCGATCCAGGCGGTCGATCCCCGGGGTGAGCTCCCGCTGCATCATCAGCGGCGCGTACAGGTTTGCGGTCACCGCCGGCATCGCGCCCCGGAACTCCGGCGGCGCCACGCCCACGATCTCGAACGGCCGGCCGTTCAGCGTGATGGTCTCCCCGATGATGTCGGCACGACCCCCGAAGCGGTCCTGCCAGAATGCATGGCTCACCACCACCACCGGGTGCTGCCCGGGCCCCACGTCCTCCTCGGGCAGGAACCCGCGGCCGAGGACGGGCTGCGCACCGAACGTGCGGAAATAGTCGGCCGACACCATCTCTCCCATGATCCGCTCGTTCTGACCGCCCTCACTGAGATTCAGGGGTACGAACGTCCATGCCGTCACGCTCTCGAATACGTCCGCCTCCTCCTTGATGCTGAAGAAGTGCGGGATCGAGCTCGAGCCGTACTGGAAGTCCGACGCCCACTCGCGGTACAGCTGCACCAACCGGTCGGGCTCCTCCACACCGGGCAGCGGCCGCAGGAGGATGGAATGGACGGCGCTGAACGTGGCCGTGTTCAGGCCGATTCCGACGGCTAGCGTAAGCACCGCCGCCGTCGTGAAGGCCGGGTTCTTGAGCAGCATCCGGAATGCAAAGCGCAGGTCGCGAGCCAGGGCGTTCATCAGGATCGGTCCGTTATCAGGGGATCGTGGTTCGCAGCGCGCCGCTCTCGGGGACGGATCCGTCCCCCAAGCGCGTGTATCCTCCTCATCGGGGCATGCCGCGTGCCGGGACCCGCTACCATGCCCGAACACATTGTCAGCGAAGGACTTGGCGCCATCCGGACGCCGAGACCGGCGACCCGTCAGCTGTCCGGGAATGGGATGGATCTCGGTGAGATCGGACGCCGCCCACCCCCGCCACACGGTCCCGGGGGCACCGGCTTTGCAAGGCCGGTTAGACGGTGAGGAACGGAATCCGACCCCTTCTCCAAGGAGAACCGCCATGACCACGCTCCGCAGCACCGCCCTCGCGCTCCTCCCGGCCCTGGCCGTGGTAGCGTGCGGTGAGCAGGCGCAGATGGGCGATGACGAGGGGATGCCGGTGGACACCATGGAGATCACCGTCTCCGACATCGGCCTCCAGACGCCCGAGTCCGTACTCCACGACGCGGACGCCGACGTCTACCTGGTCTCGAACATCAACGGCTCCCCCACCGCCGAGGATGGCAACGGCTTCATCAGCCGGATTGCGCCCGATGGCGCGCTCTCGGCGCTGAAGTGGATCGATGGGATGCAGGACGGCGTGACGCTGAACGCGCCCAAGGGCCTGGCCATCATCGGCGACACGCTGTACGTCACCGACATCACCGCGGTGCGGGCGTTCCACCGGGTTTCGGGTGAACCCCTCGGGAGCTGGGAAGTGCCCGGCTCCACCTTCCTGAACGACCTGGCCGTGGGCTCCGACGGGACCCTCTACGTCTCCGACAGCGGGTTGAACCCCGACTTCTCGTCGTCCGGAACCGACGCCGTCTACCGGTTCGAGGATGGCGAGCCGGTGACCGTTGTGGAGGGCACGGACCTGGGCGGCCCGAACGGCCTGGCGGTACTCGATGGCGTGGTCTTGATGGTGACGTTCGGCGCGCCGCAGGTGAGGGCCGTGCCGGCCATGGGCGGCACGGCCGAGGTCCTGGTGGAGCTGCCCGGCGGCCAGCTTGATGGCGTGGTGGTCCTCACCGACGGCTCCCTGCTGGTCAGCAGCTGGGAGACGAGCTCCGTCTACCACGTCCCCGTGGGTGCCGAGGGTGACGTCACCACAGTGGTGGAGGGCGTGCCGTCGCCCGCCGACATCGGGTGGGACAGCCGACGGGACAAGATTCTGATCCCCGTCTTCCAGGAGGACCGGGTCGAGATCCGGAACCTGGACCGCGGGATGTAGCCCGCTACTCCGCGGCGGCGGCCCGCAGCTCTTCGAGCCATTCCCGGGCCTGGTCCTTCACCTCGGGGATGGTCCAGCCGGTGTCGAGGAACTCCTCGACCCGGAGCGTGCCGTCGTTGTCGGCGGCGTAGAAGGTGGTCTCGTGGTTGTGCCCTTCCTCGTCCATCTCGGCCCACACGCCCGCGATGTCGTCTTCCGTGACCACGTAGCCGCGCTGCGAGATGGTCCCGTCCGGGCGGTGTACCGCATCGAACTCGGCGCCCTCCTCGGAGTCGGCAGTGCGAGCCCGCAGCTCCGCTTCCTCGCGCAGCTCATCAAGGACGGCTTCGGTGTCCTGGAAGTACTCGTGGCCCAGATCCGCCATGGTGGTCCTTTCAGTCGGTGACCGTTCACCTGGTGTTGGCTGAAAGAACCACGCCAGTGTGGCGGGACGGGGCTGGCACTCGCCGTGGCGGGCGTTCGGGGCGGGGGCGCGAGCTGCGAGGCTCCACCGCCGCGCGAACGGCTGAGGCTCGCGGCAGAGTGACATGCCGGGTGCGGCCCATTCCCCGCGACTGGTCTCGTTCCCGGCGCGCGCGGCAAAGTCGCTTCTCGCACGCGCCCCCACCCCTCACTCACCGCCGGGCGCCGCCCCTTCCCCACCCCAAGGCGCGGGAGGGGCAACCGCCCCGGCGACCGCAGACCGAAACGCCATCAGACGGTTGGGTGGGAGGAATGCGACCGCCCGCCCGGACGTGGGCCGCCTAGATCTCGACCACGCCCAGGGGCTCGCGGCTCCGCCACGCGCCCCGGGTGAAGTCCGGCACGTCCACCACGCGGCGCCCGGCTATGCTGACCTCGGAAAGGCCGGCGATAGCGGACCAGGCGGCGCCGTCGTAGACGTCCATGTCCATGGGCAGCCCTTCCCGGAGGCACTGGATCAGGCGGTAGTCCTCGATGTAGTCCATCCCGCCGTGGCCGGCGCCGGCGGACTGCTCCTCGAGCGCCTTCCAGACCGGGTGCTCCCACCGCTCCCGGTAGTCGAGGAGCTCCTCCCAGCGGTGGGCGGGGCTCGTCCCCTCGATGTGGAGCTTCTGCTCCGGGTACTTCCGGACCACGCCCCGGGTGCCCTGGAGGAGGATCTTGCGGCTGTAGGGGCGTGGGCCGTTGGTGTCGTGGACCACCTGGATCGTCTCACCGTTGGCGGTGCGGATGAGGGTGTTGACCACGTCGCCGAGGGCGTAGTCGCGGGTGGCGGCCTCGCTGTCGGGGCCGATGTGCTCGGCGGCCCACCGGTTCAGACCCCTGGACTTGGTGGCCATGCTGGTCAGGTGGTCGAACCGGTTCCCGCGGTTGATGTTCATCCACTGGGCGACGGGCCCGAGGCCGTGGGTCGGGTAGAGGTCGCCGTTCCGATCGATGGAGTGGTCGATCCGCCAGTTGTTCTCGTAGAAGTCGGTGAGCTTCAGCTGCCGGAGGTCGTGGAGGTAGCCGCACTCGGCGTGGAGCAGCTCGCCGAAGAGGCCGCTTCGGACCATGTTCAGGATCATCATCTCGGTCCGATCGTAGCAGCAGTTCTCCATCATGACGCAGTGCCGCTCCGTCCGCTCGGCGGTCTCCACCATGGCCCACAGCTCGTCCAGTGTCGGCGCCATGGGCACCTCGGTGGCGGCGTGCTTCCCGTGCTCCATGGCCGCCAGGCAGACGGGCGCGTGCCAGCTCCACGGCGTGGACGTGAAGACCAGGTCCAGCTCCTCCTCGGCGCACATCCGGCGGAACGCCTCCGGCCCGTCGGTATACGACGCCGGCGCCGGGCGACCGTCGTCGACCACCCACCGACTCACGCGCTCGACCTTCTCCGGCACGATGTCGCACAGCGCCGTGATCTCCACGCCGGGGATCCGGAGGAAGTTGCGGACGTGGGCCGACCCCTGGTGGCCGATCCCCACGAATCCCATCCGGACGGTCTCGACGGGCCGTGTGGCGAACAGCCCGGCGGCCTGCTGCGGCCGGGGCGGGATCGGCGGCATGGCCTCCAGGGAGCGGGTGCCAAGCGCGAAGGCGGCACCAGTGACGGCGGTGGTCTTCAGGAACTCGCGGCGGTCGGGGGACATAATTGGCTGCTCCGGGTGCGTTTTCGTCGGGACAGGAGAAGGTAGGGCCACGGCGTCGTGGAAACGAGGATCGAGATGGATTTCGACTTCGGGCTTTTCGACATTTCGAGTGGGTCGTGCGCTCCGGAGGCATCGTTAACCGCGGAGACGCGGAGGCGCGGAGCACACGCGGAGAACTTCTCTTGAGTTTGATCCGGGCATGGCAGGCTGGGCGGCGGAAGACGCGAGCTCTGCGTTGTCGGGAACGTTCTTCGCCCGGAAAGACAGCCTCCCCGGCATCCCGCCCTGCCGCCGGCCGCGCTGCCTCACCGGAAAAGACAGAAAAAACTCCGCGTATGCTCCGCGTCCCCGCGTGTCCGCGGTTCACCGGGCGTTCGCCCCGCCATCGCTAATCCAGGATCCGGGCGGGGGGCGCGGCGGGGGTGGTGAAGAAGGCGGCATCGGCACGGGCCGGGAAGGCGGCCAGGTAGCGGTCGCGCCAGGCCGCGGCGAACGTTTCCGCGCCGGCCCCGGCCACCAGCGCCCACACCGAGCCGCCGAAGCCGGCGCCGAACGCCGATGCGGCCGCCGCACCCAGCTCCCGCGCGGACCGCGCCAGGTGGATGGTCTCGGGCACCTGGTTGCCGAGCAGCTCCCCGGCCAGGGACTGGGATCGGTCGACGATCCGTCCGAACCGGGCCAGGTCGCCGGCTGCCAGGGCGTCCGCGGCCCCGGGGACGAACTCCGTGCTCTCGGCCGCGAAATGGCGAGCGCGGCGAAGGAGCCCGTCCAGCTCGCCGGGATCGGCCGCTCCTGCCACGGCCGCCTCCAGCCGGTCCGGCCCGGCTTCCCGGAGGATGGCCCCCAGGTGCGGCTCCGTCCCGCCCGTGGCCTCCCGCCAGATCTCGGCGACGCGGGCGGCGTCATCACTCAAGCGGTTGTACCGCTCGCGGGCGGCACCTTTCTTCTCGGCGACCACTCCGCTGGCGGCCACCACGAACGCGTATCCCGATGGCATCGGCACCGATGCCTCCCGAAGCACCGGCTCGAAGGCGTAGCGCACCAACCGGCCCGGCGCCCCGCACAGGAGGGCCACGTGGTCCTCCGACCCGCCCCGGGTACCGACCCCCGTGGGGCCGCCACGTGGGTTCCCACCGCCGCCGTCGAGGCCGGGGTACGGTGAGCCTCGCTCCACGGCCCCCAGGTAGCCGGCCAGCTGCTCCCGGGCGCCGCGGACCCCGGGGGGCAGGGGCTCGTCGACACCCCCCGCGCCGGCGAGAGGTGGCCCCCCGATGGCGGCGCGATAGGCATCGGTATCCGAGAACCCGCACACCGCATCCAGGGCCAGGAAGACCGCGGTGATCAGTGCGCTCGAGGTGCTCAGCCCCGCCGCCGATGGAAGCGTTCCTGAAAGCTCCAGCACGCAGCCCCTGAGCCGGCCCGGGAAATCCCGCGCCGCGCGGCGGACTACGGTCCGGGGGTAGATCGCCCAGCCGGGCTCCGCTCGATCCCGGCCGGGAACCCCGGGATCGGTGGCCGCGTCGGCCCCGGCAGGGGATCTCGGGATCGCCAACGTCGCCGTCTCGGCCCGACCGGTGTCCCGGATCACGATCCGGTGGTGGTCGGTGGCCTCGACGGCCACAGTGAAACCCCGGTCCACCGCCGCCAGCAGGCTCCGGCCGCCGGCGTAGTCGGTGTGCTTGCCCAGCACCTCGATCCGGCCGGGGACGAAGAGGCGGGCCCCACCCTCCGGGCAACTCACACTCCGCTCCGACCCGACCGGAACGACCCCACCGGACCACCCCACCCGACCGGATGGCACGGCGCCGCCCGGACCGTGAGTCGAGCGCATTGCCGTCGTTCGGCAGACCGTGCACGCCTGCCGTCCGAAACCGAAACTAGATCGATCATGATCGATCTAGTTGGTTGTACTGGAACACAAATCATTGCGAATAAACAAGTTATGTCGGAGCCAACCCGGATAGATCGATCGTGATCGATCTATCCGGCGGATCCGACCCCCCGGTGTGGTCATGGACGCGGCTCCCGGCCCCGGAGCCAGCGCTCCACCGCCCGGACGTCGGCGCGGCGCGAGATATCGATGACGCCCTCCTCGACCGGGGCGACCCGGAATCGGGTGCCCCGCTCCATGGCCAGGGAGACGGCGTCGACCAGCTCCAGCTCGTCCCGTTCCGATGGCGTGATATCCTGGCACGCTTGGAAGATGGAGGGCTCGAACTGCCAGAGCGTCATGCTGACGGGCGCGTCATCCATGGCCAGCGCGGTGGCCGGATCGGGCTTCTCCACGATCCGGACCATGTGCCCGTCCTCGACCTCGATGAGAGCGAAGGCCGCGACTCGCGCCGCCGTCACGTTGGACCGGGCGACGAGGGCATCGGCGTCGTAGCCGGCGAGCCCCGAGCCGTCCAGCGTGGCCACCGCCCGGAGCGCCGCGGCGGAGTAGATGTTGTCGGCGTTGATGACGACGAACGGCGCGTCGGCTGCCGGCTCGGCGGCGAGGAGCGCGTGGGCCGATCCCAGCGGCTCGGCCTGGACCGCGAACGAGGCCCGGAGCCGCTCCAGCGGCATGGCTTCGACGGCAAGGCGGACCGGATCGTCGTTGCCGGGCCCGACCACCAGGCAGACCTCGTCGAAGCCGGCCTCCGCCAGCTCGTGGAGGACGTACGCCAGGAACGGACGGCCGTGGATCGGCACCAGCATCTTGAGCCCCGCGTCGGCCATGGCGGCCTGCTCCGGCGTGAGCGTCACGCCTTCATCCGGCTCCTGCATCCGGGTGCCGCGCCCGGCGGCCAGGACCACCGCCCGGCGCGTTCGCGTGTCGGGCGTCATGGGCTCCGCCCCGCCACCCGTCCCCAGATCCGGGCCAGCGCCACCGCGGCCGCGGCCGCAACCACGCTCAGTGCCGCCGCCAGGGCGTAGCGCCCGTACAGCCAGTACCCGGTGGCGAACAGCGCCGCGTAGACGGCCAGGACACCGGCGGTCATGGCCAGGATGCCCTCGGGGACGGTCCAGTCGTCGGCGGGGTCGGTGGGGAGCGGCTCACCGTCAGCGGCGGCGCGCTCGGCTACGTCGCGCCAGCCGGGGCCGCCGGGCTTCGCGGTGCGGTAGAAGCTGCGGAGCTTGCCGGTCTCCGTGGGCCGGACCAGGAGCGTGACGCCGACCCACGCGACGGTGGTGATGGCCACGCCGATGACCAGCTTCAGCGACGCGTCCATGTCGAGGCCGGGGTAGAGCCGCGGCTGGACCAGCTCGAGCCAGAACGCCACCAGGAAGCTGACCACCATGGCGGTGATCTCGCTGAAGGCGTTGATCCGCCACCAGAACCAGCGGAGGATGAAGAGGAGGCCGGTCCCGGCGCCGATCTGGAGGAGGATCTGGAACGCCTGGAGCGCGTTCCGGAGCCAGAGGGCGAGGGCGGCGGCGAGGACCATGAGGAGGACCGTCGTCGCCCGACCGACGGTGACGAGCGTGCGCTCGCCGGCGTCGGGGTCGACGAACCGTCGCCAGAAGTCGTGGACCACGTAGCTGGAGCCCCAGTTCAGGTGGGTGGACATGGTGGACATGTACGCGGCGGCCAGGCTCGCGACCACGAGCCCCAGGAGCCCCGACGGCAGGAACGTGAGCATGGCCGGGTAGGCCAGGTCGTGGCCGAGGATGGCGTCGCCGACCTGGGGGAACGCCTCCTGGATCGACTCGACGGTCGGGAACACCACCAGGCTCGCCAGCCCCACCAGGATCCACGGCCACGGCCGGAGCGCGTAGTGGGCGGCGTTGAAGAGGAGCGTGGCGCCGGTGGCGTCGGTCTCGTCCTTCGCGCTCAGCATCCGCTGGGCGATGTACCCGCCGCCGCCGGGCTCGGCACCGGGGTACCACACGCTCCACCACTGGACGGCGATGGGGATGACCAGGACGGGGATGAACGCTGACGGGTCGCTGAAGTCCGGGAGGAGCGACAGCTTCCCGGCGACGGCGTCGCTCGCCAGCAGCCCGTCGAGCCCGCCCACGTCCGGGTGCCCCACAGCCACCACGGCGGCGGCAATGGACCCGACCATGGCGGTGAAGAAGAGGAGGAAGTCGGTGAGGAGCACGCCCGTGAGCCCCCCCAGCGCGCTGAACGCCACGGTGACGCCGCCCGCCACCAGGATCGTCACCAGCGGCGACGCGCCCAGCAGCACGCCGGCGATCTTGATGGCCGCCAGGGTGACCGTGGCCATGATCATGACGTTGAAGAAGACGCCCAGGTAGATGGCCCGGAAGCCGCGCAGGAACGCCGCCGGCTTCCCGCTGTAGCGGATCTCGTAGAACTCCAGGTCGGTCATGACGCCGGCCCGTCGCCACAGCTTGGCGTAGACGAAGACGGTCAGCATCCCCGTGAGCAGGAACGCCCACCAGACCCAGTTCCCGCTCACCCCGTCCTGGCGGACGATGTCGGCCACCAGGTTCGGGGTGTCGGTCGAAAACGTCGTGGCGACCATGGAGACGCCCAGGAGCCACCACGGCATGTTCCGGCCGGAGAGGAAGAACTCCTTGGTGTTCTTCCCCGCCCGGCGCGCGGCCCACACGCCGATCGCCAGGGCCGCGGCGAAGTAGAGGCCGATGATCCACCAGTCGAGTGCGACGAGTCTCATGGGGGCGGAATGTCGGGTGCCGGCGCCGCGCGCCGCAAGGAAGCCGGGGGCATCGCGCGGGACGCGGGAACCGCCGGCGGGGGCTGGCGTCGTCGCGTGCGGTCGAGGCGAGGGGGCTCGCTGCGAGTCTCCACCGCCGCGCGAACGGCCGGCCTTCCGGGCGGGGCGGGTTCGCGGCGGGGCGTCGGGTTCGCGGCACATCCGGCGGGCGCGGCGCGCGCGGCAAAGTCGATTCTCGCGAGCCCCCTCGCCTCTCCCTTCAGACGGGTCGCGAGCGCCGGCGACTCTCGCTCGGCGGCGCGGGCCCCGGCTTCTTCGCGGAAGGCGCGACCCACCGACATGGTTGGGCCGGAGCGGGAACTGCCGATTTGCCCGCTGGGGCGGGCAGTACCCCTCCCCCACCGCCCCCCCGGCCGCCGCATGCGGGGCGGTAGCGGCGCGTGACCGGAGCGGCCCAAGGGCCCCTCTGTCGCGAGGGGTGGGGGTGTCCGCCGAGGAGCGACTTTGCCGCCCGGCGCCGCGCGCGCCGAGGAGCCGGCGAGGTAGAGCATCACCCGGCACCCGGCCCCGCCGCGAACGCTGGTCGTTCGGGCGGCGGTGGAGCCCCGCAGGCGGACACCCCCGCCCCGAGCGCCCACGACCTCCGCTTGCGGCCACCCGTCGGCATCGCGAAGCTACCATCGAGCCCCGCACACGGAACCGAATGAAGGAATAGAGCCATGTTCTCAGCCACCCCCCGTCGCCTGATCGGGTCGACGCTCCTCGCCGGTGCCATCCTCGCCGCGCTGGCGCTCCCGGCCCTGGCCGCCCCGGTCGCCAGCCAGGCCGCGGAGATCGACACCATCCCGGAGCGCTTCGACTTCGGGAAGATGTGGACGTACGAGTACCCGCCCATGGAGTATTTCAGCGAGACCTACGGCTTCGACGCCGACCAGGCGTGGTTCGACCGGGTCCGGATGAGCGTGCTCCGGGTGCCGGGGTGCTCGGCGAGCTTCGTCTCGCCGAACGGGCTGGTGGCCACGAACCACCACTGCGTCCGCGGCCGGATCCCGAGCGTACAGCGGGAGGGTGAGGCGCTCCTGGACGACGGGTTCTACGCCGCCACGGTGGAGGAGGAGCGTCGCATACCGGGCTACTACGCCGACCGGCTCATCGCGGCCCGGGACGTGAGCAGCGAGGTGCTCGGCGCCATGGACGCGGCGGAGTCGGCAGAAGAGCGGCGACGGGCTCGGTCGGCGGCCATCGGCGCCGTGCAGGACCGGCTCCAGCGGGAGTTCGGCGGCGAGGTGCACGTGGAGGTCCGGGCACTGTACCACGGCGGCCGGTACTCGGCCTACGTATTCCGGCGGTTCACCGACGTGCGGCTGGTGGCGGCCGTGGAACTCCAGGCCGGGTTCTTCGGTGGCGACCCGGACAACTTCACGTACCCGCGTTACGCCCTCGACTTCGCCTTCCTCCGGGTCTACGACGACAACGGCGAGCCGTTCGAGAGCGCGCAGCACCTGGGGTGGAGCCTGGAAGGCGTGGAGGAGGGCAGCACGGTGTTCGTGGTGGGGAACCCCGGGCCCACGAACCGGCTCCTGACCATGGCGCAGCTGGAGCTCCTCGGCGACGTGATCACGCCCGTCACCGTCCGGGCGCTGGCCGACCGGCTCGAAGCGATGCGCGCGTTCTACGCCGGGAGCCCCGACGTGGGCGAGGCCATGGACCTGCGCAACACCATGTTCGGGTTCAGCAACTCGCTGAAGGCGTACAGCGGTCGGCTCGACGCGCTGCGAACCCCGCAGATCATGACCCGGAAACGGCTGGCGGAGCAGGCGTTCATGGACTCGCTCCGCGCCGACGAGACGCTGTGGACCGAATACGGCGGCGTCATCGACTCCATCGCCGCCATCCAGGCCGAGAAGCGGGAGCTGGCCGACCGCTACGGGGCGTTCCGGCTCCTCACCAGCTCCATCGGCGCCCCGGCGGTGCTGCGCCGCGGCTTCACCGCCGCCCAGTTGTTGGAGGCGCAGGCCGAAGGCGACGAGGCCCGCGCCGACACCCTGGCCCGCCAGCTCACCGCCATCGAGGACCTGCCGGCATCGCTGGAGTACGCCATGCTCGCGATCCAGCTCGGTGACTTCCAACGCTACCTGGGCCCGGACAGTGAGATCACCCGGCTCGGGCTCCGGGAGATGACGCCCGAGGAAGCGGCCACGTCGCTGCTGGAAGCCAGTGGGCTCGCCACGCGGGTGGCCACGGAGAAGAGCGTCGAGAACGCCCTCCTCGAGCAGGACATCGCCGTCCGCCTCGCGCAGGAGGTGCTCCCCGCCTACCGCGACTTCGCCACCTGGTGGTCCGAGCTCAGCCAGGTCGAGGCCGACCTGGCCGGCGAGCTCGGCCGCGCCCGGTTCGACGTCTACGGGACGAACGTGCCGCCAGACGCCACGTCGTCGCCCCGGATCACCGACGGCGTGGTCCGGCCCTACGAGTACAACGGCACCCTGGCACCGGTCTACACCACCTTCTACGGCATGTACGACCACTACTACTCGTACGGCCCGGACACCGACTGGGACCTCCCCGACGGCTGGCTCCCGGTGCCCGACGGCCTCGACCTCGAGACCCCCCTCAACTTCATCTCCACCTCCGACACCTACGGCGGGAACAGCGGCTCACCGGCCATCACGCCGGCCGTGCAGATGGTCGGACTCAACTTCGACAGGAACATCGAAGGCCTCTCCCGCGACTTCATCTACCTCCCGGAACGGGGCCGCAACATCATGGTGGACGTCCGCGCCATCACCGAGGCGCTGGATGACGTCTACGACGCAGACCGGATCGTGGAGGAGCTGATCACCGGCCGGCTGGTCCGGGCCGAGGCGGACGCCGACGAGGGGGTACGGCAGTAGCGGCAGATCTCAGAGCTGAAGGCTGAGAGCCGAAGGGCCCGCCCGGGCTGCCGGGTGGGCCCTCTCCTGTTCTGGAGGATAGTCATGAAGCTCAGCCGATGGACGCTCGCCCTGGCGCTGGCGCTCGGGGTCTCGGGCGTCGCCTGCTCGGACGCGCCGCAGCAGCGCACTGCACAGCGGGCGCAGCCGTCGATGGCGGAGCGGGCCGGGGCCCCGGCCGCCGACTCGAACGTCGACACGAACGTCGTTTTCGTGGACGTGCGGACGGAGCGGGAGTACCGGGCCGGTCACGTGGAGGGCGCGATCCACATCCCCCACGATCGGATGGCGCAGCGGTACGAGGAGCTGGAGCGGTTCGAGGACAAGCAGATCGTGGTGTACTGCCGGACCGGTCGGCGCTCGGCGATGGCGGAGCGGATCCTGGAGGAACGGGGCTTCGAGGTGATCAACGGCGGCGGCCTGCGGCAGCTGGCGGGCCAGGGGGTACCGACCACGGCGAACTGCTGCTAGGACGCTAGAGCTGGTCGGCGCTCCCCTTCGCCGTCCCCACGGCGATGGCGTCTTCGATGGCGCCCAGGACCGGGTCCGGGAACCCCGTGGCCCAGCCGGCCTCCTTGCGGACGGCCCATCCGAGCCAGGCGGAGGCGACGGCGGCCACGGCACCGATGGCGGCGCCGGCCAGCCAGTGGTCCTCGCCGCCGGCCACGGCGCCCACGGCGGCGCCGATCACGCCCCGTGCGGCCAGTGGCGCGGGCTCGATACGGTTCGGCACCTCGGGCAGCTTGTCGCCCACGAGCTCGGCGATGGCCAGCCCGGACAGGACGTAGGAGACGGTGTCGCCGGCGAGCCAGGCGCGAAGGGCGTCCGCGTCGCCGGCCGTCCGCCCGGCCAGCTCCCGGGAGGCCATGGCGAGCCCGGTGAAGCTCCGGAGTCCCGTCGCGGCGCCGAGCCCGGCCGCCGCCAGATATCGATGGCTCATGTCACCTTCTCCTCATGGATGAATACCCGCGCCCGCGTGCCCTCCGCATGGCGGGTCGCGCCCTTCGACGCCGCTGCCCGCTCTGCGGCGGAGCCGGCCTGTTCCGGGATTGGGTCGAACTGAAAGATGCGTGCCTCCGCTTCGGTGGAGGCCACCGCCCGGTCAACCGCGGAGTCGTTTCGAGGTTGATCCGGGCGGAGCAGCGTTCGCGGCCTCAACCCCGGATTGCACGGACGCGTTTCACCCCTCTCGTACCTGTAGTTCTAATCGTAGCTGTAATGAAGGTGGGAGGATTGCCGGCAAGGCCGGGTCAGCGGCGAGATTCGCTGGCTTCATTACAACTACAACTACGATTACGAGTACAAAGATCTGGTGTGCGATCAACGCGTCCGGGTATTCGGGCAGGTAGAGTGCCCAGAGGAACGCCTTCATGAAGGCGTGCTCCGGCCGCTCGTGCCGGCGCTTGGCGACGATCTGCTTCCGACCGTCGACCACTTGCCGCGAACCCGACGGCGCCCGGGCCAACTCAAAGAAACCACCCGTTGTCCCCATCCCACGATGACCGCATAATGCCCGGGACTCCTGACCGGGTGAGCGTGTGGCGAACTTCACATCCATCGACTGGTTCTGGGCCGGCGCGTTCCTGCTGCTGATGGTGGGCGGCGCGGCGCTCTTCTACCGGCTGGGGCGACGCTCGGAGAGCGACTTCTTCCTGGCGGGCCGGGGGCTGCCGTGGTGGCTGCCGGCGTCGTCGGTGTTCTCGACGCACACGGCCACCGACACGCCCATGTGGATCACGGGGACGATCTACGCCCACGG
>CAZSBL010000066.1:0-2235 GCA_964605205.1 uncultured Gemmatimonadaceae bacterium
GGCCCGGGCGCTGACGCAGACCGCTTCCGCCGTTCCCCGGGCCTGATGCGGCGCGGCCGTGGCGCCTGGAGATGTCGCCGTGACGCCTGTCGCGCCGCCGGTTGCGAGGCCCGCAGGGCCGAGCCTACCTCCCGGCCGTGACCGGTTTCAATCCTCCACCATATACGCCAGCCCCCACGCTTTCCGCCCGATGTGCGTCGCGATGACCGGCGTGGCCGGGCTCACCAGCACGTCCCGCTCCCCGAACCGGTCGAGCAGCGCCGTGCGGATCGCTTCGGCCACTTCCGGCGCATCCACGTGCACCACGCCGAACCGGAACGCCTCGGCGTCGCCGATCCGCTCCGCCACCAGCTCCAACACCTTGGGCACCAACGCGTCGTACCCTCTCACCTTAGAAACCGGTATAGCCGCCCCCGTCTCATCGATGCCGAGAATCGGCTTGATATCCAGTAAACTGCCCAGCCACGCACGGCCCCGGCTCACACGGCCCGACGCGATCAGCCGGTCGAACGTGTCCACGGTGAAGAATATGCTCGACTGGTCCCGGATCCGATGCAGCTCCTCGGCGATGGCTTCCGGTGCCCACCCGAGCTCGGCCAGCTCGGCGGCCTTCATGACCAGGAGCCCCTGGAGGACGGAGATGGAGCGGGAGTCCACGAGGTGGATGGGGTCGGGATCGCGTTTGGCGGCCGTCTGAGCGCTCTGGAGGGTGCCGGAGAGGGCGGCGGCCAGGATCACGCCCAGGGCGGCCTCACCGTCGTCCAGGGCCCTCTGGTAGGCATCGTAGAACGCGGCCGGGGGCGGCTGGGAGGTGCTGGGGTGCTCGCCGTTGCGGAGGCCCTCGACGAAGGTATCGGCGTCGATGTCGATGCCATCGCGGAGGACGCGGTCTTCGTAGACCAGGGAGAGGGGTACGACGTGGATGCCGTGGGCGCGGACGACGGCCTCGGGGAGGTCGCATGCGCTGTCGGTGACGATGGAGAGAGGTCTGCGGGCCACGCCGATCCCCGAGTGCTCGAGGGCGTCGTGCTGGGCCTGCATGTCCTCGGCCTTGTGAGATTCGAGGCGGCCGACGCCGCGGAGGTATGCGAACACGCGGTCCGGGGTGTCGGTATGGATATGGACCTTGAGGAGGGCGCCGCTGCGGATGACGATGAGGGAGTCGCCGAACTCGCGCAGCGCGGCCCGGACCACGGGCTCCTCCGGGAGCGCATCGCCGCGGACGAGGGCCTCCGTGCAGAAGCGGAAGCCACTGTCGTCGGCGGGGAACTCGGCGCTGGCCACGGGCTCCGCGTCGGTGAAGGAGGGGGTCTCGTCGAGGGCGACGATGGGGCTGCCTTCCAGGAGAGCGTGGATTCCCTCGAGCCACTCGACGAAGCCCATGGCGCCGGCATCGACCACGCCGGCCTTCTTGAGGGTGGGCAGGAGGTCCGGGGTGCGGGCGAGGGCGTCTCGTGCGCGGTCTCGGATCCGCTGGAAGAACTCGGCCAGGTCACTGGACGTGCACTGCTCGGCCTCCTCGGCCGTCTCGCGCATGACGGTGAGCATGGTGCCCTCGACGGGCTTTTCCATAGAGGCGTAGAGGTGGTCGGCGGCGTTTCGGAGGGCGGCCTTCATCTCGTCCACGCCGACCCGGCTCCGCTCCTTGAGGCCGTCGGCGAGGCCGATGAGCCAGTGGGAGAGGATCATCCCGCAGTTGCCGCGGGCGCCGAGGACGCCGGCCTCGGCGGCGGCCTGTGCCACATCGCCCACGCCCTCGTCGCCGTTTCCGTTACGCCGGAGCTCGTCGGCCACGGTGGTGACGGTGAGGGAGAGGTTGGTCCCCGTGTCGCCGTCGGGGACGGGGAAGACGTTGATGCGGTTGAGCTCGCTCTTGGAGTGGCGAGCGTGCTCACACGCCGCGATGAGGGCGCGTCGGAACCGGCGGCCGTCGAGGTAGCGGATCTTCATGGCCACTGAAGTTAGGGCGCTGAGCGGGCGCGTCCAATCCCGGGCGTGACCGGGGCCGGCGGGCGGCAAGCTCCGAGCCGCCGGAAACATGGAGCGGTCGCAGGGGTTGAATGTGATCGGGACCAGATAAGGATAACCACACTTTCGGGACACGCAATGGCAGAGCCGGTACGGAGGGGAGTGGCGGGGGCGCGGGAGGCGGGCGCTCGGCTGGACCGCCTGGTGGACGCGGTGGAGACGGCGTTCCACGGGCCCCGGGAGGTGGTGCGGCTGGCCACGGCGGCG
>CAZSBL010000066.1:2245-17677 GCA_964605205.1 uncultured Gemmatimonadaceae bacterium
CGCTGCTGGCGCACGGGCATATCCTGTTCGAGGACGTTCCCGGGGTGGGGAAGACCACGCTGGCCCGGGCGCTGGCGGGCGCCACGGGGCTGGGGTTCCGGCGGATCCAGTTCACCAGCGATCTGCTCCCGTCGGACGTGCTGGGGGTGTCGATCTTCAATCCGGAGACGCGGCATTTCGAGACGCGCCCGGGTCCGATCTTCACGAACATTGTGCTGGCGGACGAGATCAACCGGGCGCCGCCGCGGACGCAGAGCGGGCTCCTGGAGGCGATGCAGGAGGGCGCGGTCACCATCGACGATCGCACCTACGAGCTGCCCCAGCCGTTCATCGTGCTGGCCACGCAGAACCCCCTGGAGCATCACGGCACCTACCCGCTCCCGGAGAGCCAGCTGGACCGGTTCCTGATGCGGCTGACCATCGGCTACCCCGACGAGGACTGGGAGCGCCGGATCCTGGAGGAGTCGGCGAGTCCGGTGGATCCGCTGGTGTCGCTGGAGGCGGTCCTCGACCCGGAACAGGTCCTCGAGCTGCAGGCCCGGGTGCCGGAGGTCCGTGCGGATCCAGACCTGGTGGACTACGCCATGGCCATCGTCCGGGCCACCCGCGACGACGATCGGGTCCGGCTCGGGGTGAGCCCCCGGGGCGCCATCGGGCTGCTCCGGGCCGCCCGGGCCTACGCCCTGGTGGACGACCGCGACTACCTGGCCCCGGACGACATCCGGCGGCTGGTGGAGCCGTGCCTGGCGCACCGGATCATCCCCGTGGGGGGCTCCACCGGGACCTACGAGGAGATCCGGGTGATCCTGGAAGACATCCTCGATGACATCGACGCTCCGCTCTAGCCGCGGCCGGAGCGGGGTCCGGGCGATGGTCGGGGCGGGGATGGCCCGGCTCCAGCGGGCCGGACGGGCGGTGTGGGGCGTACGACTCCGCACGACCCGGGGCGGTGCCCTCTTCGCCGCCGGGGCCGTGGCCATCGGGCTGGCGGCCATCAATACCGGGAGCAACCTGCTCTACCTGCTCGTGGGCGCCATGATGGGCTTCATCGCGGTCAGCGGGTGGTTGAGCGAGCGGGTGATCTGGGGCGTGGAGGTGAAGGCGATCCCGCCCCGGGGTGTCACGGTCGGAGCGCCGGCCCGGGTGGCGTACGAGATCCGGAACCGGAACGAGCGGACGCCGATCTACGCGCTGGGGCTGGAGCCGGCGAAGGGGAGCGGCGCGTTCGCGCCGATGATCCGTCCCGGGCACGCCGTGGTGGTGCGGACCGAGCGGACCTTCCCTCGCCGCGGGGTGGTGCCGCTGGAGACGGTGCGGGTCCGTACGTCGTTCCCGTTCGGGCTGTTCGTGAAGGAGCGCACGGTCCGGGTGAAGGGGGAGGTGGTGGTCTGGCCGCGGCGGGACCGCACGGTCCGCGACCCGATGGTCGGCGCCGTGGGGCGGCGGGCCCGGTCCGAGCTCGGCGCCGGAGACGCCGGCGCCCGGGGCGAGTTCCGGGGACTCCGGGAGTACCGCCCGGGAGACGACCCCCGGGATGTCCACTGGCGCTCGACCGCCCGCCTGGGCGAGCCGCTGGTTCGGGAGTACGAGCAGGACTCCGCCCCGGCCACCTGGATCTGCCTGGAGCTGGCGGGGCCGCCGGGAGAGGGGGCGGAGGCGGTGGTGGAGCTGGCGGCGAGTCTGGTGGATCGGGCGGTGAAACGCGGGGAGCGGGTGGCGCTGGTCACGCCGGACGTGGAAATCCAGCCCGCCCCGGGCCGCCGGCAGCTCGAGCGCATCCTCGACGCCCTGGCGCGGGCCACCTTCCGGCCCGGCGCAGCCCCCCCACACCCGCCCGTCGAGCCGGGCCGGTGCGTGCTGGTGACCCAGGGCCCCGCGGCGGACGGATTCGGGGCCGTGGTCACGCCGGAAGCCGCATGAGACTCGAACGGCTGCACCACCGGCTGGTGGTGGGGATGAGCCTGGCCGGCGTCCTGGCGGCGTGGGGCGGGGGCGTTCTGATCCCCCCGGTGGCAGGGGTCGGCGCCCTCGCGCTGGGCGGGACCCTGCTGTGGCGGCCGTCGGAGCCGCGCCCGTGGCTGGAGCGGACGTTGGTGGCCGTGGTGGCGGTGCTGACCGTTCGGGCGGCGTACATCGTGGTGGTGGACCCTGAGAACCGGCTGCCGGGGATGGTGGACGTGCTCCTGGCGTTGCTGGTGGCGGAGGCGTGGAAGCCGGCGGGCCGGCGCAGCGACATCCGGCTCTACGTCATCTCGTTCTCTCTTCTTCTGGCCGCCACCGTCTATCGGCCGGGGCTGGCCTTCGCCGTGGCGTTCGTGGCCTACGTGGTACTCAGCACCGTAGCGCTGATGCTCGGGCACCTGATGCGGGAGACCCACCGGCACGGGGGCGGCCGGGTCACCGTCGGACGAGGCTTCCTGCTGGGGACCGGGGCGCTCTCTATGGTCACGCTCCTCTTCAGTGTGGGCGTGTTCCTGGCGTTCCCCCGGGTCTCCCGGAGCTGGGCCAGCGGCGGGCCCTCCTTCGCCAGCCAGATCGCCGGGTTCGCCGATAGGGTCTCCCTCGGTGAGCACGGCGCCACCATTCGGGCGAATCCCGAGGTGGTGCTGCGGGTGGAGTTCCCGGACGGTCGGCCCGAGGCGCCCGGTGCGCTCCACTGGCGGGGCCGCTCCTACGACCGCTTCGATGGCGTCCGGTGGCACCACTCCGGGGAGCTGCCGGCCGGCGAGCCGACGCTGGCGCGGTACCGTCGCCGGGAGGGCACGCGCCTGGAGCAGGAGGTCTACGGGTCGCTCCTGGAAAGCCGCGTCCTCTTCGCCCTGCATCCTCTGGTGGATGTGGACGCCGAAAACCGCATCCGGCCCTACCTGGACCGGGCCGGGGATGTCCGGTTCTACGGCTCCATTCCGCCCCGCTACCGGGCCATCTCGGTGGCCGGCCGGCCGACGGCGGCAGCGCTCCGGAGCGGCGGGGAGGGTGACGGGGTCCGCGATCGGGCCCCTGCCCGGGCGTTCTACCTCCAGCTCCCGCAGCTCTCTCCGCGGGTGGCGACGCTGGCCGACTCTCTCACCGCCGGTCTCGAGACCCGGTACGACCGCGCCCGGGCCATCGAGGCGTGGCTCCAGCGCCTCGAATACACCCGCGAGCTCCCCACCACCCCCGCCGAGACCGGGATCGAGCACTTCCTCTTCCAGCGCCGGGCGGGGCACTGCGAGTACTTCTCCACCGCCATGGTGCTCCTGCTCCGCTCCGTGGGTGTGCCGGCCCGGAACGTGAACGGATTCCTGGGCGGCCAGTGGAACGGCGTCGGAGACCACCTGGCCGTAACCCAGAACGAGGCCCACTCCTGGGTGGAGGTCTGGCACCCGGGCTTCGGGTGGGTCACCTACGACCCGACCCCGGCCGCCGGGGCCGGCGTGGCCGGGGATGATCGGGCGTGGTTCTGGCCCGGGCGGATCCTCCTGGACGGCCTGCGGCACCGGTGGAGCAAGTGGGTCCTCGACTACAGCCTGATGGAGCAGGAGGGACTCTTCCGCCGGGCGGCCCGGATCCTGGATCCCGAGGACGGCCGGGACCGGGGTGACACCGGGGAACGGCAGGTCCCCCAATGGGTTGTGTGGCTGGCGCTGGCCGCTGGCGCGGCCGCCGTGATCGGGCTGGCGCTGGGCCGCACGGACTGGAGCCCCGCGACCCGGCTCTATCTTGAGCTCCGGCGCCGGTATGACCGCAGGGGGTTCGACCACATCCCCCGCGGCGCCCCGCTCCGGTTCGCCGAAGCGGTGCAGTCCGCGCCGGGTGGGCGGGCTGCGGCGGCCGCGGCCCGGCGGTACGTGCGGCTGCGGTTCGGCGGGGTCGACGCGAGGGAGGAAGTGGAAGCGCTCCGAGCGGAGCTACGGACCGCGCGTCGGGCTCTGCGCCGCGGGTAGGAGAGGCGCGTCGTCCTCGGCCCGGTCGGGGATGGGCGAGCGGGCGATCCCGGCGGTTCCGAGCACGATCAGGAGGGCCCCGGCAATGCCCCAGAGGTCCGGCAGCTCGGCGAAGAAGAGGGCGCCCCAGAGGGCGGCGAAGACGATCTGCATGTACGCCACCGCCGTGGCCCGGCCGGCGCGTTCCTTCTTGAGGCCGTGCGTGAGGAAGACCTGGGCGAACTGTGTGGTGATCCCGATGCCCAGGAGCCCCAGCCACTCCAGCGGGGTGGGGAACACACCGCTGATCACCGTGAACGGGATCGACGCCACGGCGGCCACCGCCGCGAACCAGAAGACGATCACCAGCGGCTCCTCGGTGCGGGAGAGCGTCCGCACAAGGACGTATGCGGTGGCGCTGCATACGGCGCCCAGCAGCCCCACCACCACGGCCACCGGGTCCAGCCGCTCGACGCCACCGAAGAGGAACCCCGGCCGGGTCATGAGGACCACACCCGTCAGGCTGAGGAGGACGAGCCCCATGTCCCGGCCCCGGATCCCCTCGGCCAGGAACAGCGCCGCCAGGATCGCCGTGAAGACCGGGTTCGTGTAGTGGATGACCGTGGCATCGGCCAGTGGAAGGTGGGTGATGGCGTAGAAGAGGGCCGTCACGGCGGCGAACCCCACCAGGCCCCGGGCCAGGAGCAGCCCCTTGCGTCGGCCCCGGACGGAGATCCCCCGGGAGCGCAGCCAGTGCCAGCTCACCACGGCGCCGACCACGGACCGGGCCAGGACCATCTCGTGGGGCGGGAGGCGCTGGCCCACGGCCTTCACCAGCAGACTCATGACGCTGAAGAAGAACGCCGCGGCGGCCATGTACCGGATGCCTGGCGGGACCCGGTCAAAAGCCGAGCGAGCGCCGGTGGCGCGGTCACGGGCGGTCTGGTTGGATCTTTCTGGCACCCGACCTCTCGATCAAGTCTTCGCGTTCGGCGCCGAAGCTACTCCATCGTGAGGCAGGCGGCCACCGGCCGGGAGAGGTGGACGCAACCATCCGGGCCCGGCTGCCATCCCACCCAGTAGCGTCGGGGGTGTCAGAAGAAACCCGGCTGGCACGTTTCGCGTACAGGAGGGGGAACGGGACAGGGGAGCGAGCCATGAGCATGAACGAGAGGATCCACTACCTGCTACGCGCCGCGATGCGCGCCGAGCGGAACGGCGAGTACCGGGTGGCCCGGTCGCTCCGGCGCATGGCCCGCGACATCCAGCCCATCGACCGGACCCTCACGCTGGCCTTCCAGGAGGCGGAAGCCGCCTGATCGAACGCGGCTTCGTGTGCCTTGCGTGCGCCCGTGGCGGATCGACCGCCGGGGGCGCGTTCTGTATCCGGGTGAGATTCCGATACTGGAACGCACGGTACGGGCCCGTCGTATATCTCATTCAAGTCTGGCGGGCCCGGGCCGATACTCCGCCGGAGGAGACACTCGCGGTGCTCCGCGGCGTGATGAGACCGGATCGGAAGGCGAACCATGAGACAGGTGCTCGTACTACTGGCGCTTCTGGCGGTCCCCGGATCGGTGTGGGCACAGGATCGGGCGGCGGAGCTCGAGGCCCGGCAGCAGGCCCGGATCGCCAGACTCGGGCAACGCAGCGCAGCGCTGGAATGGCAGGCGGGGTCGCGGTTCCGACCCATGGTGGCATGCCCCGGCTTCTTCGGATCGGCTGTCGATGACCTGTACGGGCACGGCCGGCCGGGACTCGAGCCGTACGCCCTCGGGGGCGGCGGTCCCTGGGGCGCGCCCTACGGCCCGACCATCGGTTACCGGGGCGGGCTCGCGGGCGGGTTCGCCGGGTACGCGGGTCAGGCCATCGGGTGCGTTCCGGGCTACGGGTTCCCGTACTATGATCCGTACGGGTTCCGCTACCTCCCCAACCCGTACGAAGACTGGCAGGCGATCTGGGGGCGGGGCTGGACCGACGAGACGGCCGTGCCTCCGTATCACCGATTCCAGTACCGGTTCTTCCCGGAAACGCTGCCCGACCCGACCCGGGGCGGGTACGTCACGCCCGATGGGTGGCGGCTCCCACCGACACCGGTCCCATCCCCGGCAGCACGGGAGAGGTGCGCGCAGATCCGGGTGGAGACCGGCGATGGGGTGCGGGAGGCGTTCGTGGCGCTGCCCGTGCTCGGGGCCACCACGCCGGACGCGCTGCGCGCCGTCATCCTCGACCGCCTGCAGCGGGGGAGCGGGGTGGTGGTCCGGGATCTGGACGGATTCGTGTTCCAGTTCCCGCCCGCCCCTGCGATCCGGGAGCTGAGCGTCACCGACTGTTAAAGCGTCCGCGCCTTCTGGCGATACTCCCTTTCGTGAGCAACCCATTGCGAACGAATCACGGACAGGAGTCATGGGACGCACCGAGAAGCAACTGACGCGGCTGCGAGAACGACTGGCGGACGCGCCCCCCGAGATCGCCGTGCTCCAGGAGGCGGCGGGGGAGCTGGCCGCCATGGCCGACGCCGTGCCCCGGGCGGATGCCCCGCTGGCGCCCGTCCTCGACCGGCTCGCGCGAGGGCTGGAGGCACGGGAGGACGCGGAAGCCACGCTCCAGGCCCTGAAGGCGGCCGTGGACGCCGCGCTCGAATACGCCGCACGCAGGGAGCATCCCGGCCGCGGGGCCCTCCTCGAGGTGGCCGCCGAGCTGGTGGACGCCTGCGTGGGAGACCCCGGCCCCGCCGCGGGCGCCGGAGGGAGCGTCCCCGCCAGCTTCGTGGGGGACCTGCCGCCGGAGTCGACGCTGGATGACGCCGCGGTACTGCTGGTCCAGCTCGAGCCCTCCGATCGGTACGGGATCGACAGTCTGGTCTCGATCCTCGGGCGGTTGGCGGAAAGTCACGAGGGCACGGCGGCGCACGGCCCGCTCACCGAGGCGGTACGGCTCCTGACGGCGAGCACCGCCGATCGGGATGCGCTCGACGCGGTCGGCGAGATCCTCGAGGCGTTGGGCGAGGATGAGCCGGCGGAGACATCGGTATCGGCAACGGTATCGCCGGCTTCGCCCGGGACCGCGGAGATCTCCCCGGACCCGGATTCCGAGGCGACCGGGGCCGGCCCGGCCCCCGGCGCAGACGACGCACCCGTCTCGTGGGTTCCGGGGCCGGACACCGATGAAGAGCTGCTCCGGGAGTTCCTGGTGGAGAGCGGCGACCTGCTGGCGTCGGCTGAGCAGGCGCTCCTGGGCCTCGAAGCGGATCCCGAGGACGTGGAGGCCGTGAACGTGGTGTTCCGGGCCTTCCACACCATCAAAGGGACATCGGGCTTCCTGGGGATCGAGCAGGCCGGCGAGCTGTGCCACCATTCCGAGTCGCTCCTGGACCGGGTCCGGGATGGCTCCATGACCTTCGGCACCGCCATCGCCGATCTCTGCCTCGAGGCCGTGGACGTGCTCGGCGCGGTCCTGGAGGATGTGCGGCTCGCCCTGGACGGGAGCGATCCGGTGGGCGTCCCCATGCTCGTGGACCTGGTCGATCGGCTCGAGGGCGCCGCCGGATCCGAGAGCGCGGCGCCGGTGGCGAGCGCCCGTCGGGCGCAGCCCGAGGCGGCGCCGGATGCCGATGGCGGAAGCCGGCCCCCCGCGTCCCGGGGCCGAGTGGGGCTGGCCGGCCGCGACCCCGACCGTGAGACCACGGTCCGGGTCCAGACCGACCGGCTCGATCGGCTCGTGGACATGGTGGGGGAGCTGGTGATCTCCCATTCGATGATCGCCCAGGATCCGGTGGTACAGGATGACAGTCAGCACGGGCTGGCGAAGAAGGTGGGGCACAGCGGCAAGATCGTGCGCGAGCTCCAGGACCTGAGCATGGCGCTGCGGATGGTCCCGCTGAAGTCGACGTTCGCCAAGCTGCGTCGCCTGGTTCGTGACCTGGCCCGCAAGAGCGGGAAGCAGGTCCGCCTGGAGACGGAGGGTGAGGACACCGAGATCGACCGGACCATGGTCGATACGCTCGGCGACCCGTTGGTCCACATGATCCGGAACGCCATGGACCACGGGATCGAGTCCACCGAGGAGCGGGAGTCGGAGGGCAAGCCGGCCGCCGGCACGCTCTGGCTCCGCTCGTACCACGCGGGAGGCAACGTGGTGGTGGAGTTGGAGGACGATGGTCGGGGGATGAACCGGGACCGGATCGTGGCCAAGGCCGTGGAGCGCGGGCTCGTGCGCAGCGGGGAGGGGTTGACGGATGGGGAGGTGTGGAAGCTGGCGTTCGAGCCCGGGTTCTCCACGGCAGATACGGTGACGGACGTTTCCGGCCGCGGCGTCGGGATGGACGTGGTGCGCCGCAACATCGAGGCGCTCCGGGGCCGGATCGAGGTGGACTCCACCCCCGGCGAAGGCACCCGGATGACCCTCCGTCTGCCCCTCACCCTGGCCATCACCGAAGGGATGTTGATGCGGGTGGGCTCGGAGCGGTACATCCTGCCCACGCTGAGCATCGAGCGGAACGTCCGGCCCACCGAGGACATGCTGTCCACCGTGGCGGACCGGGGCGAGATGCTCCTGCTGCGCGATGAGCTGCTACCGATCATCCGGCTCCAGCAGCTGTTCGGGGTGGCGGAGGGGTGCCAGCGGCTCGAGGACGGGCTGCTGGTGGTCATCGCCGCCGCAGAGCGCCGCTGTGCGCTCCTGGTGGACGAGCTCATGGGGCAGCAGCAGATGGTGGTGAAGAGCCTCGGTGAAGGGCTGGGCAAGATTCGAGGGGTCACGGGCGGTGCCGTCCTCGGCGATGGCACGATCGGCCTCATACTGGACGCCGGCGAGCTGGTCAGCCTGGCCAGGAACAGAGCGGCCGCGGCCGCCTGACGGCACGCAACCATGAACAACGGAGATGCGGCAATGGAGCAGACGGAGACCATCGCCCGTGGCGGCAAGTTCCTGACTTTCTACCTCGGTGAAGAGGAGTACGGCATCGAGATTCTGAAGGTCCAGGAGATCATCGGACTCATGTCCATCACCAGGGTTCCCCGCACACCGGATTTCGTGCGGGGCGTGATCAACCTCCGGGGCAAGGTGATCCCCATCGTGGACCTCCGCAAGAAGTTCCGGATGGAGGCGGTGGAAGACACGGAAGAGACGTGCATTATCGTGGTCCAGACCCACGGCGTGCAGTTCGGCGTGGTGGTGGACCGGGTTTCGGAAGTGGTGGACCTGAAGGACGACAGTATCGAGGAGGCCCCGGAGTTCGGCGCCGAGATCGACACCGACTACATCCTGGGGATGGGGAAGTCGGGGTCACGGGTCCGGATCCTGGTGGACATCGATCGGGTGCTCTCGAAGGAGGAGCTGGGCGAGCTGGTCTGACGCTGTGCCACGGCGGTCGCGAGGCCCCGGACGGGGCCGGAGCCTGCGGGTTCCGGCCTCGTTTCAAGTTCTGGAGGGGCCCTCCGATACTCCCCGGCAAGTCGGGCTCGAACCGAACACCGCAAGGAGGCAGAGAATGAAGGGAATCATGAAAGGAGCACTCGCGGCAGGCATTGCTGCCGCGCTGATGGCGTTCGCCGTGCCGGCCGCCGCGTCGGCCCAGCAGATCTACGAAGTGAGCGAGCTCACCGAGAAGCCGCGGATCGCGTCTCCGATGGCCGCGCAGCAGGCGATCCAGCGGGCCTACTCTCACCGGCTTCAGAGCCAGGGGATCGAAGGGCGCGTCGTGCTCCAGTTCGTGGTGCTCTCGAACGGCACGGTGGACGCCGGGTCGGTGGTCGTGCGGCAGACCGAGGAGCCGGCGCTGAGCGACGCCGCGAAAGCGGCGATCGGGAATATCGAGTTCGTTCCCGGGATGGTAGGGGGCTCGGCCGTCGCCACCCGGGTGGTATTCCCCATCACTTTCGTCGCCGGATAGCGGACAACGGCCGCGGTCGCTCGGGGCGCGAGTAACCCTCGCGCCCCCGGCCGCGCGATCCCGCAGGAAAACAGAGGAGTGGCGCCATGCACTGGAACAAGGACATGAAGATCGGCCCCCGCCTCCTGCTCGGCTTCGGGGTGGTGGTGGCGCTGATGCTGGCCGGCATCGGCCTGGGCATCAATCGCCTCGGCGCGCTGAACGAGATCACGAAGGAGATCGCCGAGGACAACTGGGCGAAGGTCAAGCTGGCCAACGATGTGGTCGACCTGGCCAATGATGACGGCCTGCTGGCGTACCGCCTCTTCTTCGCGGCCGACGAGAGCGACCGCGCCACGCTGACCGAGGCGCTGAAAGGGAACGAGGCGGAGCTCCACGTCACGCTGGACCGCCTCGACGAGCTGGTCGAGACCGACCAGGAGCGGGAGATGCTCGAGGGGATCGCCACGAGCTACGCCGCGTTCGAGGAGTCGTACGGCAAGCTCATCGAGCTCCTGGGCGAGGACGGCTCCATGATCCAGGCGAGCTCCACCCTGCAGCGGGAGACGGACCCGGTCCTCGAGGAGCTCCGGAGCACCGTCGGAGACTTCATCGACCACCAGGAGGAGCGGTTCGCCGTCGCCGGGAGCGAGGCCCAGGATCGATACGGGAGTGGCGTCTTCCTCCTCACCGTACTGGCGCTGATCGCGCTGGTGGTGGCGGGCGTGGGCGCGTGGTGGATCGCCCGCTCCATCACCGAGCCGCTCAAGAAGGCCGTGTGGCTGATGGGCGAGATCGGGAGCGGGCACCTGAGTGAGCGGATCGAGCTCGAGCAAAAGGACGAGATCGGGGAGCTGGGGCGCACCATGGACCAGTTCGCCGCCGATCTGAAGCTGCACATGGTCGGGGCCATCGACTCCCTCTCCCGGGGCGACCTCGCCGTGGAGCTGATCCAGAAGGATGACCGCGACGAGATCTCGCCGGCGCTCCGTCGGATCAAGAGCTCCCTGGCCACCCTGGTGGACGAGGGCACCACGCTGACGAGGGCCGCGAAGGAAGGCGATCTCAGCAAGCGTGTGGACAGCGGCAAGGTCGAGGGCGCGTTCCAGGACGTGCTCCAGGGGATGAACGACACCCTCGATGCGCTTCTGGACCCGATCAACGAGGCCGCCGACGTGTTGGACCGGGTGGCGGAGCGCGACTTGACCGCCCGGGTCGAACGCACCTACCGGGGCGACCATGCCCGGATCAAGCGGGCGCTGAACGGGGCCCTCGACAACATCGAGGACACGCTGGCCGGGGCGGCCACCGCGGCCGAGCAGGTGGCCAGCGCGGCGAGCCAGATCAGCGGCGGCAGCCAGGCGCTGGCCCAGGGCGCCAGCGAGCAGGCGTCGAGCCTGGAGGAGGTCTCCAGCTCGCTGCAGGAGATGGCGAGCATGGCCCGGCAGAACACCGGCAACGCCAGTGAAGCCCGGAGCATGGCGGAGGGCGCGGCTGACAGCACGAAGAAGGGCGTGAGCGGGATGGGCCGCCTGAGCGTGGCCATGGAGAAGATCAAGGAGTCCAGCGACTCTACGGCCAAGATCGTCAAGACCATCGACGAGATCGCCTTCCAGACCAACCTTCTGGCGCTGAACGCGGCTGTCGAAGCCGCTCGGGCCGGCGAGGCGGGGAAGGGGTTCGCCGTGGTGGCCGAGGAGGTCCGCGCCCTGGCCATGCGGAGCGCCGAGGCGGCCAAGAACACGGCCGAGCTCATCGACGAGAGCGTGACCAACGCCCAGGAGGGCGTGACCGTCCACGCCGATGTCCTCGCGCAGCTCCAGGAGATCGAAGCGGGTGTGACCCGCGTCCGGGAAGTGATGGCGGAGATCGCGGCCGCGTCGGAGCAGCAGACCGACGGCGTGGATGAGATCAACGGCGCCGTGGAGGAGATGAACGGCGTGACGCAGACCACGGCGGCGAGCGCGGAGGAGAGCGCCAGCGCGGCCGAAGAGCTCACTGGCCAATCCGGCCGTCTTCGGGAGCTGGTGGCCGCGTTCCGGATCCACTCGGAGAAGCTGAGCGCGGCCTCCGGCGATACGACCGCGAAGGTGGGTGTCTCCGGCGAGCCGGCCGCCCGCGGGGCCCGGGCCGCCACCGGCGCCTCGAACGGCGGAAGCGGCCAGCCCCGGAAGGGCGGCAGCGGGAACGGCGCCGCCGGGACCCACGAAGCGGCCGAGGCGGGGAACGGCTCCCGGATGCCGGAGGAGCTGATCCCCTTCGAGGACGACGATGCGGTCCTGAAGGACTTCTGATGGCGGCGGTCGGCGGGAGCGCACGCCGAGGAGCCCGTCCACACGGGGGTGAGAATATGAATCTCGGGATGGCCGTCGATCTGAGTCCGGAGCAGTTCGGGCGGATCAGCGAGACCGTCCGGTCGGTGGCCGGGATCCGGCTCTCGCCGGGGAAGGAGACGCTGGTGCGCTCCCGTCTCTCGAAGCGGCTCCGGGCGCTGGGGCTGAGCGGATTCGAGGCGTACCTCGAGCACGTTCAGGGTGACGAGTCCGGTGGCGAGCTGGCGGAGATGGTCGATGCGCTGACCACCAACAAGACCAGCTTCTTCCGGGAGTCGGCGCACTTCGACTTCCTGGTGGAGACGGTGGTACCGGAGCTCGCCGAGCGGGAGCCGAAGCTGTGGAGCGCCGGCTGCGCCACGGGCGAGGAGCCGTACACCATGGCCATGGTCCTCTCCGAGCACATGCCTCCGTCGCCCGATCACAAGGCCCGGATCCTGGCCACCGACATCTCCCGCCACTCGCTGGCCAGCGGCGGGGCGGGTGTCTACACCGCGTCGGTGGTCGCCACGATCCCGGACCCGCTGCGGCGGAAGTACCTCCGCGACCACGGCGACGGGCTGTACCGTGTCACCGATCGACTGAAGGCGATGACGCGTTTCGCACAGCTGAACCTCATGGGCGAGTGGCCCATGCGGGGCCCGTTCGACGTCATCTTCTGCCGGAACGTCATGATCTACTTTGACCGGGAGACCCGAGAACGGCTCGTGGCCCGCTTCTACACGCTGCTGCGGGACGGGGGGTACCTGTTCGTGGGCCACAGCGAGAGCCTCACCGGACTGGCCCACGAGTTCCGCTACATCCAGCCGGCCGTGTACCGACGATGATCGCGAACCGGGTGGTGGTGGGGATCGCGGATCTCAAGATCGGCCGGACGGGCGACGAGCTCATCACCCACGCCCTGGGCAGCTGCCTGGGGATCGTGGCCCACGACCCGGGCGCCGGCGTGGGCGGGATGCTCCACGTGATGCTGCCCGACTCCCGGATCAACCCGGAGAAGGCCGACGGGGCACCCGAGATGTTCGTGGACACCGGCGTTCCGCTCCTCTTCCGGGATTGCTACCGGGCGGGAGCGAAGAAGGAACGGATGACCGTCCACGTGGCCGGCGGGGCCGCCCGGTCGGAGAACGAGCGCGACTCGTTCCGTATCGGGAAGCGCAACATGCAGATGCTCCGCAAGCTCCTCTGGAAGAACGGCGTGCTCATCGAGGGGCAGGATGTGGGCGGCACCAGCAGTCGGGACCTGATCTACGACGTCGCGACGGGCACGGTCCGTGTCCGCGCAGCGGGCAGCATTCGCAACATCTAGGAAGGCCGATCATGGCTCTGAGAGTCCTGGTAGTAGACGACAGCATGGTGATGCGCCGGCTGATCCGGCGCACCCTGATCCTCACAGGCCTGCCGGTGGCCCACGTCGAGGAGGCCGGCAACGGGGTCGAGGCGCTGGCTGCCCTCGACGCCGCCGAGTATGACCTGGCGATGGTGGACATCAACATGCCGGTCATGGATGGCGAAGAGCTCATCGACCGGATCCGCGACACGCCGCGGCTCCACGAGCTGCCCGTCCTGGTGGTCTCGACCGAGAGCGGGGAGACCCGGCTCGCCCGGCTCACCCCGAAGGTGGAAGGGTTCGTCCACAAGCCGTTCACCCCGGAGCTGCTCGGGGAGCAGATCACCCTCATGGTGGAGGTGAGCCATGGCGGTTGAGCCCCGGACCCTGCTTGAGTCCGTCGCCACGAGCGCGTTCGAAGACCTCGGGTTCCTCCTGGCCGACGTGGAGCCGCCCGAGGAGCCTCGCCCCCTCTACGGGATGCGGGTGGCGTTCCGGGGACCATCGGTGGGGACCCTCGAGGTCTGGGCCGACGTCCTCCTGCTCGAGACGCTGGTGGCGAACATGATCGGCGACGACGACGCCGGCCTCACCGTGCAGCTCGATGCCCTCGGCGAGATGGCCAACGTCATCTGCGGGAACGTGCTCCCCTCCCTGGAAGACCCCAGTGCGGTGTTCCGCCTCGACTCGCCCACGCCCACCGTGGGCCCGCCGGCCGCGCCGGTGGGCCCATCCGTTGCGCTGGGCTTCGAAGGGGGCGTGGTGCGGGTAGACTTCACCAGGGCCGAGCCATGATCCGCGTCCTGGTGGTCGACGACTCCGCCGTGGTCCGCAAGGCGCTCTCCAAGGAGCTCAGCGCGTATTCGGACATCGACGTGGTCGGGACCGCCGTGGATCCGTACGTCGCCCGCGACAAAATCGTACGCCTCGCCCCCGACGTCCTGACGCTGGACATCGAGATGCCCCGGCTGGACGGGCTCTCGTTCCTCGAGGCGCTGATGAAGCACCGGCCGATCCCCGTGGTGGTGGTCAGCTCCGTGACTCCCGAGCGGAGCACCCAGGCGCTCCGGGCGCTGGCGCTGGGCGCCGTGGAAGTGATCAGCAAGCCGGGCTCGGCGTTGACGGTGCCCGACGTGGCTGAGCGGCTGGTGGCCGCCATCCGGGTGGCCGCCCGGTCACGACCCCGCGTGGTGGACGGCACGCCCACGCCGAAGGTCTTCCCGGGCACCCTGACCACCACCCACAAAGTCGTCGCCATCGGGGCGTCCACCGGCGGAACCCAGGCCATCGAGCAGGTCCTGGCCGGGTTCCCGCCGGATGCCCCCGGCACCGTGGTCTGTCAGCACATGCCCGCCGCGTTCACCGGGTCGTTCGCGGCCCGACTCAACGACGCCTCGGCGCTCGAGGTCCGCGAGGCGAAGAACGGCGATGAGGTTCTGCCGGGGCTCGTCCTCCTGGCCCCCGGCGACCGCCACATGGTCCTGATCCGCGACGGCGCCCGCTACGCCGTCCGCGTCAAGAACGGGCCGCCCGTCCACCACCAGCGCCCCAGTGTTGACGTGCTCTTCGAGTCGGTGGCGCGGGCCGCCGCCAGCAACGCCGTGGGCGCCATCCTCACCGGGATGGGCGCCGATGGCGCCAGTGGCCTCAAGTCCATGCGGGACGCCGGAGCCCGGACCGTGGCCCAGGACGAGGACAGCTGCGTGGTCTTCGGGATGCCCAAGGAGGCCATCCGCCTCGACGCCGTGGACCGCGTGGTCCCCCTCCACCGCGTCACCGACACCCTCTTCGAGCTCCTTGCCGCCGACGGCGCCCGCCGAACCGCCACCGGTGAAACGGTGCCAGGGTCGGCTCCCGGGTGTACCGGCGGGGCGAACGTCCGTTGAATCGCGGAGTTGGAATGAGAAGGCCGCCCTCGGCTGGTCGCGGCGTCACCCAATATTAGGGCGCCAGGTAGTTGACCATTCACGGGCTCGAGGCCCAGTAGCCGGA
>CAZSBL010000067.1:0-17601 GCA_964605205.1 uncultured Gemmatimonadaceae bacterium
CAAACTCAAAAGAAGTTCTCCGCGCGTGCTCCGCGCCTCCGTGTCTCCGCGGTTAACGCGGTTGACGATGCCTCCGGAGCCCACACGACCCGCTCGAAATGTCGAAGAGGTGCTTTCTTCAACAGAGCGGAGAAGAGCCATCCTCCTCATCTTCTCATCGCCGTCGCCGCCGCTGGCACGGAAGCGTCGCTCCGCTACTTTCCCTGTCATGGAGAGACACGACAAGACCGTGCTGGTCCTGGGCGGCGGCGGTGTGAAGGGCGTGGCCCACGCCGGCGCGTGGCGGGCGCTGGTGGAGCGGGGGAAGAGCGTGGCCGAGATCGTGGGGACGAGCATCGGCGCGCTGGTGGGCGCGTGCATCGCGGGCGGCGCGTCGCCGAAGGAGCTGGCGGAGAACGCCCGTGGGCTGACGAAGAGCGACATCGTGGACATCAACCGGTGGGCGCTGCTCCCGATGGGGATCCGTCAGCGGTCCATCTTCCGGGGCGAGGCGCTGCGGGAGTACATCGGGCGGGTGCTGCCGGTGACGGAGTGGTCGGAGCTGGTGCTCCCGCTGACCATCAACGCGGTGGACCTGGAGACGGGAGACACGGTCTGGTTCGGCGCCGGCGGCCGCACGGACGTGCCGCTGGTGGAGGCGGTGTACGCGTCGGCGGCGCTCCCGGTCTTCTATCCGCCGGCGGAGGTGAACGGGATGCACCTGGTGGACGGTGGCGTGATGGACACGGTCCCCATCACGAAGGCGGCGGATCGGGGCGCCACGCGGATCATCGCGGTGCAGACGAGCTCCGGGAAGGAGAAGGACGCGGCCGACACCATCGACAAGGGGCTGATAGCGATCCACCATCGGGTCACGGACATCATGGCCTACGCCCGCCGGGAGGTGGTGGAGGACAGCTGGTTCGGCCCGCCCATCCTCAAGGTGGAGCCGGACGTGAGCGGCTATTCGACCTTTGACTTCGAGGCCGTGGAGTTCTTTCTCGAGGAAGGGTATCGCGCCATGAAGGAGGCGCTCGGGGGCTGAGGGGATGAACCGCCGGCCAGGCTGGCACTCCTCAGCCAGCAGCTCCGCCCCGCGCCCTGCTTTCGCCCGGTTGTCCCCTCAACATCCTCGTGCCGCAGAGGCGGTGGCCCCGCCAACCATACGGCGGGCGCGAATCAGCCTTCGCCTTCCATGGCATCACCGGGCGCGACCGGCGTGTCCCCACTGGCGGGTGCCTCCGCGGGCGCCTCCCCCGGTGCAATGGTCTCCTGGAGGCCGGCCACGTTGGTGAACCGGTCGAGCATGCCGTAGAGGACGCTGGCGAACTCGGGGTTTGAGCGGGAGAGTCCGGTGATGACCTCGTCGCGCATGGCCAGGAACTCGTCGGCCACGGAGCGCACGTGGTCGGGGAGCGCGAGCCGGGCATCGTCGAGGCGAGTGAAGAAGTCGCTCATCTGGCGGCGGGCGGTCTCGTAGTCGCCGGCCTGGGCGGAGATGGCGGCCTGGCCGAGGCGTACGCGGAGCCGTTCGACCATGAGCTCCTGCTCGGTCTGCGAGAGCTGGTCGCGGAGCGTGCTCGCCTCGTAAAACTGCCAGCCGAACCCGGCGCCGAAGGCCAGGAGTACGGCGATGAAGCCCCAGAGCAGCCCGCGGCCCCGCTTGCGCGGCTCGGGGATCGTCGTCTGCGTTTCCGTCGTATCCATGTCAGCTCCCACTCTCCAGTAGTGATTCCACGATCCGGTCCACCGCCGGCTGTACCTGCCACGACGGCTGGCCGGACCCGTTGCTCAGGACGCTGAAGACCAGGGTGCGGCCGTCGCGGGTCTCCAGGTATCCGCTCAGGGCGTTCACGTGCCGGAGCGTACCCGTTTTGGCGATGATGCGATCTTCGTACCGCAGCAGCCGGTCGTTCAGGGTGCTCTCCGGCTCGCCGGGCCGGGCCAGCGCGTCGCGGCACGCGTCGCTCCACGGCTGGTCCGCCATCCACCGCAGCAGCGCCGTCACCGCCGCGGGGGTGAGCAGCCCCTGGGGGGTGAGCCCCGAGGCGTCGCGGAGGTAGAAGGCGTCTTCGTCCATACCCACGCTCCGGGTCAGGAATCGGCCCACCATCATCCGGCCGCCGCTCCACGTGCCCAGTCCGACGAGCCGCGCGGCCATGGTCTTCACCACCTGCTCGGTGGTCCAGTTCTCGCTCCGCTCCAGCGCCACGCGCATGATCTCCATCAGCGGCGGCGACTCCCAGAAGACCCAGCGGGCGTCCGGGCCGTCGGCGTCCTGTCCGGGGGTGTAGCGTACGACCACGGGTCCTTCGACCTCGATCCCGGCTCGCTCCAGCGCCCGGCGGAACGCCAGGCCCGCCACCTGCCCGGGCCGGCTCTGGGCGATCCACGAGGTGTCGGGCCCGGCCCCCTCCCCGATGGTGCCCCGGAGCACCAGCGAATCGGCGTCGGGGAGGCGGCGCAGGACGTCGTCCCAGTCAGCGTTTCCGGCCACGGTCCGGATCCCGGCATCGATCCCCACCAGACCCTTGGCGTGGGGTACCACTACCCGGGCGAGCTCGCCCCGGGCGCCCGGGATCACGATGATCTCGGTGGCCGCGGCCATCACGGCGAACGGGGCGACGGGCGCCGCGTAGTACCAGTCCAGGTCGAACGTCTCCCACGCCGGGAAGACCGCCGCGCTGTCGAAGCGGCTCTGGTCGATGACCAGCGCGGCCACGCGCCGGAGCCCCGCGGCCGCCAGGGAGTCGGCCAGCGAGTCGAGGGGCGCCAGCGGGTCGTCGTAGAAGGCGTCGGTCATGGACGGGTCGCCGCCCCCGATCACGTGGAGGGCGTCGGCCCGCCCGTCCGGGCCCCAGGTGCCCACAACGCCGGTCCGGAACCGGAAGTCGGGCCCGAGCAGGTCGAGCGCCGCGGCGGCCGTCACGAGCTTCATCGTCGACGCCGCGCTGAAGAGCCGATCCGCGTTGTGGCGCAGGACCGGCTCGCCGGTGGCCAGGTCGTGCACCGCCACGCCCCAGTGGGCCCGGTGCAGCGGTGGCGTGGTGATGACCGAGTCGAGGACGGCGGCGGGCGAGGTCGGCGTCGCGGCCTGGGCCGTGGCCGCCGTCGGCGATGCCGTGAGCGCGGCCGTCGCCAGGAGGCCGAGGGCGCCGATGGAAGTACCGTGAAGTCGTCGCATGCCGGGAAACGTGGGGCGGACCGTCGCCGCGGGAAAGAGCGGCGGGAACGGTGGTGTGCCGGGTGGCCGGCCCGCGCGGGGACGTCGGGGTACGTGCGACGGGCGGCCCGGCGGCTAAAGGCGGGTGCGGATGCTGTCGATACTGGAGGTGGATCGGTCTCGAAGGAGGATGCGGTGGCGAAGTACAAGGGTGTGGTGCTGGTGGTCGATGACGAGGCGCCGGTGCGGGAGCTCGCGGCCCGGGTGCTGAAACGTCGGGGGTACGTGGTGCTGGAGGCGGTGGACGGGCACGCGGCGGTGGAGATGGCCGACGCGGCCCGCGGGAAGGTGCAGCTCCTCCTCACCGACGTGGTGCTCCCCGGGATGCCGGGCGACGAGCTGGCCCGGACGCTCCGGGCACGGAACCCCGACCTCCGGGTGGTCTTCATGTCCGGCTACGAGGAGACGGAGCTGGCGGACCGGGGGATCGACAGTATCGGGGCCGCGTACGTGACGAAGCCATTCACGGCGGATGTGCTGGTGATGGTGGTGGCGGGGGCGCTCGGGGACGGATGAGGGGCGGTCCGCCCGCAGGGCTGGCACTCCTCATCCCCTCATCGAAAGAAGAGACGGGGCCGGCGGTCCACGCCGAGCGCTGCTCCGCCCGGCAGATCCCCCATCGCCGTACGGCCACGAACGGGCGGCCCCGGCGGCCTGTTGGCGGGCGGGGCCCCATCCTACCTTGCCATGTATGATCCGCGACATGCAGCCCGACGAGTTCAAAGAGCAGGGGCACGCGGTCATCGACCGCATCGCCGACTATCTGGGCCACCCCGAGAAGGTCGACGTGCTGCCGAGTCTCCGCCCCGGCGATGTGGCCGGCGCGCTGCCCGGCGAGGCGCCGGAGGAGGCCGAGCCGTTCGACGCGATTCTGGCCGACTACGACCGCCTGATCGTCCCGAACACCACCCACTGGAACCACCCCGGGTTCTTCGCCTACTTCGGGATCACCGGCTCGGGCCCGGGGATCCTGGGCGAGGCGCTGGCCGCGGCGCTGAACGTGAACGCCATGCTCTGGAAGAGCGGCCCGGCCCAGACGGAGCTCGAGGAGGTCACCCTCAGTTGGCTCCGGAAGATGCTGGGGCTGCCCGACACCTTCCACGGCGTCATCAACGACACGGCGTCATCCAGCACCCTCTACGCCCTGGCCGCCGCCCGGGAGGCGGCCGAGCTCCAGGTCCGGGAGCGGGGGCTGGCCGGCCGCGATGACGTGCCCCGGATGCGGGTCTACTGCTCCGAGGAGGCCCATTCCTCCGTGGACAAGGCGGTCATCACCCTGGGGCTCGGCCACGAGAACGTGGTCCATGTCGAGACCGACGACGCGTTCCGGATGCACCCGGAGGCCCTCGAGCGCGCCATCCACCAGGACCAGGCCCGTGGCTTCCTGCCGCTGGCCGTGGTCGCCACGGTGGGGACCACGGGTGTCACGGCCGTGGACCCGGTTCCCGCCATCGCGGACATCTGCGAGTGCGAGGACGTCTGGCTCCACGTGGATGGCGCGTACGGTGGCACCGCCGCCGTGGTACCCGAGCTGCGGCACGTGCTCGACGGCGTAGATCGGGCCGACTCGGTGGTGGTGAACCCCCACAAGTGGATGTTCGTCCCCATCGACTGCTCCGCGGCCTACACCCGGCACCCGGAGATCATGCGCCGGGCCTTCAGCCTCACGCCCGAGTACCTGAAGACCGGTGAGACCGACGTCACCAACCTCATGGACTACGGCGTCTCCCTCGGCCGCCGGTTCCGGTCGCTGAAGCTCTGGTTCGTGCTCCGATACTTCGGCCGCAGGGGCGTCATCGAGGCGATCCGCGAGCACCGGCGCCTGGCCCGCCTCTTCGGCGACCGGGTCGACGACGCCCCCGACTTCCAGCGTCTCGCCCCCATCCCCTTCTCCGTGGTGGCCTTCCGGTTCCGGCCGGTAGGCGAGGACGACGAGGCCCGCCTCGACGCCATGAACGCCGCCATCCTCGACCGCGTCAACGCCTCCGGCGAAGTCTTCCTCTCCCACACCAGGGTCGACGGCCGCTACGCCATCCGGATCGCCATCGGGAACCTCCGGACCACCGAAGAGCACGTCGAGCGCGCGTGGGAGCTGCTTCGCGAGGCCGCTGCGGAGGTCGCGGAGGACTGAGCGGAGGATCCTCGTCCGTCGTCGTCAGACCAGCGTGACGCTCTCCTCGGTCACCGACTCGAGGTAGTCCTCGTCGATGGCCACGCCGATCCCCGGGCCGTCGGGGACGTCCACCGTCCCGTCGGGGTTCAGGGTGAACGGCGGGTCCACCACATCGCGGGTCCAGTAACGGGCGCTGGCGGAAGTGTCGCCGGGGAGCCGCATGTTCGGCAGGCTTGCCAGCGCTACATTGTGGGCCCGGCCGATCCCCGACTCCAGCATCCCGCCGCACCAGACGGGCACGCCGGCCCCGGCGCACAGTTCGTGGACCTCCTTCGACGGCCCGTGGCCTCCCAGGCGGCCGGGCTTGATGTTGATCACACGGCACGCTTCCACGGCCAGCGCGTCCCGGCACCGCTCGGGGCTGGTGATGGTCTCGTCGAGGCAGAGCGACGTCTCCATCGCCGCCTGGAGCTCGGCGTGCAGCAGCAGCGCGTCCTCGGCGAACGGCTGCTCGATGTAGTCCAGGCCGTACTCGTCCAGCGCCCGGAGCCGGGCCAGGTCGCGGCGACCGTACGCGGCGTTGGCGTCCACCGTCAGTGCGATCCCCGGGAACCGGCCGCGCACGGCGGCCAGCACGTCGGTGTCCCGGCCCGGGGCGATCTTCAGCTTGATGCGCCGATAGCCGTCATCGAGGTGGCCGGCCACCGCATCGAGGAGCGCGGCCGTGTCTTCGTGGATCCCGATGCTGACCCCGGCGGGGACGGAGGCGGCCGTGCCGCCGAGGGCGTCGGCCAGCGACCGGCCCGCCGCCCGGGCGAACGCGTCCCACACCGCCATCTCGAGGGCCGCCTTGGCCATACGGTGGCCCCGGGCCGCCCGATCCATGCGACGACGGGCGTCTTCAGGCCCCGCGAGCGTCTCCCCGATCAGCGCCGGGGCCAGGTACCCCTCGATTACGTGCCTCGCCGTGTCCACGGTCTCCGCCGAGTAGAACGGGGCCTCTCCGGCCACGCACTCGCCGATCCCCTCGAGGCCGCCGAAGTCCAGGCGCGCCAGGAGGATCCGCCGCGCGTGGGTCACCCCCGATGAGATCCGGAACGGCGCCCGGAGCGGGAGCGCGATCCGCTGCAGCCGGACCGCGGCGAGGCGATGCGCTCCTTGTTTGGCGGAATTCGGCATTCTATCTTCCGGTTCAGGCCCGATTCGTGGCGGCCGTCCCGTGTTCTCCCCTCGGGCTCAACGTACATCCCCACAACCGGACCGGCACCATGGGCATAGAGCTGCCCGGGAACAGCCGAGATCTCGTTTCCTTCCGGACCGTCCGCGCCGTGCGGCGGGCGACGCGGGGCGCGTCGTGGTGGGTGGTGGGTCTGATCCTGGTGGTGGCGGCGTACCTGCCGCTGCTGGTCCGGGACAGCGCCGCCGCGCTGGAGACGACCCCGTGGGTGATCGCGCCGTTCCTGGCGGCGGTGGCGTGGGCGCGTCAGGCGCGTCAGACGCAGGCCCGCGCCCGGACCGCGTTCCTGACGCTCTGGGCGGCGGCCGCGGTGGGGGTGATGGCGATCCTCATCTGGCTGTACGAGGCGCCCACCCTGGCGCCGGGCCAGATCCCGCGGGGGCTGTACGTGCTCCTGGGCACGCACGTCCTGATCGCCGCGGGCGGGGTGCTGGCCCTGGGCTCGGGATGGGGCCGCTGGCGGTCGTACCTGGCGGTGGACGCGCTCCTCCTCTTCCTCGCCATCACGTTCGTTACGCTGCGGCTGGTGGTGGAGCCGTTCCTGGGCACCGGCGGCGAGTTCGAGGTGGCGGTGCTGACCACGCTGCAGGCAGTGGCCGGTGTGCCGATCCTGGTGGCCTCGCTGGTGGTGCTGCACCGGGGCGGCGTGATGTCACCCCGCTCCGCCGTCCTCCTGCTGCTGACCACCCTGGTCTTCGGCGTGGCCACGCTGCTGACGGTGACCGGGGTGGATCCGGGCCCGTTCGTCCTGGGCAACCCGTTCGACCTGATCTGGATCGTGGCGTGGGTTCTCTTCGCCTGGAGCGGGGTTCGGGCCCGGGAGGAGGCGCCCACCACGGCGGCCATGGAGGCGCGACGTCGTACCCGGGACGCGCTCCGGAAGGTGCTGGTGCCGGGAGCCGCGCTCTTCATGGCGGTGGCGATCACCGACATCGGCCTGGGTCGGGAGGCCCGCCCCGAGACGGTGGTGGCCATCGCGCTGTTCGGGATGCTCCTGGCGCTCCGCACCGCCCACGCGTTCGCCCTGGCCGACCGCGACGCCGACCAGCGCAGGCAGCTCGCCCACACCCGGGCCCTCGTGGAGGTGACCCACTCGCTGGCCGGGACCATGGACCTGGATCGCACGCTGCTGACCATCTCGGAGTCCGCCCGGGAGGTGTTCAACACACGTGCCGCGGGCATCGAGCTCATCACGGGAGACGGGCACAGCCTCGAGACCCGGTCGGCCGTGGGGCTCCCCGATGAGGTGGTCGGGCTGCGGTTCCCCATCGAGGGCAGCTTCACCGGCTGGGTGGTCCGCCACGGAAAGCCCCGGGCCACGGCCAACCCGGGCGCCGACCCGTATATCCAGCCCCAGAGCCTGGCGTTCCTCGGCCACTGGCCCGTGGCCGCGGCGCCGATCCGGTTCCAGGGTGAGACGCTGGGCGCCCTCTACGCCTGCATCCGCGACGACCCGTTCGACCCGGAGGAGCTCGAGCTGCTGAACGCCATGGCCGAGCAGGCCGCCATCGCCATCCAGAACGCCCGCCTCTTCGAGCGCGTCACCGAGCTGTCCGTGACCGACCCGCTCACCGGGCTCGCCAACCGCCGGCAGCTCGAGCGGGAGCTCGCCCGCGAGTTCGCCGCCGCCCGGCGCGGCCGCGACCTGGCGGCCGTAATCCTCGACCTCGACGACTTCAAGGACTACAACGACAGCTACGGCCACCTGGCCGGTGACCGGGCGCTCCAGGCCTTCGCCCGTGCGCTTCGCGAGGAGACCCGGGCCATGAACCTGGTCGCCCGTTACGGCGGCGATGAGTTCGTGGCGCTCCTCTCCGAGACCGACGAAGAGGGCGCCCGGGCGTTCATCGAGCGGGTCCGGATCCGGTTCGCCGACGCCATGGAGGAGATCGGCAACGGGCCGATCCAGGTGTCGGCGGGGCTCGCCATCTTCCGGGACGACATGCCCGACACCGACGCCCTCCTGCGGGAAGCCGACGACGCCCTCTACGCGGAGAAGCCCCGGGTCAGGATGTAGACGACGAGGGCGGCGTCGGTTCGCCCGGCGCGGCCAGCGTCCGTGGCCGGCTCCACCCCCGCACCCCGTTCGACGGCCCCGCCCCGTTCGACATCCACGGCCGTGTACCCGGCCTCCAGCGCCGCCTCGAACGCCGCCCGCACGTTCTCTCGCCAGGCCGCCGCCCGGGCGAGGTCCGCTCGTTTCAGCGCCTGGATGTCGGCCGGGATGGCGATCCGTACCACCGGTGCCTCCGGCTCGGACACGCGGCGGCTGGGCCGGATCGAGACGCCGCCGCCTACGGGTGGGTTGAGCAGCGGCGCGTCGTCGGTCGAGAACCCGTGGGCCGTGACCTCACCGGTCAGTGTGCGCCGCACCCGGTCCGACGCCATCGGCCACTCCGCCACCAGCCGGTCCGTGCCGATCCCGACGTGGAGCGGTGACTCCGACGCGCCGTAGACGTCCCGCCGGTACTCGCGAACGAGGGCGCCCAGGCGATGGAGATTGATGTGGGCGTTGCGGGCCTCCAGCGGGTCGAAGGTCCAGCGGGCCTCCTCCACCCCCCGCTCCAGCAGCACCGCCCGCTGATGCGCCTTGAGCCGGAACCCGATCCCCTCACTCCGGTGCTCCGGCGCCACGGCCAGCATGTCCGACCAGTGGATCGGCCGACCCTCCCGGATCCCGGTGATCCCGAACACGAACCCGACCAGCCGCCCGCCCAGGAACGCGCCGCTGGCCACGCCGCCCGTCTCCAGCGCAATCATCAGCACCGATGCCGGGACCCGGTCGGCGAACGCCTCGCCCCAGACCCGCTCCTGGAGCGCCACGCACGCCTCTCGCTCGGCGAGCCCCGAGAGCGGCCGGATGATCAACCCTGACCCGGGCTCGCCCCCGGCGCCCGCACCGGGGCGACCCGGGTCGCTGCCACTCAAAGCGTCTCCAGCAGCCGTCCGTAGAGGGCCACCCGGCGAGGCAGATCGGCCACCTCCACGTGCTCGTAGTCGGCGTGGGCGCCATCGCCCAGCGGGCCGATCCCGTCCAGCGTGGGAACGCCCAGCGCCGCGGTGAACGAGCCGTCGCTCCCGCCCCCCGACAGCCCCTCGCCCAGCTCCCAGCCCGCCGCGGCCGCCAGTGACCGGGCCCGCTCGTACAGCGCCGCGATCGCTTCCGTCCGCTCCAGCGGCGGCCGGTTGATCCCGCCGGCGAGCTCGATTCGTGCGCCGTCGAGCACCGGCTCCAGCGACCGGATCGCTCCGTCCACCCGCTCCGCCTCCGCCTCCGTGGTGAAGCGGACGTCCACGCCGGCCTCGGCCCGGGCGGGGATCACGTTGATGGCCGTCCCTCCCGTGACCTGGGTCACGCTCACGGTGGTGCCCTGGCCGGGGTCGGCCAGCGCGGTGAGGGCCACGGTCTGGTGGGCCAGCTCCAGAAGCGCGTTGACGCCCTTCTCCGGCTCCAGCCCCGCGTGCGATGCCCGGCCGTGGGTCGTGAGCCGGTACAGCCCCACCCCCTTCCGCCGGGTCTTGGCGCTCCCGTCGGCCAGCGGCGGCTCGAGGACCAGCGCCACGTGGGCGTCCCCGGCCAGCTCCTCGATGAGGTCCCGGGACGTGTCCGACCCCGTCTCCTCGTCACAGGTGGCCAGGAGCGTCACGGGGCGGAAGGAGCCCGAGCCGGGGTCCGGGGCGGGCCCGTCGTTACGCCGGGCACCGAGCCGTGCCAGCGCCTCCAGCACGCACGCCACGCCGCCCTTCATGTCGTACGCGCCCGGGCCGTACGCCCGGCCGTTCTCGACCCGGAAGGTCGGGTCGAACGTGCCCACGGGGTGCACGGTGTCGAGGTGCACGAGGATCAGGATCGGGGCGCCGTCGCCGGGGACCCGGCCGATCACGTGCTCGCCCACGCCGGACACGTCCACTGTCTCCACCGCCGCGCCCACCTCGATGAGCTGGGCCACCAGCTCGGCGGCCACGGCCCGCAGCCGGGTCTCGTCGCTGGACGGGCTCTCAAGCTCCACCAGCCGGCGGAGTCGGTCCAGCGTGGCGTCCTTCAGGGCACCAGAATCGAGGTCCGTGAAGATAGGCATGACGTGGTAGGATAGGGCCGGACCCCGCCGGCCGCCAAGTGTGACGCCGGCCGTCAGTCGCCCTCGTCCTCCACCACCGTCCAGCCGTGGCCGATTCGCCGCACGCGGCCCTGGCCCTGGAGGTACTGGAGGTACGCCTTGATCGCGGCGTTGGCCCAGGCGTGGAGCTCTGCGTCGAGCTCAGGGCCGTAGACGGCCTCCCGGAGGGCGTCGTTGTCATCGCCGTGGCCCGCGCGCAGCGCGGCCATGACCTGCTCGAGGCGTTCCCTGCGATGCGCGAGGTAGCGGTCGATGGCGGCGTCGGGGCCGGTGATGTCGGGCCCGTGCGCGGGGTGGATGACCCGGGGCGCGAGGGCCCGGATCCGCTCCAGCGAATCGAGGTACGGTCCGAGGCGGCCGTCGGGCGGGGCCACCAGGGCGGTGTCCTGACCGCCCATCATGAGGTCGCCGCAGAAGACGGCGCGCTGCTCGGGCCAGTGGAAGGCCAGGTGGTCGGAGGTGTGGCCGGGGGTGGGGACGGCCATGAGGTAGCCGGCGTCGGTCTCCACGGCGTCTCCGGGCGGCATCGATCGGTTGGCGGCCCGGCGGACGGGCGCGTCGAGGCGCTCGGCGAGGGCGCCGGCGCCGGCCAGGTGGTCCGGGTGGGCGTGGGTCACCAGGATGGCCACGAGAACGCCATCGCCGACGGAGTCGACGATGGCATCCAGGTGGGTCGGGTCATCGGAGCCCGGGTCGATAATGGCCACCCGGTCCCGGCCGACGATGTAGCACCGCGTGCCGTCCAGCGTCAGTGGCGACGCGTTCGGCGCGAGGACGCTCCGGAGCATGTCGCCGCCGATCAGGCCGCGTGGCGCTCCGCCATCAGGACCTCGGCCAGCTTGTCGGCCACGGCCTGCACGCCGGCCTCGTCGTCTTCGGTGAACGCGCCCTTCTCGTGGCTGTCGATGTCGATCTGGCCCAGCACCTCGTCGCCGGCCCGGATCAGCACCACCATCTCCGCCTCCACCTTCGGGCTGCACGCCAGGTAGTTCTCCACCTCGGAGACGTCCTGGACGACCTGGTTCTCCTTCTCGGCCACGGCGGTGCCGCAGACGCCCTCGCCCACCTCGATCTCCGCGTGCTCCGTGGGCTCACCCACGTAGTTGTGGAGCCACAGCTTGTCCTCGTTGTCCCGCAACAGGTAGATGCCGACCCAGTTGAACCGGTCGTTCGACTCTTCCAGGGTGCGGACGGCCTTCCGCAGGATGGGGTCCGGCAGGTAGCCGTTCTCCCGCATCCCCTGCAGCTCCTTCACCAGCGTACTCGTGTCCATTCCTTCAGGTCTCCTCCACTATCGGGTTGTCCGACGTTTGCCACGTCAGCAGTTCTCGCCAGAGCGCCCGCCGCTTCTGCGGGTCCGACTCGGCGTACAGTTCGTCGATCTTCTCGTCCACCGCGTCCTCACGGTACAGCCAAAGATGGTATTGGGGAACCACGACCTTCTTTCCGTGGACCCACTCGGCCACGTTCTCCACCCGCTGCATCCGGTGCCGGAGCCCGTACCGCTCCGCCTGCTCGCGGACCATCTCACGGTACTTCCGCCAGTCCTCCTCCCGGGGGCTGACCAGCCGCCAGTCCAGTGCGTCGTACCCCCGCTCCCGGGCCGGATCCTCGTGGTCCGGGGCGAAGATCGTGTCCAGCCGCGGCAGCAGCACCGCCTTCCGGGCGCCCGCCGCCACCACCTCGCACCACACCACCAGCTTCCCCTGGTACAGGTCCCACGGGATGACGATGGGGACGGTCACGTGGCGGACCCCGGGTTGCCGCGCCCGTCCGTGTCGCTGTTGATTGCCATCGGTCCCCGCCCGTCACCTTTCAGATCTCGCCATCCACAAGCACCGCTCTCACCGGCGAGCTGTCCGCGCCTTCCAGGCGCAGCGGCAGCGCGATGAACGTGTACTGGCCCGGTTCTACACCGGAGAGGACCAGATTCTCCACGTTCGGGATCCCGCCATCAGCCAGGATCCGGTGCGTTTCCAGCGCCTTCGAGTCCACCGGGTCCACCGAGGGGGCATCCGTGCCCACCAGCACGAACCCCCGTTCCACCAGCGCCCGGGCCAGCGCCGGCGACAGCGCGACGACCTCGTCCGGGAACGCCGTCGGGTCCACGGCGTCCCGGGTGCGGATCAGCACCCGCGGCGTCACCTCCGCATCCACGTCATCCAGCACCGCCGGGGCCACCACGGCCCCACTCGTGACAGCGCCGCCCCGGGCTGGGGCGCTCGACGGGGCGGCTTCGATGAACGGACGGCCGTCCACCACCTCGGCCGGTCCCACGAACGGGCCCAGCGGCAGCGCGCCGGCACCCGGGCCATCCCCGGTGTGCATCGGACCGTCCACGTGGGTCCCCGTGTGGACGCTGAGGGCGATGGCCGCCAGGTCCACCGCGTCGCCTTCCTCCCGGCGGAGCGTCCAGTCCAGCTCGAACGGCCGGTCACCCGGCCACCCGGCCGTGTCCGGTCCCAGCGGTTGAGAGATGTCGATCAGTCGCATCGTGGCGTTCTCGTGAAGGCCTTTGAACTGGTTGGCGGACCGGGAGATACGGCTTTTTCGCAGGTTAGTGCGGAACGAAGTCCGTGTCCGGCTCCAGGCCGCGGACGAACGCCGCGATGAGGCGAGCGGCGTGCTCCAGGTCGCTCCTGCTGACCACTTCGTTCGGCGAGTGCATGTACCGGTTCGGCACGGAGATGAGCCCCGTGGCCACACCCGCCCGCGACAGGTAGATCGCGTCGGCGTCGGTGGACGTGAACCGGGCCTGGGCGGCGATGGTATACGGGATCCCCTCCGCCTCCGCCACCTCCACCAGTCGCTCGAAGACCACCGGGTGCGCCGCCGAGCCACGGCTCAGCACCGGGCCGCCGCCCAGCTCGTGCTCGCCCAGCTCCTTCTTCTCGATCTCCGGCGCGTCCGTGGCGAACGTCACGTCCACCACCAGCGCCAGCTCCGGCTCCAGATGGAAGGCGCTCGTCCGGGCGCCGCCGCCGGAGTAGCCGATCTCCTCCTGCGCCGTGGCCACCGCCGAGACCTTGGCGGCCGGCGGGTCCGGGGCCAGCAGCCGCAGCGCCTCGAGGACCACGAACGCGCCGATGCGGTTGTCGATGGCCCGACTCGCGATCCGGTCTCCGTCGAGCTCCAGCAGCGGGGCATCGATCACCGCGGGGTCCCCGACCCGCAGCCCCCGACGGTGGGCCGCCTCCCGGTCCTTGGCGCCGATGTCGATCCAGAGCTCCTTGATCTTCGACGCCTTCTCCTTCTCCTCGTTCTTCATCAGGTGGATCGGCTTCTTCCCGATCACGCCCTTCACGTCACCGTCCTTCGTCAGCAGACGGACCCGCTGGCCCACCAGCACCTGCGGGTCCCACCCGCCGATCCCCTCGAAGTAGAGGTAGCCGTTCTCATCGACGTGCGTGACCATCAAGCCGATCTCATCGATGTGGCCCGCCAGCATGACCCGCGGCGAACCGCCGGGGTTCAGCGTGGCCACGGAGTTGCCGCTCACGTCCGCCGAGACCTCGTCTACCAGCGTTCCGGCCTCTTCCCGCCACACCCGGGCCGCCCGGGCCTCGAACCCGCTCGGGCCCGGCGCGTCCAGCAGTCGCGTCAGGAACTCCACCGATTTGACATCCACGTGGCCAACCCCCTGTCAGAAGTAGCGGCTGCCGGAAGCTACGTCCGGCGTTCCACGCGCGCGAGGCCTGCAGATCGGTGGCGGTCGGCGCCTCGCCCCCGTCGGATCGCCGGAGATCGATGCAGCCACCGGCGGATCCGTCCCCGGCCGGTGCAAGCCCCGGACCAGCCGGCCCTTGCTCCCGGCAGCGGACCATACAACGATACGCCCACTTGCGCTGTCTCATGCACGGGACATCCTCAATTTCAATCCGGAAACCGCGAGCCTGCCACCATGAGACCTGCCGCCTGGACCGTCCTTGCATTCCTCATTCTCGCCGCGTGCGGCGAGACGGGCCCGGAGCGCCTCCGGGTCGAGCGAGACACGGTCGGCGACACCGTTATCGTGCGCACCCTGGGCGGCAGCGAGTGGCAGACCACGGCCACCCTCGAGCCCGAGCTCCGGATCGGCGTGTTCGAGGGGGAGGACCACTACATGTTCGGCAGCATCCGGTCGCTGGCCGTGGCGCTGGACGGATCCATTTACGTCATGGACACGCAGGTCCCGGCGCTCCGGAAGTACGCCCCCGACGGCACGTACCTGGCCACCTTCGGCCGGGAAGGGGAAGGCCCCGGCGAGTACCGGGGGCCGGATGGCGGATTGGGCGTGCTACCCGACGGGCGGGTGGTGCTCCGGGACCCCCGGAACGCCCGCCTCCAGGTCTACTCGGCCACCGGCGAGCCACTCGACACCTGGTCCGTCCGCGGGAATTTCCACACCGGCAACCCGCTGGTGGTCGACACCACCGGCCGGGTCTGGACCCAGATCCTCCTGGACCCCGAGGCCAGCGTGATGGACTGGCGGATGGGGCTCGTGGCCTATGACCCCGAGACCGGCCAGCCCGTGGACACCGTGGCCGAGCCCGACTTCGACTTCGAGGGGGAGCGGCTCGTGGCCCAGCGCACCAACGAGGGCGGGACCAGTACCAGCGTCAACACCGTGCCCTTCAGCGCCAGCGACCACTGGGCCTTCAGCCCCTTCGGCTACACGGTGGGCGGCGTGTCCGACGCCTACGCCATAGACCTCTTCAAGCCGGATGGCACCGTGCTCCGCATCGAGCGCGTTTACGAGCCCGTGCCGGTGAAGGGCGGCGAGCGGTCGAATCGCGAGGAGTTGACCCGGTGGAGCATGCGTCGGACCCAGCCCGACTGGACGTGGAACGGCCCTGCGATCCCCCATGAGAAGCCGCCCTACCGGGACCTGTTCGTCGGCCGGGACGGTCGGATCTGGGTCCTCCTGCACCAGCCCGCGGAGCCGATCCCCGACAGCCAGCTCCTGGAGCCGGACCCCGATGACCCCACCGCCCGGCCCGCCCTCCGCTGGCACGAGCCGCCCGCCTTCGACGTCTTCGAGCCCGACGGCACCTACCTCGGACGCGTCACCGGCCCCGTGGACATGTCCTTCTCCCCGACCCCGACCTTCGACGGCCTGAACGTCTGGGCCGTGGTCCGCGATGCCCTCGATGTCCAGTACGTCACCCGCTTCCGCGTGGCCCTGGCATCCACTGAAACCCCAGCCGAATGAGAGCCATGCGCCGACGCCCAACCCCCCACGCCTTCGCCCTCGCCGGCCTGACCGCCGGCCTGACCGCCGGGCTGCTCTCCGGCCTGACCGCCTGCGGCGGCGATGACGCACCCGCGCTCCAGGTCCAGCGAGACACCGTGGGCGACGCCGTCATCGTCCGCACCCTGGCCGGCAGCGCCTGGGACGCCGACGCACGCCTCGAGGCCGAGATGCGCATCGGCGCCTTCGACGGCGAGGACCACTACATGCTCGGGGATGTGGCGGGGATGGCCGTGGCACCCGACGGCTCCGTCTACATCTACGACCGCCAGGTCCCGGCCCTCCGGAAATTCGGCCCCGACGGTCAGTTCATAGCCACCTTCGGCCGCGAGGGCGGCGGCCCCGGCGAATACAAGCAGTCCGACGGGGGACTGGCTGTGCTGCCCGACGGCCGCGTCCTCCTTCGCGACCCGGGCAACGCACGCATCACCGTCTATTCACCCACTGGAGAATCTCTCGGCACATGGCCGCTCCGGGGTGCCCACTTCACCAGCCGGCGCCTGTACGTGGATACCGCGGGCCGGGCCTACACACAGATCTGGGGCAGGAGCGACGACGGGGAGCGCTACTCCGGCCTCCAGCCCTTCGCCAGCGACGGCACACCGCTGGACTCCCTGCCCGCCCCCTCCTGGGAATACGAGGAGGCCGCCATCTCGCTCCGCACCGAGCAGATGGCCATGACGACCAGTGTACCGTTCAGCCCTCAGCCGCACTGGACGTTCAGCCCCCACGGCTACTTCGCCGGCGGCCTGTCCTCCGACTACGCCATCGACCTGTTCCGCCCCGATGGCACCGTGCTGCGGATCCGCCGGGACACTGAGCCCGTGCCCCTGGCCGCCGCCGAGAAGGATGCCGCCCGGATGAGCAGAATCCGCAATTTCCAGCAGGTGGCCCCAGACTGGAAATGGAACGGCCCGGCCATCCCGGATGTCAAACCCTCCTTCCAGGACGTTGCCGCCGGGAGTGACGGCCGGATCTGGGTTCGCCTCCACCAGCCCGGCTACCTCGCCGAGCAAGCCGACCCCGACGACCCCGCATCCGCCGACGAATGGGCCGAGCCCACCGTCTGGGATGTATTCGAGCCCGACGGCACCTACCTCGGCCAGGTCCACGCCCCCGCTGGCCTCCGGACCTACCCCGAGCCCGTCTTCGGTGCCGAGCACGTCTGGGCCATCACCACCGACGCGCTGGATGTGGAGTACCTGACCCGGTTCCGCATCGTGAAAGACGCGACGGAGGACGCTGGCAGAACGGAGTGAACTCCCCGTCCGCCAATGGGTTAGATGCGGTTCCAATCCTCGAGGGCGAGGCCGGGCTTCAGGGCGGTTCCCGGCGTCCGATTCACGCGAAGACGCAGAGAACTGCCTGAAGCCTGGCGTCAGCCCGCCCGGAGGGCAGCCCCTCGTGGCGTCGTCCTCTACCGGCTCCCGCCCCCCGGCGTCACGAAGATGGGTACGCCGCCCTCGGTGGGCGCGATGACCAGGTTGTTCGAGCCCTCGCCCACGGCCATGAGCGCCTCGATGTAGCGCCAGTAGAGGTACCGCTGCCCGCTCACGCCGGCCAGCGACTCGGAGATGGTCTGCTGGGCGTCCCGGATCCCCTCGGCCTCGGCCCGGCGCTGGTTCGCCTGCTCCTGGACCACCTGAGTCTGGTACGCCTCGGCCTGGACCTGCTGCTCCCGGGCCAGCTTCTGCTCGATGG